>CAZXKN010000137.1:0-6466 GCA_964641815.1 uncultured Gemmatimonadaceae bacterium | reverse complement strand
GCGCGTGTTCGGGGTGTTGTGCAGAGAACAGCCCGTCGGGGTGACGGGAGCAGTGGTGCTCGTGCTGAGCGACGCGCTGCGCTATGGCGTGCGCAACGTCGACCCCGACAGCGACTCGCTGTGGATCCTCGCCGGCGGCGCCGACCATTGGGTCCGCACCGGTCTCACCACGGTTGGCGCCGGGCCCTGCGCCGACGGCGCCACCGGGATCCGTCTCGGTGTCACGCTGCCGGCACCGGATGGCTTTCCCATGGGCACGCCGGTGCTGGGCTTCGAGACCGTCACCTATCGACTGTACCGGTCTGCTGAAGACGGGCGCTGGTACGTCGGCCAGCAGACCGGCGCGAGTCTGCAGCCGCTGCTCGGTCCCCTCACTCCCGATGGTCTGGCGCTCAGCTACCTCGATTCAACGGGAGCCGTCACCGCTGATCCCACGCGGGTGCGCCTGGTGGACGTGCGGGTTCGTGCGGCGACGGTGGAGCCGATTCGCGACGCGGGCGGCGCGCTCGACCAGCCGGTAGACAGCCTCGTGACGCTCGTCGCGCTGCGCAACAACCGGCGCCGATAGCCCGAGGCGATGTCGCAACCGGCTCGCGGAGCGGCGCTCGCTGTCGTGTTGTGGGGGCTCGTCGTGGGCGGCGTGCTGCTGACGCTGGTGACGATCCTCGCGGTGCAGGAGCAGCGCGCCGCGGGGGCCCTGCGCCGCGAAGAACGAGGCTTGGTCGGTGCGGAGCGGGTCGGCGCAGAGCTCGCGGCCGCGATGACGGCCGGAGCGCTGCGCGCTGACTTGCCGCGGACCTTCGATTCCATTTCCTTCGACGCCGGGCGCGACTGGAGTGCCCTGGTCCGCCGGCTCACGTCCGAGGTAGTGCTCCTCGAGGTGGCGCCGCGGCCGCCGGGCGGTCCAGCGTCGCGCGAAGCGGCGGGCGTGCGCATCGGGTGGCTGCTGCGCCCACGGCCCGACAGCGTCTCCCCCAGAGCGGCCGTCTCCGTCGCTGCGCCGGTCGCCCTCGGCGATGGTGTGGTCATCAGTGGTGCCGACGAGGCCCCGCCGGGAATCGACAGCTGTGCTGCTCCGGATAGCGCGATCGCTGGCATCGCGGCGCCATCTGTGGGAGTCAGTGGATCAGCGCAGCTCCAGGGGTCCCCACCTGAGCTGCTGCAAGCCACCGGCGACGTTGGCGCGTTCGATCGATTCAATGAACGGGCGACCCTTGTCCTTCCAGGAGGGACCTATACAACGAGTCCTGCCACTGTCGGAACATCATGTGATCGCCAGCGCTCGTCGAACTGGGGTGACCCTGGAGGGGTCATTGCGCCATGCGGCGAATACCTCCCGATAGTCAGGGTTGATGGGGATCTCACCCTGGGCGGTGGTATTGGACAGGGCATCCTGTTGGTAAATGGCGACTTGCGAATCACTGGCCCGTTCACTTTTCATGGCATGATGATCGTGAAGGGAGCGGTCGACATCACAGCGCCTGCGGACGTAAGTGGTATCTTGGCAGCAGCAGAACTGCGTTCCGGGGCCGGGCCGGTGACCCAACTTAAGGTGCACTACTCTAAATGCATTATTGCAAACAGCTTAGATTCTGCGGCACCACTCTCGCCGCTCTCCTCCCGCGCGTGGATTCAGCTGTTTCAAGCGCCATAACTCTTTTCCCCCAAAACAGTTGTTGGATTGGCCTCAAGTAGGTTCGAGGCTTGACAGGATAAGGGCAAGGTCTTACCGTAGCTTGCCCCGGTTCCGCCGTTTCTTTAACGCTATGGGGAGTCATGGCTCTTCTGGGCTTTGGTGGCAAGAAAACCACAGTCGGGCTCGACATCGGCTCCGGCATCGTCAAGCTCGTGGTGGTCGACCACCGTTCGAGTGAGCCGGAATTGATTCGGGTCGCCACGACCGAGGTCGCGGCCGACGCCATCGTCGAGGGCGAAATCATGGATCCCGGGATCGTCGCGGAGGCGATCCGGGGGCTCTTCTCCACCGCCGGCGTGAAGCCGAAAGGCGTGGTCACCGCGGTCGGCGGGCGCGACGTCATCGTCAAGAAGATCCAGATGGACCGGATGCGGGAAGCCGAAGCCCGCGACGTGATCCGCTGGGAAGCCGAGCAGCACGTCCCCTTCGACATGGCCAACGTGGAGCTGGACTTCCAGATCCTCGACCCCGACGCCGAGGGGCTGCAGATGAACGTGCTCCTCGTGGCCGCCAAACGCGAGCTGGTCGATGGGCGCGTGTCGTTGCTGCGCGAGGCGGGTCTCGAGCCGGCGATCATCGACGTCGACGCCTTCGCGATTCACAACGCCTTCGAGTTGAACTACCCCGATGCGATGAGCGGCGTCGTCGGCCTGGTGAACATCGGGCACGAAGTGACCAACGTGAACATCCTTGACGACGGCGTCCCGGTGCTGACCCGCGACCTGTCCGTCGGCACGCGCCGGTTCCGCGAGGACCTGCAGCGCGAAAAGGGGATGTCGGCGGAGGATTCGGAGCGCGTGGTGACGGGCGCCGCCCAGAGCGGCGACCTCGCCGGCTACGTCGAGGCGCGCGGGGAAGAGGTGGCGGTGGGGGTGGAGCGGGCGGCGGCGTTCCTGGCGACCGCGTCGCGCTCGGCGGGCGGGTTGTCGCGCGTGTTCACGAGCGGCGGCGGCGCGCGCATTCCCGGCCTCAACGACGCCCTGGCGCAGCGCCTCAAGGTGCCGGTCGAGCCGGCCAATCCGGTGCAGCGGCTCAAGGTGCGCGATTCGGTCTACGAGTCGGTGTCGCTTGATGAAGTGGCGCCGCTGTTGATGCTCTCGGTCGGACTCGCGCTGCGGCGGGCGGCGTAATGATCGAAATCAACCTGCTGCCGGGGCTGAAGCGCAAAGCCACGGGCGGCGGCGCGCGCCTCAAGATGCCGAACCTGGGGGCCGTGCTGTCGAACGTGAAGGACCCCTGGCTGCTCGGCGCGATCGCCGCGGGCATCGTCGCGATCGGCGGCAACGCCGCGCTCTATACCGTGAATACCGCGCGCCTCAGCCGTCTCGACACGGTGCTGGCCGGAGTGCAGTCGGAGAAGCGGCGCTACGACGCCGTCGCTGCCCAGAAGCGGCAGGCGGAGCGCGCGCGCGACTCGCTCGCCGCCGAGCTCACGATCATCCGTACCATCGACGCCGACCGCTTCGTCTGGCCGCATCTGCTCGACGAGATCACGAAGGCGTTGCCGCAATACACCTGGGTCACGCAGATCCAGAATCTTTCCAGCGCACCCGCCGCCACGACCACGACGGGGACGACGACCGGGACCGCCACCGCTGACGCCGGGGTGTCCACCGACACGCGCGTGTCGATCGACGGGCGCACCGTCGACATCCAGGCGTACACCACGTTCCTGCGGCAGCTCACCGCGTCGCCATGGATCACGGACGTCCAGGCCACCCGCGCCACCACGGTGATCGAGCAGGATCGCCCGGTGACGGAATTCAACATCACCCTGCGGTACAAGCGCGCGGATTCGCTCTACATCCGCACCGTGCCGCTGGTCGAGTCGGTGAGGTAGCCGATGGCCTTCGGACTTCCCACGGACCAGCGCAGCCAGGCGATGCTGCTGATCATCGTCCTCTCCCTGGTGGGCATCTACTTCGGCTATACCAAAGTCCAGGCGCCCAAGATGGCCGAGATCAAGTCGACGCAGACGCAGATCGACAGCCTGAGCGAAGTCATCCGCAAGGCGAAAGCCGATCTGGCGTCGGGGAGCGTCGAGAGCATGCGCCGCGCGATCGAGCGCTATCGCGCCGGCCTCGGGCTGATGCGCCGGCTGGTGCCGGAGGGCAACGACGTTCCGACCCTGCTCGACCAGATCTCCAACCGCGCCAAGGTGCGCGGGCTGACGGTGGGCACGTTCCAGCCGCTCTCGGTGGAGCCGGGGCCGCCGCTGGTCCTGTCGATTCGGGAGCCCGGGGACACCGCCAAGGCCAAGAAGCCCGGCCAGCCGGCGTTCGATATCTACCGCTATCACTACGAGATCTACGGACACTACGACGACATCGGGGAGTTTCTCTCCGACGTCGCGAGCCTCGCCCGCATCATGGTGCCGCAGACGGTGGTGTTGAAGGCGGCAACGGCGCAGACGCAGAAGTTCGTCGGCGACACGACCGGCGCCCTGCTCGAAGCGGACTTCGACCTGCGGACCTACGTGAAGCGGGTGGCGGTCGCCCCGGCCACGGCGGGAGGAGCGGCGAATGCGCATCCGTAGCCTCGTCCTGACGCTGCTGTGGCTCGCCCCGGCGCTCGCGGCACAAACCGCGCGTGCCGACAGCGCGCGCGCCGCCGCGGCCGCCAGCGACACCGGGCCGCTGTCGCTGTCGCGCGAGGTCTTCTCCTACCAGGGCGCCGGGCGCGATCCGTTTCTGTCGCTGCTCAAGTCGGGTGATATCCGGCCTCTGATCACCGATCTGAAGCTCGTTGCCATCATCTACGACGAGCGCTATGCGGCGCGCAGCGTCGCGGTGCTGCGTGACATCTCGACCACCAAGCGCTATCGCGTCCGCACGGGCGACGTGCTCGGCCGGCTGCGCGTGACGCAGATCAAGCCGCGCGACGTCGTGTTCACGATTCAGGAATTCGGCTTTGAACGGCAGGCGACGCTTTCGCTCGCCAAGCAGGAGGAGACGCCATGAAGCGCAGTATCGTAGCGACCGCGTGCCTCGCCCTTGCGGCGGCCACCCGTCTCGTGGCTGCCACGCGGGACGGCGAAGTGCGGTCCGTCACCGTGGCGCCGGCGAGCGGCAAGGTCACCGTCACGATCGATCTCCGCGGTGCGGTCGAGGTGCAGGACTTCACCCTCGAGTCCCCTGCGCGGCTGGTGCTCGACCTTCTCGGCGCGCACCTCATCGCGCCTGCCACCCTGTACGACGGGGAGAATCGCGGCGGCATCAAGAACATCCGCTACGGCCAGTTCAAGCCCGGCGTCGTGCGCGTGGTGATCGACCTCGACGTCCTGAAGGACTACCACATCGAGCGCGGGCCGGGACAGGTCCGGGTGGAAATCGGCTCCGAGCGCACCGCCTTCGCCGCCTGGACGAGCGGCGGGTCGACGAGCGTCGTGGCTGCGGCGCCTGCCGCCGCGCCGCTGGCGCCGCCGCCCCCCGTCACCGGGGACCCGGCGCGCGTCTCGACGCCCGTGGCCGGAACCACCGAGACGGTGGATGAGTACCTCGCGCTGCACCGCACCGACGCGCTGCAATCGCAGGCGCCGCGCATCAACGTGCAGTGGGATGACGCCGACATTCAGGATGTGGTCGCCGGGTTCGCCGCCTTCAGCGGCCGCACCATCGTGGTCAGCAAAGGCATCACCGGCAAGGTCACGGCCGAGGTCAAGAACCAGCCGTGGGACCTCGCCTTCAACGCCGTGCTCGCCTCGCAGGGGCTCGACGTGCAGAACCAGCCGGGCGGCATTCTCGTCGTCGTCGACCGCAAGGACCTGGCGCGTGCCGATTCCACCGTGCCGGTCGAGACGCGCCTCGTGCGGGTGAACTACGCCCAGGCCTCGTCGCTCGTCCCCGCGGTGCAGTCGATCGTCTCCAAGTCGCGCGGTGCGGTCGTGGCCGACACGACCAACAATGCGCTCGTCATCACCGACGTGCAGACGCGCATCGACCAGATCGAGCAGTTCGTGAAGGGCCTCGACATTCGCACGCCGCAGGTGTCGATCCAGGCGAAGATCATCCTGGTCGACCGCACCGACGTGCAGAGCCTCGGGTTGCAGTACGACCTCGGCTCGCCGACCCAGTTCTTCAACAAGCTGGTGTCGCGGCTCGACTCCACCGGCAAGCCGTTCACGCCCGATCAGACGATCGTCGACCTCGGCGGCAACTCGCTGTCGGCGATCGGCAACGCCGATCAGCAGGTCATCAACCCGGCGCTGAAGCTGATTTTCTCCACCGCGCTCGGCAATTTCACGCTCACCACGTTCGTGCAGGCGCTGCAGAGCGTCGACCTCGCCGACGTGCAGGCGGAGCCCTCGGTCACCACGCTCGATAACCGCCCCGCCGAGGTGCTGGTGGGAGATCGCGTGCCGATTCGCATCATCGACGTGTCGTCCCAGGCGGGGCAGACGAACGCCGTGCCACGGGCCACCGTCTCGTTCCAGCAAACCGGTATCAACCTGCGGGTGACGCCGCACGTGACGGCGAACCGGCAGATCCTCATGCAGCTCCATGCCGAGCGCTCGGCGGTGAAGCCGGCATCGGTGGACATCGGCTTCACCTTCCAGACCCAGCAGGCGGATGCGCAGGTGCTGGTGAGCGACGGCGAAACCATTGTGATGGGCGGCCTCACCGAGACCGATCTGACGCTCACCAAGTCTGGAATCCCGTTTCTCGTCGATCTGCCGATCGTGGGGCGGCTGTTCGGCTTCACGTCGCAGACCGAAGAACGGCGCGATCTGATCATTCTCATCACGCCGCACATCGTGGACGATCTCGCGGC
>CAZXKN010000136.1:0-30442 GCA_964641815.1 uncultured Gemmatimonadaceae bacterium | reverse complement strand
GAGGTGCGCAGCTTGCCCTCGGGCGCCCGCAGCGCCTTCTGAAATTCGGAGATCGCCTCGTCGAGCAGGCCCATCTCCTTGAAGGCCACACCGAGGTCGTAGTGTGACTGGAAGTCGGTGTCTTCGATGTTTTCGTCGATGCCCTGACGGAAGCGCGTGAGCATCTCGCGGAAGTCCTGCTCCTCGTCGCCGCTCGGCTCCTCGTCCTGCACCTTCATCCGCGTGTCGCGCGGCCCGTCTTCGTCGAGAATCATCGCTCCGAGGTCGACGAAGTCCCCGACCTCGCTCGTCTCGTCGCGCACGCGCATCTTCGCGTCCTTCGGCGCCACCCGCCCTTCTTTCTTCGGGGGCTCGGGGGCCGGGGCGAGCATCGCCAACGCCGCGCGCGCGCGTTCGTTCTTCGGGTCGTGCTCGACCACGCGCTCGTACACCGCGCGCGCTTTGTCGGCGAGATCGGTCCGCAGCAGCGTATCGGCGAGCTCGAGATACGCCTCGATCAGCTTCGCCTTGTCACCGGTCTTGAAGGCGAACTCCACCTGCTTCTGGCGATGCCGCACGCTGTTGGGATCGAGCCGCAGGATCTCGTCCACCAGACCTTGCGCGTGGGACAGATTGCCCGCGTTCTCGAACCCGGCGGTCGCGAGCTCCAGCTCTTCGATGCCGCGATCCCGCTGCCCCTCTTCGATCAGGGCTTCGCCCAGCGCCTGATGAGCTTCGGCGTCGTCGGGATCGTCGGCCACGCGCGCTTCGAGCTCGTCGATCGACGGCGTCTCCAGCGCTTCCTCGCCGAGCCCGCCGAACAGGATCGCTTCTCCCTGCTCCGATTCCTTGACGACCTCGATCGTATCGTCGATCGCCAGCGGCTCGTCGTCGACCTCATGGTGACGCGCCGTCGTGGCGGTTTCCAGGGCGTCGACGTCGAAATTGGGCTCGAGATCCAGCGGCGGAATCTCGACCACCGTCTTGCGCTTCGACGGCTCGACCGCGGGCGGCACCACGAGCTCCTGGACCGGCAGCGAAGGCTCCTCCTCGAGCACGCTGTCGGGCACGTCGACATCGAACGCTTCCACGAGCGGCAGATCGATCGGCTCGGCAGCCTCCGGCTCCTCGGCCGTCGGCGCAGTCGGCTCGAGCCCGTCGAGTGGCTCTGCGTCGCCGACGAGATTCTCCTGGCGGATCGATTCGACACCCCGCACCGATTCCCGGACGTGGTCGAAATCGGTATTGGTGATCTGCAAACCGTCGAGATGATCCACCGGCTCGCTGACGACGTCGTCTCCCAGACTCGTCGTTTCGATCGCCCCGGCCGCCGGCCGTGCGGCGGGAGGCGCGGACGGAGGAGGCGCCTGCGGCGGTGCCTTTGCCACGGGCGCGCTCACCGGCGGCGCCATCGTGGGGCGCGCCGGGCCGCCGCTGGGGCGCCCCGGCATCGGAGTCTTCGCCTTCGCCGGTTCGTCGAGATCGAGGAAGACGAGACTCGTCGTCTTGCGCTTCGCGACCTTCGGCGCGGGCGCCGCGGCCTTCGCCGGAGGCGCCGCCGCGAGCTTCGCCTGCAGCTCCGGCCCGCCGTGGGCGCGCAGATGCTCCTCGAGCATCTGCCGCAGCTGCTCCCCTTCCGGCGACAGGTCGACGAACTCCTTCAGCGCCTGAAAGGCCTGCTGGATGTTGCCGGCCTTCTGCATCCGTTCCGCGTATTCAATGAAATTCTGGCGGGCTTCTCCGGTGAACCCTTTGGCCGCGTAGAGCTTTGCGAGTTTCAGATACGTGGTGGGACGCCCCGGTGCATTCCGCAACACCTTGTTACACATCGCGATCGCATTGTTGTGAAAGCCAAGCTCTGCGTAGCGATCGACAGCGCGGTCGTAGTAATCGGCCGCGAGCCCGGGGTCCTTCTGCTTGAGATAGAGGTCGCCGATCCGGTTGAAGATGGCGAGATCAGGATTGGGATCCGACTCGTCTTCCTGGGCGTCGAGTACTTCGAGCCACGAGTCGATCGCGGCTTTGGTATCCTTGCCTTCGAGGGCCCGCGCCCGCTCTTTGAGCTTCTCAAGCTTCGACATGGATGCCCAAAGATACCGGGGGTGGCGAGAGCGGACAAGCGGAACCCGCTGTCCAGACGGCGGTTACGAGGTTTGCCCCTGCCCAATACGCCACTTCCCGCCAGTCCCAGACGTCACAGGCTACGAGATCGGCGGCAAACCCAGGGGCAATCTGGCCGCGGTCCTCTGCCAGGCCGAGGGCGGCAGCGGCGTTCACCGTCGACGCCACCACCGCCTCTGCATGCCGCATGCCGAGCTGCGAGACGGCGAGGCTCATCACGAGCGGGAGCCCCGGCGTGGGAGAGGACCCGGGGTTGAAGTCGGTGGCGAGGGCCACGGCGGCGCCCGCTTCGATGAGGCGCCGCGCCGGCGCCTGTCGCTGCCGTCCGAGAAAGCTCATCGTCGCCGGCAGCAGGACGGCGACGGTGGCACTCGAGCCGAGCGCGCGGATCCCGGCGTCCGAGATGCCGGCGAGGTGATCCGCCGAGAGCGCCTCGAGCTCTGCGGCCAGCACCGCCCCTTCCGACCCTTCGAGCTCGTCGGCGTGGAGCTTGAGCGCCAGACCCGCCTTCCGTGCGGCGCTCAGGATGGCCCGTGTTTCCGCCGGATCGAACACGCCGGGCTCACAGAACACGTCGCAGCAGCGCGCCAGCTGGGCGCGCGCGACCGCGGGCAGCATCTCTTCGATCACCAATCGCACATACTCCGCGCGGCGCGACCGGTATTCCGCCGGCACTTCATGCGCCCCGAGGAACGTCGGCACGAGCTGCAGTCGCTCCGACTCGCTCACCCGCTGAATCACGCGCAGCTGCTTGAGCTCGGTCTCCAGCTCGAGCCCGTATCCCGACTTGACCTCGATCGTAGTGCTGCCGTGGGCCCGCAGGGCAAGCAGCCGTGACCGCGTCACGGCGTGCAGCTCGGCCTCGCTGCGTGCGCGCACGTCGCGCACGGATTGCAGAATGCCGCCGCCCGCTGCAGCGATCTGCTGATACGTCGCCCCGAGGGCGCGGCGCTCGTGATCGTCCAATCGCGGCGCACCGAACACGGCGTGGGTGTGGCAATCCACGAAACCGGGGAAAAGCACACCGCGGACTTCCACTTCTTCGATCGGGGACTGCGGATGGCGGATGGCGGATTGGATCGCGCGCCGGTCGTTGTGCGGCCCGACCCAGGCGATGCGACCTCCCTCGATCAGGACGGCGGCGTCCGGCAGCACTTCGAGCTGCGACAGCTCGGCGCCGCGTCGTGCGCGCGCCGGTCCGCGGCAGGTCACGACCGCCCGCGCGCCGGTCAAGAGGAGACTCAGTCGCCCGCCTCCAGCATCGGCAAGCGCAGCCCGGCGTGGCGCGCCGTGGCCAGCGCTGCGGGGTAACCGGCGTCGGCGTGCCGCGCCACGCCGATTCCGGGATCGTTCGTCAGGACGCGCTCGAGCCGCCGCCGGGCCGCGGGCGTCCCGTCCGCCACGATCACCTGCCCGGCGTGCAGCGAGTTGCCGATGCCGACCCCGCCGCCATGATGGAACGACACCCAGGACGCGCCGGACGCCGTGTTCACCAGCGCGTTGAGGATTGCCCAGTCGGCGATCGCGTCCGATCCGTCGCGCATCGCTTCGGTCTCGCGGAACGGCGACGCGACACTGCCCGTGTCGAGGTGATCGCGGCCGATCACGATCGGCGCCGACAACTCTCCGGCGGCGACGAGATCGTTCAGCGCCACTCCGAAGCGCGCCCGCTCCCCCTGCCCCAGCCAGCAGATGCGCGCCGGGAGCCCCTGGAACGCGACCCGCTCGCGCGCCAGGCGAATCCACCGCGCCAGGTGCGCATTGTCCGGGAACAGCTCGAGCACGAGGCGATCGGTGCGATCGAGATCCTTCGTGTCGCCCGACAGCGCGACCCAGCGGAACGGACCTTTCCCCTCGCAGAACAGCGGCCGGATGTACTCCGGCACGAATCCCGGAATGTCGAACGCGTCCGTGACGCCGGCATCGGCGGCGACGCTCCGGATGTTGTTGCCGTAGTCGAACGTGACGGCGCCCCTGCGCTGCAGCTCGCGCATCGCCCGCACGTGCACCGCGATGCTCGCGACGGCGCGGCGCACATACTCGGCGGGGTCGGCGCCGCGCAACGCTACGGCGTCGGCGAGCGAGCATCCGGCGGGGACGTAGCCATTGAGCGTGTCGTGCGCCGAGGTCTGATCGGTCAGGACGTCGGGGACGACGCCGCGCTGCACCAGCGCCGGCAGCACGTCGGCGCAGTTGCCCACGAGCCCCACGGACAGCGGTGTGCCTGCGTGGCGGGCCGCATCGCACCAGGTGAGGGCTTCCTCGAGCGACGCCGTCGCCCGGTCGAGATAGCGCGTCTCGACCCGGCGCTGGACACGCGTGGGGTCGACCTCCACCACCAGGCAGACGCCGTCGTTCATCGTTGCGGCGAGCGGCTGGGCGCCGCCCATCCCGCCGAGGCCACCGCTGACGACGAGCCGGCCTTTGAGCGTACCGCCGCAGTGGCGCGCCGCCACGGCGGCGAACGTCTCGAAGGTGCCCTGCAGGATGCCCTGGGTGCCGATGTAGATCCACGAGCCGGCCGTCATCTGGCCGTACATGATCAGCCCACGCCGTTCCAGGTCGCGGAACACCTCCCACGTCGCCCAGCGGCCGACGAGGTTCGCGTTGGCGATGAGGACGCGGGGGGCGTCGGGGTGCGTGGTGAACACGGCGACGGGTTTGCCCGACTGGACCAGCAGGGTCTCGTCATCGCCCAGCGTCCGCAGTGTCCGCACGATGGCGTCGAACGCCGCCCAGCTGCGCGCCGCCCGTCCGGTCCCGCCGTACACTACGAGGTCCTGGGGACGCTCGGCGACCTCGGGATCGAGGTTGTTCATGAGCATCCGCAGTGCCGCCTCCTGCACCCAGCCGCGGCAGGATCGCTCAGGACCGCGCGGGGCGCGGACCGTCCGCGCCCCGCTCACGACGGCCCCTGCGGAACGAGCTGCCCGTCGCGCATCGCCACGACAATGCGCTCGATATCGTCGGACATCGGGCGATCGGCGCTCAAGGCCGGCACCAGGCGGCGCACCGCATCGTAGACGCGGGCCACGCCGCGTCCGGGAGTGAGCGGTTTCAGGAATTCGAGTCCCTGCGCTCCCGCGAGCAGCTCGATCGCGACCACACGCGTCGCGTCATCGAAGGCGCGGCGCGCTTTCCACGCCGCCGTCATTCCCATGGGCACGACGTCTTCCTGATTGCCTTCAGTGGGAATCGACTGGACACTGGCGGGTGTGCTGAGGACGCGGGCGTCGGCGACGAGCGCCGCCGCCGCGATCTGCGCCGTCATGAACCCCGAATCGAGACCGGGGTGCAGCGCCAGGAACGCCGGCAGCCCCGAGGACAAATCGGGATTCACGACGCGTTCGAGCCGCCGCTCGGCCAGCCCGGCGAGCGTCGCGAGCACGATGGCAAGCACGTCGAGCGCCAGCGCGACCGGCTGGCCGTGGAAGTTGCCCCCCGACAGGACCTCCGTGCCGAAGACGAGCGGATTGTCGGTGGCCGCATTCAGCTCGGTCGTCGCCAGCCGCTCCGCGAACGCGATGCCCTCCCCCACGGCGCCCAGCACCTGGGGCGTGCAGCGCAACGAATACGCATCCTGGACCCGGGGGTCGTCGTGGCGATGCGATTCGCGGATGGCGCTGTCGGCCAGCAGATCTCGCAGCAGGGCGGCGGAACGTTGCTGGTAGGGGTGCGGCCGAGCGTCGTGGATGCGGGCGTCGAACGGCACCGGCGTGCCGCGCACCGCTTCGAGACTCATCGCCGCGGCACCGTGGGCCGTGTGCCACAGCGTCCACGCGTCATGTACCAGCAGCGCCGTGAGGCCGGTCTGGGCCTGCGTGCCGTTGACGAACGCAATTCCTTCCTTGGCCTCGAGGGTCACGGTCGCGATCCCCGCGGGAGCGAGCCGGTGGCCGTCCGGTCCCTCTCCGATCATCGCGAGGGCGAGGTGCGAGAGCGGCGCCAGGTCCCCCGACGCTCCCACGCTGCCTTGCGAGGGAACGGTCGGATGCACCTGGGCGTTGAGCATCGCGACCAGGGTATCGGGGATCACCGGGCGGACGCCGCTCGTCCCCATCAGGAGGACGTTGGCGCGCAGCAGCATCATCGCGCGCACGGCCTCGACCGGCAGCGGCTCGCCCACGCCCGAGGCGTGGCTGCGGATCAGGTTGAGCTGCAGGGCCCGCAGGTCGTCGGGAGGGATACGGACGTGGGCCAGCTTCCCGAAACCGGTGTTGACGCCGTAGATCGTGTCGCCGCGGGTCACCGCGGCTTCGACTTCCGCCCGCGAGCGCGTGACGCGCTCGCGCGTTTCCGGCGCCACGGCCACGCGGGCGCCGTGGCGGGCGACAGAGACGACGTCGGCGATCGTGAGCGAGCGGCCGTCGAGAGTGACGCTGGCGGACATCGTGGGGAGGAAGGTAGGCGGAGACACCAAGGGCCGGAAGCCGATAGCGGCTCCCGGCCCTGCCCCTCCAAACGACGGAGTGTTAGCGCACGCCCTTCACGATGATACCGGTCTCCTCCGAAGTCGGAAGATTGCCATGCACCAAGAGCTCGGGGTTGCCGGGATCGGTCTGGACGCTCCAATCGAAGATCAGATAGCTCCTGCCCACGTGCGTCACCCGCAGCGCCGCATAGCGGACGGTGGTGCCCTCGACGATCTGGAACACGTACCCATAGCCCGGCTGCGCCTGAATCATGTTGCGCGAGTAGCCGCTCGCCGGGGCGAAGTCGATGGAGGTGAGGTCCGCGACCGGCTGATTGGAATAGAGCCGCAGCGACGTGCCGCTGAACTCCGGCACGATCCACAGCGTCGAATCGGCGGCGCGGTGCACCCAGAAGTCGATGTCGGTGCGGTTGCCGTCCTGTATCAGGCCGAGCTCGCTCGCCTGGCCGATGCCGTCCTGATTGGCGTCGTCCCAGAAACGGAAGCCGGACTGGGCGCTGGTCGCCTCGAACGCCGAGACGAGCACGTTGCGTGCGTCGGGCCGCGGCGTGTCCTGGCGCAGCGGCGACCAGAGGCTCTCGTACCCTTCAATGCTGATCGCCGACACCCCGAAACAGCGTGGCACGCCGTTGGCGAGCGCGGCCGCGACGAACTCCGGGGACACCGTCGTCCCTTCGAGCGCCCAGTCGCTGCCGCAGAAGCCGGTATCCAGGTTGTACGACGCGCTGTAGACGCGGTACCACTGGAACCGGCTCGGGTCGGCGAGGAAGGCATTGTCGGTCCAGTCGAGCTGGATCGCCCCGTTCAGCGAAATCGAACTGAGCGAGTCGGGGCTTTCGAGCGCCAGCCGCTCGTCCACGGTGATGGTGTTGCTGGCATCGCTCTCGCCACCGTCCACGTCGGTGGCGGTCACGTAATACTGCAGATGCGGCACGCCGTTGTCGTGGAACGTATTGGACGTCGTCTCGCCGCGCAGGCCGAACGCACCGTTCGTGCTGCCGCGCGAGTAAATGCGATAGCTCGCGAGCGACGCGTCGGTCACGTCGTCCCAGCGCAGCAGGATCCCCGCCGGAGTCGACGGATCGCCGCTCGGGTCAAGCTGATAGGTGAGATTCGACGGAGCGGACACGGTCGGGCCGCCTGAACCGGTCGTGTCATAGGTTCGGCAGCCCGCGAGCAGCAGCCCTGCGGCGACCAGACTGACAGTGATCCGGGACGACATATGGACCTCGTGGAGAAGGACGGAAACGCCCACTCCTTTCGCAGACGACGTGCCGAGTCGTAAGTCGTTATTTATTAATGATTTACGCGAAAGAGACCAACAGCAGTTGTCCTCGTGCGAGGACAGTGCGAGGAGATCAGGGGCCGGTGCTGGCGGTATGGAGGTAGCTCTGCTGGTCGTAGTCGAACTTGATGTCCGGCTCGTCGAGTAAGGCGACGTAGAAATTGAACGCAAAGTTGCCGCTGGCGGTGCGGCTGAAGGCGAACGACGCATGCCAGCGGTGCAGGTCGCGCTCCAGCCGCACATAATGCTGCGGGAAGCGCCTGGTCTCGAAGTCGTAGTTGGTGTTCCAGGACGCCGTCCAGTGCGGCGTGGGACTGAACGCCATGCTGAGCGACATCTGCTGGTTTCCCCCCGACAGCCCAGGCAGGGAGATCACGTTGCCGAGGGAGTCGGTCCTCGCCTGCCGCGGGCGCGTGCGCTGCAGCGAGAACTGCACGTTGAGGTTGAAGCCGCGCCCACCGCCGCCCGCGAAACCGCCCGGCGGGCCGCCGATGCCACCGAACCCGCCGCCCATGGCACGCGGCCCCGGACCGAACGTCCCCGGCGGGGCGCCCGGGGCCGGCGCGGGAGCTCCACCGGTGGTCGCCTCGGGCCGGTGCCCCAGCCCGAGCAGCGCGCCCAGCGCGGCAAACGTCCGCGGACTCAGCGAGAACGACGCCGACAGACTCTGCAGGAACGGGTCAAACTTCGTCGTATCGAGGCCCACCTGTCCGCGCCACAGATCGTGCGTTACCTGAAGGTTGAATCCGGGAAGCAGGTCCGAGGCGAAGGTGTTGGTGAGCGTCTGGGTCTGCCAGCCGACCCGGCCCGGGATTTTCGCCTGCTCGAAGTTGTACGAGATTCCTGAGGTATTGAGGCTCAACAGCCGAGTCTTGCGCGCCGGCTGGTCGGTGGTGTCGCCCGCCGCAGGCTTGTACTTCGCCTCGAATGTCTGCGACAGCCCGAGTGTCACCGTCTGCTGCGGATCGCTCTTGGCGTTGAGCAACCGGCCCGTCGGGTCGAGCGCGTGGGCGAACGCCGGGTCCACCTTGGCGCCGGGCGCGTACTGGTAGTTCATGATCAGCGCAATCGAATGGCGAATGCGCGAGAACGGACCGACTCCGGGGAAGAACCCGAAGACCGTGGGAGCCGCACCGAGACTGAATTGCAGCCGCTTCCCCTGCTGTAAAAACTGCCCGCCGGTGAACTGATTGCGCAGCATGTACGGCCCGGCACTCGTCTTGTTGGCGATGCCGATCCCCGGCTGGAGATGCCACGTCCCGGGAAACAGCTGCGGCAGGCTGAACCCGGTGGTCCAGTCGACCCGCGTCTCGAACGTGTGATTGTAGACGACGTGGTGCAGCAGCGTGGAATCAGCGGGATCAGGAATGAGGAACTCCACCCGCTGGTTGCTGGCCTTGTCCTCGATCGTGAAGTTGTTGTTCCAGTTCCAGCGCCCGATGCGCAGCGGCGTCCCGATCGCGAGATCGGTCACCCGGTTGTCGAACCCGCGCGCCAGCGTGTCGACGCCGCCGCTCGCGTTGGGGAGCAGGAGCGGCGTGGGACTGATGTTGTGCAGCGTCTGCGTATTCGTGTAGGAGAACCCGGGCGACCAGGTGATCCAGGACGTCAGGTCGATCGGGGCCGGCGTGATCGAGATGCGCGGCAGATTCTGTTGCGTCAGGTTGGTCGACAGGTTTTGCGTCATGTTGCCGCCGAAGTTGAACGCCCCCCAGTCGAACCGCTTGTCGAAATTCACGCTGGAGCTGAGCTGCGCGGTGGTGAGAAACGGATCCACCGTGTTGCGTTGCACGACGCTGGCGCTCGTCGCGTAGTTGACGCTGGCCGAAAAATGCGTGCGGCTCGAGAAGCTCTGACTGTGGTACCAGGTGATCTGGTCGGAATGCGCTGCGGCGTCGAGCTGGCTCAGCCGCGAGAAGGCGAAGCGGCCGTCCACGAAACGGTCGAGCCACTTGTAGTGCAGCTGGCTGTTGATCCCGAAGCTCCGCCCCGAATACCAGTCGGCCGACGCGAGCACGTCGATGTAATCGTTCACGACGACGTAATAGCCGATGTTCGTCACGTGCCGCTGGTAGGTGCGCGTCGGGCGCACGAGATCGTTGAGGCCGAAGCGCGGCACCAGCATGCCGCTGTGCCGCCCCGGCCGGATGTCGTTGAAGATGAACGGCAGCCACATGATCGGGACGTCGCGGACGTAGAGAACAGTCGGCCGCGCGATCATCACGGTCTTGTTGAGCCACTTCATCTCCCCGGCGGCGAAGTGGTATCCCGGCACGGGGCGCTCATCGGAGGTGATGTTGCTCCGCGCTCCATACAGTCGGGTCGAGCCCGAGTCGAGCGCGATGTTGGCGCGCATGAACCAGTTCGCCCCGCCCTGCTGGAACGTCGTGAGCCCCTGCAGCACCGTGCCGCGCTTCAGGCAGGTGTCGTACCGCATCCCTTCCCCGACGACGACCGTCGGCGCGCTGCTCTGAGATCCCTGGTCGAAGAGCCGCGGGTTGCCGGACGCGTCGAGACGGCAGCTCGACTGGCGATAGTGCACCGTGTCAGCTTCGAGCTTGGTGCCTTCCCGGTCGAGCAGCGTTTCCCCCGTCAGAATGATCGTGCCGCTGTCTCCGAGCACCCGCAGCGTGTCGGCGAGGTACTGGGTCACGCGGTAGGTTTTCAGCTTCAGCAGCGTGTCGAGGACGGCGTCGGGCGAGGGGAACGACCGCGTCGGTCCGGTGGGGAGCCCGAGCTTGCGCGCCGTCGCGGTGTCGATCAGGTGCCCGGAGACGGAATCGCCGCGGCGCGTCGTGTCCCCCGGCTGGACCGGGAGTCCCCGGGGACGGGGCGGCGGCGACACCGGTCGCTGTGCCGCCGCCGAGCGCGGCAGGCCGGCCCAGCAGAGCAGCGCCATGGCGACCGCGGCGCCGCTGCGCGCCGCCGCGGCGGTCCGCCGCCGGGTCACGACCATGGCACACAGAATGCCGACCTCGTAGAACAGCAACAGCACCGCGATCCCGACCACCATCGACAGCGCGTCGGGGGGGGCCAAGAATGCCGCCAGGATCCCCGCGCCGAGCAGCGCAAAGCGGCGGTTGCGGCGCAGCCCGGTCGGCGTCACCACTCCCAGAGACGTCAGGATGATGATGACGAGCGGCAGCTCGGTGACCGCTCCCATCGCAACGATGACCTGCGCTGCGAAGGCGAAATAGCGATCGGCGGTGATGATCGGCTGCAGGGCCTGGTTCTGGAAGCCGAGCAGAAACGACAGGGCATGCGGCAGCGCGAGGAAATACCCCGCCGCGGCGCCGGCCAGAAACAGCAGCATGCCGACGACGAGCGCCGGCACGACGAGCCGTCGCTCGCGCTCGTACAGCGCTGGCGCGAGGAACGCCCACAGCTGGTACACCACCACCGGCGACGCCAGCACGACGCCGACGATGAACGCGAACTTGAGCGTGATGAAGAAGGGATCGGTGGGGCTCGTGTAGTTGAGCCGCCCGCCGGGGATGTGCGCCGCGATCGGCTGCGTCAGAAGGCCGATGATGTCGATGCGCTGCACGACGACCCAGCCGACGATCGTGCCCAGCAGGATCGCCACCAGCGTCTTCAGCAGACGCCACCGCAGCTCCTCGAGGTGATCGAGGAACGGCATTTCGCCGCGGTTCGAGGCGTCAGCCACGGCGTGCGGGGCTAGCGCCCCAGAGCTTGCAGCCGGTCGCGGGCGAGATTGGCCTCGTCGGAGCGGGGATAGCCGGCCAGGACGCGTGCGAAAAAGGTGCGCGCGCCGGCCTTGTCCCCCCGCTGCTGGGCGAGGAGCCCCAGCTTGTAGAGTGCCGATGGAGCCCGCGGTGAATTGGGGAAGCGCTTCACGACATCCTGGTACACCGCGGAGGCCGAGTCGGGATTCTCCGGCGCGAACGACTCGCCCACGAAATACAACGCGTCGGCGGCTCGTTCATCATTGGGATACAGCCGCAGGAACTCCCGGAAACCGAGCCGGGCAGTCGTGAAGCTGCCGCGGCGGTACTGCTGCATCGTCAGATCATACATCTGATCGGGACCGGGACTGCCGGTGCCCCCACTGGGCGTCGCCGGGGCAGTGGCGGCCGCGGCCCCACCGCCGGTCGTCGTGTCGGCGGGGGGCGGCGGTGCCGGTGCCGGATTGGACAAGCGGCTGCGCAGCTCCGACAGGCGCTGCTGGCTCTGCCCCGTCAACTCCTGCAACGCCATGAGCTGCTGTTGCACCGCCTGCAGGTCGCTGCGGATGTCGCCGCGGATCTGCACCAGGGCGTTCTGCTCCGCAGCGATCGTGGCCTGCACGGCGATGAGCACGCGTGCCAGCGAGTCCCGTTCGACCCGCCGCGCGCTGTCGGAGCGGGTCATCTCGGCGCGCAACGCCTCGACCTGGAGCTCCACCTTGCGGACGTCGCCCCGCAGGGCGCATCCGGAGCAGAGCCCCAGGACGAGGATCAGCGTACGGCGAACGCGTGACACCGTTACGGCTTCTTGAGGTTGTCGCCGCCGCTCAGGATCTCGAACTCATCACGCCGGTTCTGCGCCCACGAGTCTTCGTCGTGGCCGGTCGCGATGGGCCGCTCCTCGCCGTACGACACCGTCTCGATGCGATCTGCGGCGATGCCGTGGCTGACGAGGTACTGCTTGGCCGCGGTGGCGCGCCGGTTGCCCAGCGCCAGGTTGTACTCATCGGACCCACGCTCGTCGCAGTGTCCGGAGATGCGAATCCGCACGGCGCTGTTGGCGTTCAGGATCGACACCTTCTGGTCGAGCGCCGACTGATCGTCGGAGCGCAGGGCGGCCTTATCGTAATCGAAATGAATCATCGCGGCGAGCATGTTGCGCACTTCGGTGACCGCACCGGCTGCCGCGGCCGCGGAGTCCGCAGCCCGCTGCCGCGCGATCCGTTCCGCCTCTTCTTGCGCCCGCCGGGCCGAATCGGCGGCCGCCGAGTCGGCGCGCGCACGCTCAGCGGCGGCAATCGAATCGGCGTTAGGCGCCGTCGTGGGGGTCGTGACCGGCTGCGGATTCTTCCCGCACGCCACGAGCAGCGCCACGCCGAAGCCCATCAGGACCAGCGAATGGACGCGTGTCATTGTATCCGGTTCTCCCTGTTCAGGGGTTCATTGTACCGGCCTCCGGAATGCGCGGAGACCATGCCGGCAGTCGTGCCCCGCTCTGCTGCAAGAGGGGCCGAATCCTTCCCGTTTCCAGGTCAATCACCCACAACTGCCGGTAGCCACTGCGATCCGAGACGAACGCCAGATGCCGCCCGTCCGGCGCCCAGGTAGGGTCCTCATTGCGGCCCAGCGACGTGAGCTGTCGCACGGTGCGGGTCCGCACGTCGAGCACGAAGACCTGCAACGTGCCGCCGACGTCGCGGTGAAATGCCACCGACTGGCCGTCGGGGGACCATTCCGGAGCATTCGACGACCCGCTGACCCCGTAATCGAACGGGGCGAACAACTGCTGGTCGGTGCCGTCGGCCGCCATCACATAAATCTGCGGCAACCCCGGGCGTGTCGAGACAAAGGCGATGCGTTGCCCGTCCGGACTATAGGTCGGAGACAAATTGTCCGAAAAGCCACCGCGGGTCAAGCGCTGCAAACAGCAGTTGTCATGCACGTTGATCGTGTAGACATCCGTACCTTCTTCGGTCGCGCGGCTGAAAGCGAGGGTCTTGCCGTCGGGCGAAAACGCCGGGGTAAAGTCCAACGACTTCCCCGTCGTCGTCACGCTCACGCGCCGGTTGGTGGCCACGTCCTGCACGAACAGCTGGCCGCGCCCGTCGGCGAACTCCATGTAGGCAAAGTGGCGTCCGTCGCGCGCCCACGCCGGTGACATGGCCTGGTGCTCGCCGGAGGACGCCAGGGCGACATCGGCCCCGTCCTCGTCAATGCGGTACACCTTGCCGTCACGCACGAACAGGATGCGGGTGGCAGCGATCCCGGGCGTCCCGACCGCCGCCTGCAGGATCTGATCGGAGAGCCGGTGCACCGCGAGACGGAATCCGGGCAGCCCCAGCGCCGGGACGATCCCCTGCACCGTGCGCCGCACGGCGCCGGCCGTCACGTCATGCACGACGACGATCGTCGTGTCCGCCGCCGCCCGGACGTCGATCGCGAAATCGGCGCCGAGCGCCCGATATAAAGGATAGTTGAGGGCGGCGGGCGCAGCGGGCCGGGGGCGCGTGCCCGGTCGCGCCGGATCGGGGCGCGTCGCGGCGCCGGTCCCGCGCAGCGAATCCTCGCCCGGCAGCGTAATCACCTCGAAGCGGTCGCTGTAGTCGAGGTCACGGGCGACGATGGCGCGCACCGAATCGAGCCCCGCCTGGTGTCCCGGCAGCACGACGATGCCGGGACGCACGCCGGGACGGTACACGATCCCGATGCGCACGCCGCGATCGATCGCGGTGGTGTCCTGGGCGGTGAGGCGGTCGGGCAGCGCAGCGGTCGCGAGCACGAGCGCGATCACCGCGAGGAGCAGCCGGTGTCGACTCACTGCCGCTTGCCGGAGAAGTAGAAGCGCACGAACAGGACGTCCGCCACCCAGCCGTCGGGCAGCAACCCGAATGCCTTGATCCGACCCGCCTCCTCGATCGCCCCCTGCGCCTCGAGATCGAACGCGAAATCGCCGGAGCGGCGCACAAACTGGAGATCGGTGACGGAGCCGTCGCGGTGCACCATGAACGACACTTCGGCCTCGAGCGGTGAGGATTCGAGTGGGCGCTGCCACCGTTGCAGCACCTGAGACACGATGTTCTGCAAATACTCCGGGAAGGGAAACTCGATCCCTTCGGTGCTCACCGTGGCGGGGTCGGAGCCGGTGCTGGGCCGCTCCCCGGGGAGCGGCTTGGCCTTGGGGGTCGTGCGCGGGGCGGTCTCGCGCTTCTTGCTGTCGGCGGTCGGCGGCGGCGCGGCTTCCGCCGCGGTGTTCTTGGGGGGTGGCTTGGGGGTCGGCGCCGGCGGCTCGGGCTGCTCCGCCTCCCGCTGCACGGCCTGCGGGGCCGGTCGGGCGTCGGGCTGCACTTCGGGCGCCGCGATCAGCTGCACGCGGTAGACGGGGGGCGCCGACCGTGCCCCCGACGCGGAGGCGAGGAACAGTCCCAGGACCACGCCGTGCACGACGACCGTGCCGATCACGCCCAACGGCACGTTGCCACGCTGGCGCGGCACGTGGATCACGGCCCCTTCACCTCCGGCTCCGCCACGAGCCCCACGTCATTGACCCCCGCCGCCCGGATCACGGCGAGGACCTGGACGACGGTCGCGTACGCCACGCGCCCATCGGCGCGGAGGTACACCCCGGTGGGGTGACGCGTGCGCACGAACGCCGGGAAGGTGGCGCGAAAATCCTCGTACGACAGACCCGACTGATCGAGAAAAATCTGACCGGTGCGATCCACGGTCACCACCAGCCCCGACTTCGGCTCGATCGGCCGCGCCTCGGCCCGCGGCAGGCGCACGTCGACGCCGCCCTGCATGATCGGCGCCGTGATCATGAAGATGATGAGCAGCACGAACGCCACGTCGACGAGACTCGTGACGTTGATGTCGGCGTTGAGCGGCAGCTCGCCGTGGCCGCGCAGCCCGCCGCCCCCCACGATGCCCGCCATCTAGAGCCTCCCCTCGCGCGCCAGCGTGCCGATGATCTCCTGCGCGAAGCCCTCGAGCTCGCCGGCGAACAGGCCGAGCCGGTTGACGTAGAGGTTGTAGGCCATCACCGCCGGTACCGCGACCGCGAGTCCGGCGACGGTCGTCACCAGCGCCTCCGCGACGCCGGGCGCCACGGCTCCGATGTTTCCCGATCCGCCGACGGCGATGCCGATGAACGCGTCCATGACCCCGAGCACCGTCCCGAGCAGGCCCAGCAACGGGCTCACCGAGCCGAAGGTCGCGAGCCAGGGGATGAAGCGCGCGGCAGCGTCCCGCTCGGCCGCGATCTCCTTGGCAAGCACCATGCGCAAGGCTTCCAGCTGCATCATCGTCAACGTGGGGTGGGTCGGCGCGGCCGCGGGCTCGCGCAGCACGCCGGGCTTCAGGTGCGAAAAGAACTGCACCGCTTCGCGCAGCAGGCGGTTGTACGGCGACGAGGGCAGCCGCATCGCGGCGTGATACGCCTCCTCCAGCCGCGGCGCCTTCTCGATCTCCTTCATGAAGCGGTCGGCCTGGCGCCGCACATGGCGGAACTGCCACCACTTCAAGATGATCAGGTACCACGACGCGACGGAGAACAGCACGAGAATCGCGAGCACCACTTTCGTCTCGCGACTCGACGTGAGCACCAGCTCCCACGGCGTGGTGGGCACCGCCCGCCCGACTTGCAAGAGCACTTACCCCTCCCGGATCCAGCGCAGTGTGCGCGCCACGCCTTCCGGCAACGCCACCCGCGGACGCCAATCCAGTTCCCGTGCGGCCTTGGACACGTCCAGCGCGCTGCGCAGGATTTCGCCGGCCCGCGCCGGGGCGTGACCGATGGCGCTCTTCGAGCCGGCGGCCGTGGCGATGATCTGCGTCAGCTGATTGACCGTGGTTTCGACTCCGGTCCCGATATTGTAGGCTCGCGTATCCAGCCCACTGAGCGCCGGCAGCGGGCGTTCGGCAGCGACGACATTGGCCGCCGCCACGTCCTCGACGTACACCAGGTCCCGCGTCTGTTCCCCATCGCCGTAGATCGTGACCGGCTCCCCGGCGAGCAGCCGGCGACCGAAGATCGCGACGACACCCGCTTCACCGTGCGGGTTCTGCCGGGGTCCGTAGACGTTGCTGTAGCGCAGGCAGACCGCCTCGAGGCCGAACAACTGCGCAAACGTCGCGAGATAGTACTCCGAGGTGAGCTTGGCGGTCCCGTACGGCGAGGCCGGAAGTTTGGCGGCGGATTCGGGCGTCGGCGTCGCGGCGCCGTCGCCGTACACGGTGCCTCCCGACGAGGCGAACACGACGCGCCGCACGCCCCCCGCGCGCGCTCCTTCGAGCACGTTCAGCAGGCCGATGACGTTGATCTGGGCGTCGTAGAGGGGATCCTCCACCGAGCGGCGTACGTCCATCTGGGCGGCGTGATGGTTGAGGATCGTGAAGCCGCCGGTCGCGGCGAGCGTCCGGGCCTCGGGGGAGCGCACGTCGGCGCGCACCAGGCGAACGCCCGCGGGGAGGTTTTCCGCCTTGCCGGATGAGAGATCGTCCAGCACCGTCACGTCATCGCCGACGGCGAGATAGGCGCGGACGAGATGGGAGCCGATGAACCCGGCGCCGCCCGTTATCAAGACTCGGCGCTTCATGGAAATGCGAATCCTCCTTGCGACAACAGAGGCGCGGCGGGGAATCCGCCGCGCCGGGTGTGCTGCGTGCCGGGGGAAGCCTACGTGGTCAGGAGGGCATCTTCTTGATCAACCGCACCGGCATGCCCGGAATCAGCTGCGGATTCGACATGCCGATGACGATCGCCGAGGACGTGTGCTCGCGGGTATGCGCCACCAGTAGCTGCACCCGAACCTCCTCCGACCGCGCGCCGACCTCGCCCGATGCCGGGCGGTACGCCTCGAACACGTCCCCCAACGCCACGCCGTCGGCGCGGCCTTTGTCGAGGAAGACCACCTGTTGCACCGTGGCGAGCACATGCTGGTCCCGCATCTCGATCAGGTGGCCCTGCAGCCCCTGATCGACCTCGGCGGGACGCACCTCGCCGGGATCCTTGAACGGCTCGAGCGGCATCGCCACCGTGCCGCCGCGGATGCGCCCGAACTGCATGATGATCGTCGCCAGCACCTGCTTCTGCTGCAGCGCCGTCACCCGCGCCACGCCCACGGGCACGACGACCGAGCCCCACGGGTTGAGGTCGCGGTCGAGCCGCGCGACGAGCAACGAGTCGCCGATGTGATACGACGCCTGGGACGGCGGCAGAATGGCCAGTTCCTGGAACTGCGTGGCCACGTTCGACGCCGGCGGATTCGCCAGCACCGGGATCGACGGCTTGGCGGTGTTCCCGACGACGGTCGCCCACGGCAGCTTCTCGCCCTCGGTCAGGAACCCGGCGGAATAGAACTCGCCCCGCCGCACCGGCCGATAGACCTGATGCGCGTAGGCGCGCAGCACGTCTTCCACCCGCTGCCGCGCGTTGGCGCGGCGATCAAAGATCGTCCCCGGCCCCTCGGGCTCGGTGGGCGGCGGGGGCGGCGCCGCGAGCTGCGTCGTGTCGGCCGCGCCCGTCGTGTCGGGGGCGGTGGTGTCGCGCTGCGCGACGGTCTGCGTGGTGTCGGTCGGCGGCGCCGACGCGATGCCGCCGAGGTCGAGCACCTCGCCGGGATAGATCCAGTGCGGGTCCTCGATCACCGACGTGTTGCGGCGGTAGATCTCGGGCCACAGCAGCGGATCGGAAAAGTTTTGCGTGGAGATCGACCAGAGTGTTTCGCCGGCGGCGACGACGTGTTTGCCGCCGGGAACTGCGAGTCCGGTATCCTGCTGGGCCGCCGGATGGGCCGTGGTGTCTTGCGAGGCCGCCGGGTGCGCCGTAGTGGTGTCCTGCGCGACGAGGGTCGCGGACAGCGGCAGGGCGACCACTACGGCCCACACGACGCGGCTAGAACGGCAGATCGTCGTCCTCCTCATCCAGCGCCTCCGGGAACGCGTCGAGCGATTCGGGCTTGCCCTCGGGAGTCACCTTCGCCGTCGCTTTGGCGCGGGCAAACTCTCCGGACCCTTCACCGCCAGCGCCCCGGGAGCCCAAGAGGATGATTTCTCGAGCGACGATCTCGGTGACGTAGCGGGTCTGCTTCTCCTTGTCCTCCCAGGTGCGGTATTCGACCCGCCCCTCGACGTACACCTTGTCGCCTTTCTTCATATACTTCTCGGCGAGATCGGCCAGCATGAATCCCTTGTTGTTCCAGCAGATCACCTTGTGCCACTCGGTCTTTTCCTGCTTCTCGCCCTTCGGATCGGTCCACTGCCGGCTGGTGGCGAGAGAGAGGTTGGCGACCCGGGACCCGTTGTTGGTGCTGCGCACCTCTGGATCGGCCCCCAAATTGCCGATCAACATGACTTTGTTCAGGCTTTTGCTCACAACTGCCTCCTGGCATTAAGCGGGTGGGGGCCAAGGATGCCCCAGATTATATGACTCGCAAGTCATTCTGTCAATCAAAGATACGCCACTTGTACCCTATTCACGCGGAAGCGGTGTCTGCCGAAATGGCGGCTCGGAGGACGACCGCGTCCTCCATCGGGCGCTGGTAGTAGCGCGCCCGGCGACCGACCGCCGTGAACCCAAACGACTCGTACAGCTGCTGCGCAGGGAGATTCGATTCACGCACTTCGAGAAACACCGACACCACGCCACGGCGCTGAAAATCCTCGAGCATGCGACGCACCAACGCCGTGCCGATCCCGCGACGCCGCGCCGGCAGCATCACGCCGAGGTTGAGGATTTCTCCCTGATCGACGACGGCGCGCCCGACGATGTAACCCACCGGCGCGCCGCCGTTCTCGGCGACGAAAATCGGCCACCCGAGGCGGAGGCAATCGGCGAAATCGCTGCGCGACCACGGATCGCTGAACGCGATCCGCTCGATCACGACCAGCGCCGGCAGATCAGGTTCCTGGGCGGGTCTGATGGGACAGGGGGCGTCCGTAACGAGCCTCCCAGCGCGCTTGCGCCTCGGCAGGCCGGCCGTAGTCCGGCTCGGCGGCAGCGGGGTCCTCGATGCGGCGCGCGACTCCCGCGAGCGGCGCGAGCGCAAGCAGGGACGCCGCCGTGGGTCGCAGCGCGCGCACATCGAGGGGCCGGGCGCCGGTCCACTGCTCCAGCGCGGCAGCGTACCGCATCGCCCCGTCGCCCACCGCCGCGCGCGGCCGCTCGGGACTGGCGGCGATCAGCTCTTCCGGCGTCCAGATTCCCGGAGCGACGACGACCTCCAGACGATCGACGCGCAATACATAGACGGCGCCGAAGACCTGGCCGCGCAGCGCGTCGAAGCACGCCGCGATCGGCACGGCCCCGAGCACCGCTGCCGCACTCGTCGCCGCTGCCGCCAGTGCGGGGATCGCGACGATCGGGATGTCGCGCTCCTGAGCGAGCCCCTTGGCGGCCGCCCATCCGATCCGCAAACCGGTAAAACTGCCAGGCCCGTCCGCGACGACGATCCCCGCCAGGCCGGGGATGGCGGTGCCTCCCGCACGCAGCGTGCGGTCGATGAGCTCGACGATCCCACTGGCGTGGGTGCGCGGACCCTCGAGCAGCGTGCTGGATCGCGCATCCGGCGGCTCCCCAACCGCGACCGACGCGATGACGGTTGCAGTGTCGATCGCGAGCCACGTGCCGCTCACCGCTCCTCCAACACCCGGTAGGCGCCGTCCGAGTCGTGACTGAGGTGGAAGTAGCGGTCGAGCGGCGGCATCATGTGCCCCGCCTTTTCCGGCCACTCCACGAGCAGAATCGCCTTCGAGATCAGGATGTCGTCGAGGCCAAGATCCCGCGCCTCTTTGGAGCTCTTGATCCGGTAACAGTCGACGTGGAACACGGGCCCCCTGGGCGACTCGTAGCGGTGCACGAGGGCGTACGTCGGACTGGTCGCCGGCACCTCCGCCCCGATGCCGCGACAGATCGCCTGCACCAGCGTCGTCTTCCCGGTCCCGAGGTCTCCCGAGATCCCGATGATCACCGGGGGCCGGAGCACGCCCCCCAGATCCTCACCGAACCGGTTGAGCTCGTCCTCGCGCAGGCGCACGCCGTCCTCCTCGCGGCTCGAGCTCCGCCTTGAGCTCGAGCAGTTGATCCCGCAGCAGCGCGGCCTGCTCGAAATCCAGGGCCTCGGCCGCCGCCTGCATTTGTGATTCGAGCAGCTGGATCAGCGCTTCACGTTCCCGCGCATCGGCCGGCCGGTGCACCGGGGCGTCCGGCACGCGGCTGCCGCGCGCATCCGCGACGCGGGTCACGAACCGGATGTCGATCACCGACTTGACGATCGAGCGCGGCGTCACGCCATGCTCGACGTTGTAGTCCCGCTGCCGCGTCCGGCGCCGCGACATCTCGTCGAGCGCGCGCTGCATCGACCCCGTCATGCGGTCGGCATAGAGAATGGCGCGACCGTGGAGATTGCGGGCGGCCCGGCCGACGGTCTGGATCAGGGAGCGATCGGACCGCAGGAATCCCTCCTGATCGGCGTCGAGCACCGCCACGAGCGATACCTCGGGAAGATCGAGTCCTTCCCGCAGCAGATTGATGCCGACCAGGACGTCGAAATCGCCGAGCCGCAGTCCCCGGATGATCTCCACGCGCTCGATCGCGTCGATCTCGGAGTGGAGGTAGCGCACGCGCACGCCGTGCTGCTGCAGATAGTCGGTCAGGTCCTCCGACATCCGCTTGGTGAGCGTCGTGACGAGCACCCGCTCGCTCGCGCGGGCGCGCTCGCGGATCTCGTGCAGCAGGTCGTCCACCTGCCCCTTCACCGGCCGCACCTCCACCTCCGGGTCGACGAGCCCCGTGGGGCGGATGATCTGCTCGACCACCACGCCTTCGGACAGCTTGAACTCCAGGTCCCCCGGCGTGGCCGACACGAAGATGATCCGCGGCACGAGCCGCATGAACTCCTCGAAGTGCAGCGGCCGGTTGTCGAGCGCCGACGGCAGCCGGAAGCCGTAGTCGACGAGCGTCTGCTTGCGGGAGCGGTCGCCCTCGTACATCCCTCCCACCTGCGGCACGGTTTGATGCGATTCGTCGATGACGCAGAGAAAATCGTCCGGGAAATAGTCGAGCAGGCACGCCGGCCGCTCCCCCTGCGCCCGGCCCGTCAAGTGGCGGGAGTAGTTCTCGATCCCGGTGCAGCGCCCGATCTCGAGCAGCATCTCGACGTCGAACTGCGTGCGGGACTCGAGCCGCTGTGCTTCCACGAGCTTGTTCTGCACGCGCAGCTCCCCGAGCCGCTGCTGCAGCTCGGCCCGGATTGCGGCCACGGCCCGCTCGACGGAAGGGCGCTCGGTGACGAAATGCGTCGCCGGATAGACCACGGCCCGCTGCAGCTGGGCGATGGGGTTGCCGGTGAGCGGGTCGATCTTGGTGACCCGCTCGACGGTATCGCCCCACAGCTCGATGCGGATCCCCTGCTCGTCGTAGGCCGGCAGGATCTCGATCGTGTCGCCGCGCACGCGGAACGTGCCGCGCTCGAACGCCGTGTCGTTGCGCGCGTAGTTGATACGCACCAGCTCGGCGAGGATGGCGTCCCGACCCCGCTCTTCCCCCACGGAGACGGTCATCAGCAATCGCTTGTAGGCTTCGGGGTCGCCCAGGCCGTAGATCGCCGAGACGCTCGACACGATGATGACGTCGTCCCGCTCCATCAGGCTCGACGTCGCGCGCAGCCGCAGCGCGTCGATGTCGTCGTTGATCGACGAATCCTTGGCGATGTAGGTGTCGGTCTGCGGGACGTAGGCTTCCGGCTGGTAGTAGTCGTAGTACGAGATGAAGAACTCGACCGCGTTGCGCGGAAATAGCGCCTTCAGCTCACCGTACAGCTGGGCCGCGAGGGTCTTGTTGTGCGACAGCACAAGGGTGGGACGGGCGTTGGCGGCGATCACGTGCGCCATCGTCATCGTCTTCCCCGACCCGGTGACCCCGAGCAGCGTCTGGTAGCGGTCGCCGTGCTGCAGCCCCGCGGTCAGCGCCGCGATCGCGTGCGGCTGGTCCCCGGCCGGGGCGAACGGTGAAACGAGCTCGAACGGCATGGGGCCAAAATAATCAGGCGGACGGCGCAGCGGGGGTGGCGCCGACATCGCGCCGGGCGATTTCCGTCACGCCTTTCACGCGGCGCACCGCGCGCAGCACCTTGTTGAGATGCGTCTGGTTCTCGACTTCGACCAGCAGGTGGCCGAGCACGACGCCGTCCCGCGACGACAGCTCGGCGTGCCGGAGGCTCGTTCCCGTCTGGCTCACCGCCTCACAGATGTCGGCGTAGAGCCCGCGCCGGTCCTCGCCGGCCACCACGAGCCGCACCACGAACGTCTCCCCTTCCGACTCCTGCCAGTCGATCTCGACGCGCCGTTCCGCTTCGGCCGACAGCGGCAGCAGGTTGGGGCAGTCGCTGCGGTGGATCGAGATGCCGCGGCCCTGCGTCACGTAACCCACGACGGGGTCACCGGGGACCGGCTGGCAGCACTGGGCGTAGCGCACCATCAGACCGTCGACCCCCTGAATCCGGATGCCCCGCCCCAGCCGCAGCCGCTGGATGACGCGGCCGAATGCCGTCGGCTTGGGCGCCTGCAGGTCCTCGCTCGGCAGGTCCGGGAACAGCGCCCGCATGACGAGCCCCAGCGCGACGTCGCCCCGGCCCAGCACCGCCACGAGCTGCTCCGCCGAGCCGAGCGACAGGGTCGCCGCGGCCCGCGCCAGCTGCTCTTCGTCGGGGGTGGCCAGGCGGCGGCGCCGGACCTCACGATCGAGAATCTCCTTCCCCAGCGCCACGCTCCGGGTGTGCTCCTCCTGACGGATCCACTGCCGGATCTTGTGCCGCGCCCGGCCGGTGTGGACGTGCGCCAGCCAGTCGCGCGACGGGCGCGCCTGGGGTGAGGTGAGCACTTCGACGGTGTCCCCGTTCTTCAGCGGGCGATGCAGCGGCGCGATGCGGCCGTTGACCCGGGCGCCGTTGCAGCGGTAGCCGACCTCGGTGTGCACGGCGAAGGCGAAATCGATCGGCGTCGCCTCCTTGGGCAGCCGCTTCACGTCGCCGCGCGGCGTGAAGACGAAGATCTCGTCCTGATACAGGTCGACCTTGAGGAACTCGAGAAACTCCTCCGGGGAGTGCGCATCCTGCTGCAGCTCGAGTAGCTGCCGGAACCAGGCGAGATGCCGGTCGAGCTCGTCGGGGGCCTTTCCTTCCTTGAAGAGCCAGTGCGCGGCGATGCCGTACTCGGCGGTGCGGTGCTGGTCGCGCGTGCGGATCTGGATCTCGTACAGCTGGCCGCCCGGCCCGAACACCGTCGTATGCAGCGACTGGTAGCCGTTCGACTTGGGGCTCGCGATGTAGTCCTTGATGCGCTCCTGCAGCGGCGTCCACTGGTGGTGGATGATGCCGAGCGCGTGATAGCAATCGGCGACCGAGTTCACGAGCACGCGCACCGCGAGGAGATCGTAGATCTCCTCGAACGGCTTCTCGCGTCGCTTCATCTTCTTGTGGATGGACCAGAGGTTCTTGGGACGGCCGGTGATCTCGTACTCTGTGAGTCCGGCGCGCTTCAACTCCTCCGTGAGCGGGACCCGCAGCCGCTCGATCGTCTGGTCCCGTTCGGCGCGGCGCGCGCGGATCTTCTTCGTCAGGACCCGGAACTCGTCGGGCTCGAGGAACTTGAACGCCAGATCCTCGAGCTCGGCCTTGACGCCCGCCATCCCGAAGCGGTGCGCCAGCGGCGCGTAGATCTCCTGCGTCTCCATCGCGATGCGGCGCTGCTGCTCCTCCGACAGATGCTCCAGCGTGCGCATGTTGTGCAGCCGGTCGGCGAGCTTGATGATGATGACGCGCGCGTCCTTGGCGATCGAGAGCAGCAGCTTGCGGTAATTCTCCGCCGCGGCCTCCTCCGCGGAGCGGAACGTCAACCCCGACAGTTTGGTGAGACCGTCGACCAGGTCGGCGACCTCCGATCCGAAGTCGCTGCGGATCTGGTCGAGCAAGACGTCGGAGTCCTCGACCACGTCGTGCAGCAGCGCCGCCGCGATGGTGGTCGAGTCCATCTGCTGCTCGACGAGAATCGTCGCCACCGCGACGCTGTGCGAGAGAAAGTCGTCCCCCGACTTGCGCTTCTGCCCCGAATGCGCCCGGGCGCTGACCTGGTAGGCCCGGGAGAGCAGATCGAGGTCGAGGCGCTCGCGCAGCGGCGCGACGGCTTTCGCCAGCTCGGGCGCGAGCGCTGGAGCAGTGGACGTCACCCGTGGAGGATGGCGCGGCCCCGTCCCTACAGCAAGCCCGCCTCGGAAAAACTGATGTAGCGGTCGCCGCCGACGATCACGTGGTCGTAGACCGGGAGGTCGAGCAACCGGCCCGCTTCCACCAGTTGGCGGGTCACCGCCCGGTCATCCGCCGACGGGGTGGGGTCGCCCGAGGGGTGGTTGTGCACCACGATGATGCCGGCCGCGGCCTCGGCAATGGCGGCACGAAATACTTCCCGCGGGTGCACCAGCGAGCTGTTGAGCAGGCCACGCGTGATCAGGAGATCGGCGAGCAGCTGGCTCTGGGTCCCCAGCGCCAGCACGTGGAATTCCTCGACCGCGAGGTCGCGCAGCCGGGGGGCACAGAGCCGCTGGACATCGCCGGGTCCCCGGATGCGCTCCGGCGGCGGGCTCGCCTCGGCCTCGAGCCGCCGCCCCAGCTCGAGCGCCGCCGCGAGACGGGCGGCCTTGGCCCGGCCGACGCCCGACGTTCGCGCCACCTCCACGGGCGGGCGGCTCGCCAGCCGGCACAGCGACCCCTCGACCCGGCTCAGAAGCTCAGCCGCGACCTCGAGGGCACCGCGCCCGGCGCACCCGGTGCCGAGCACCAGGGCGACGAGCTCCTGCGCGGTGAGCGCCTGCACGCCGAGGCGCCAGAGGCGCTCGCGCGGCCGATCGGCTGCCGGCTGTTGCGCATCGACCATGACCATGGCCGGGCAACGTAGTCGGGAGATGTCGGCGACGTGGTATCGAATCCACGCCACTCGGTGCGGAACGCGGCGGTGCGCCTGCTAGGCGGCCGCTCCATGACACTTCTTGAACTTCTTACCGCTGCCGCACGGACATGGGTCGTTGCGCCCAACCCCCGCGTAGGGATTCGACACCATGGCGCCGACCCCCGGGGGGGCGGACGGCGGGAGTGGTCCGGTGCTCGATCCCTGACTCACGAGGCCTTCGGCATCGGGTTTCGACGCGACCATCGGCGGGGGACGGCGCGGCTGGCCGCCGATGAGCCCGGCGTTGGCCGGACCAGCGGGGCGGGGACGGCCTCCCGCCGGACCGGTCGTCCCGGCCCCGGGTGGGGGTCCGAGCTCGATGCGCAGCTTGAGCCAGCGCTCGGTGAACGTGCTGCGCAGATCGTCGATCAGTCCCTGGAACATCTCGAACGCTTCCTGCTTGTACTCGATCAGCGGGTCCTTCTGCCCGTAGGTGCGGAATTGAATCCCCGCCTTCAGCTGGTCGAGGTCGTAGAGGTGATCCTTCCACTTTTCGTCGATCACGCTGAGCATGATGTGCGCGAGCGCCTGCTCGCCCAGGCGAGTGGCGCCGACCTTGGGCTCGATTTCCTTGAAGTAGGCAAGTTTGCCGTCGAACGCCACGCGCCCCGCTTCCTGGGCGACGCGCACCATCTCCGTCTGCGAGCGCACTCTGGCCGGGTCGGTGATCGCGGAAGCGGAGATCAGATATTTCTCGAGCAGCTCCGTCGCCACCAGCTCGCGGTCCCAGTCGGCGGAGTCCTTGTACTCGGCGAGCTGCGCGTCGACCAGCCGCTCGACGGCGGCGTCGATCATGCGTCGCGCCTCGGCCTTCAGCTCTTCCCCGCCCTCGAGCGCGAACAGGCGCAGCGAGTACATCACCTCGCGCTGCTGGTTCATCACGTCGTCGTACTCGAGCAGCCGCTTGCGCGCCTGGAAGTTCTGCAGCTCGACCCGCTTCTGCGCCTGGCTGATTGCGCCCGTGACGAGGGGATGCGTGATCACCTCGCCCTCTTCGGCGCCGCCCCGATCCATCCAGCGCGCGATGCGCTCCGAGCCGAAGAGCCGCATCAGGTCGTCTTCGAGCGACAGGTAGAACACGCTCTGGCCGGGATCGCCCTGGCGGCCGGAGCGGCCGCGCAGCTGGCGGTCGATGCGGCGCGCTTCGTGACGCTCGGTGCCGACGATCACGAGCCCGCAGGGCGGATCGTCGTTGCAGTCGAGCTCCTTGATGCGGGCGGGGGTCAGATCGGCATGCTCCTGCGCCTGTCCAAAGGCGGGTTCGCCGCGTGCCGAGATGCCGCAGACCTGACACTTCTTCACACCGGGACCGAGCTTGATGTCGGTGCCGCGACCGGCCATGTTGGTCGCGATCGTGATTGCGCCGGGCTGGCCCGCCTGCGCGACGATCTCGGCTTCGCGCTCGTGGTACTTGGCGTTCAACACCTCGTGCTTCAAGCCACGGCGCTTCAGCATCCGCGACAGCGTCTCCGAGACGTCCACGCTGACCGTGCCCACCAGCACCGGCAGGCCGCGCTTGTGGTGCCGCTCGGTCTCGTCGACGACCGCGTTGTATTTCTCGCGCCGCGTCTTGTAGATGAGGTCGTGCTTGTCGACCCGGCGGACCGGCCGGTTCGTGGGGATGACCACGACCTCGAGCTTGTAGATCTGGAAGAACTCGGTCTCTTCGGTCTCGGCGGTGCCCGTCATGCCGGCGAGCTTTTCGAACATGCGGAAGTAGTTCTGGATCGTGATCGTGGCGAGCGTCTGGCTCTCCTCGCGGACGACGACCCCTTCCTTCGCCTCGACCGCCTGGTGGAGCCCTTCCGCCCAGCGCCGCCCCGGCATCAGGCGGCCGGTGAACTCGTCGACGATGAACACCTGGCCGTCCTGGACGACGTACTCCACGTCCTTCTCGTACAGGCCGTGCGCCTGGACCAGCTTGTAGATGATGTGCAGCGTCTCGCTCTTCGCCGCGTATTCCCCCTCGACGACGCGGCGCCGCTCCAGCTTCTGCGCCGCCGTGAGGCTGTCGTCGTGGTCGATGGCGTGGACGGCCTGCGAGATGTCGGGAACGACGAACAGTCCGGGGTCGTCGGGGGACATCGCCTCGACGCCCTTGTCGGTCAGATGGACCGAATGGCCGCGCTCATCGAGCACGAAGTAAAGATCGTCCTCGATGTCGCGCATCTTCTGGTCCCGCGCCGGGAGTTTGCGATCCGCCAGCCGGTCGAGCTCGACGCGCTGCACCTGCGACTTGATCCCCTGCTCGTTGAGCAGCTTGAGCAGCTTCTTGTTCTTCGGCGCGCCAAGCTGCGCCTTGTACAGCAATCTGGCGGCTTCGTACTGGTTCTTGGGGTCCTCGAGCAGCGGCTCGGCCTGGGCCACGAGATCGTTGACGACCGCGGTCTGCCGGCGCACCAGCTGCACGACGAGAGCGTTGTACTGCGCGTACTTCACGTCCGACTCGGCGCCGACGGCGCCCGAAATGATGAGCGGCGTGCGGGCCTCGTCGATCAGGATCGAGTCGACCTCGTCGATGATCGCATAGTAGTGCGCACGCTGGACCCGCTCCTCCAGCCGCCCCACCATGTTGTCGCGCAGGTAGTCGAAGCCGAATTCGTTATTGGTGCCGTAGGTGATGTCGCAGCGATAGGCCGCGGCGCGCTCGGGCGTCGACGGCTGGCTCTCGTCGATACAGCCGACGGTCAGGCCGAGCCAGCCGAAGAGGTGGCCCATCCACTGCGAATCGCGCCGCGCCAGGTAGTTGTTGACGGTGACGAGGTGCGCGCCCTTCCCTGCCAGGGCATTGAGGTACAGCGGCAGCGTCGCGACGAGGGTCTTGCCCTCGCCCGTCGCCATTTCGGCGATCTTCCCCTGATGCAGGACGATGCCTCCGATGAGCTGCACATCGTAGGGCACCATGTCCCAGGTCAGCTCGTGGCCGGTGACCATCACCTTCGACCCGACGAGCCGGCGGCACGCCTCGCGTACGGTGGCGTACGCCTCCGGCAGCACATCGTCCAGCGCCGCCTGGAGCGCCTTACTGTAGCGCTGCTCCGCTTCTCCCAGCTGGTCCGACAGCCGGGCGCGCTCTTCGGCGTCGGGGCAGTCGTGTTTGGCGACCTTGAGCCGCTCCACTTCGGCTGCGAGCTCGCCCGTCTGCCCCGCGATCGTCTGACGGAACCGGGCGGTCTGACCTTGCAGCTCGCCGTCGGACAGATCCTTGAGCCGGGCCTCGTATTGGTGAATCGCCGTCACCAGCGGGCGGATGCGCTTCATCTCCCGCTGGAACCGCGATCCGAACACCTTCGTGATCATTGCCTTGACCATCGGACCTCAGCGCTTGCGATACAGCCCGTGGGCGGCGATGTACTCGCGCACCGCGTCGGGCACCAGATAGCGAATCGAGCGGCCCGCGGCGACCCGCTCCCGGATCTCCGTCGCCGACACCTCGACTGCGGGCACATCGATCACCCGCTGGATCGGCAGCGCGGGCGCCGGCGTCTGCCCGGGACGGCCAAACACCACGACGTCCGCCAGGTCGGGGAGGGCCGCCGCCTCATGCCACGCCGGGAGCTCTCGGGCGGCATCCGCCCCCAACAGTAACGTGAATCGGTTCCCCGGCTCGCGCTCCGCCAGCGCGCGCAGCGTGCGCACGGTATAGGACGGGGTCGGCAGCTCGAGCTCGATGCGTTCCACGGAAAGGCGGGGATTGCCGCGCACGGCCAGCTCGAGCATCTCGGCGCGCTGTGCCGGCGTGGCGGCCGCGGCGCCCCGCTTGAAGGGCTGTTCGCGCGCGGGCATCAGGCGCACGCGCGCGCCCAACACGTCCGCCGCCGCTTCGGCGACCACGAGATGTCCCAGATGTACCGGATCGAACGAGCCGCCGAACAGCGCGTCCACGCGCTCAGGGCGTGGTGCCGGCCGGAGGCGTGGCCGGGGGGCACGACCGTTCGGCGTTCTGAGCCTGCGGATAAAACTGGCGCAGGTGGGCGCACGCCTCCCGCCGCTCGTCCTTGTATCCGATGATGCGGTAGCTGTCGGCGAGGCGCAGCAACGCGTCGACGGCACGCGGGGTTTCGGGATAGTTCGCCAGCACGTCCTTGAAGTAGATGATGCCGGAGTCGTACGCCCCGCGGCGGAAGTAGAACATCCCGTTCTTGTAATCCTTGTCGGCGAACCATTCGCGCAGCTGGCGCACGTGGACCTGCGCGCGCGCCGTTGCATCGGTACCGGGATAGCGGCCCGCAAGCTCCTGATACGTCGCGAGCGCCGACTGGCCGTAGCTGGGGTCGAGCTCCGGGTTACGCCACATCCGCAGCTGCGCGTCCCCGGCGCGCAGCAGCGCGGTGGGCCCGAAGCTACTCTGCGAGAACTGATCTGCGGTCTCGCGAAAATCGTGAGCGGCTTCCACCAGCTGGCCCATCTGGAACTCCGCTTCCGCCACGTAATAGTGGGCTTCCGCCAGCGCGGAGTCGTTGGGGGCGAGCTCGAATTGGAGCCGGCGGTAGCTCTGCAGCGCCTTGTTCATGTCGCCGGCGTGGAACTGCCGCCGCGCCTGCGCCAGCAGCGCGGCGGGGCTCAACGTCGTCACCGGTCGCGGACCATGATGGCACGCGGTGAGGGCGGCGAGCAGAAGCAACCGGGTTCCTCGCATCGGGGCACTCATTGCTGAGGGGAGCTCGCCGTATCCGCTTTGCCGAGAGCGTTGAGCTTTTCCTGTGCGCGCTGCGCCAACGTGTCTCCCGGCATTCCGCCCGTGAGCGCCTGCTGGTAGAAATCGACCGCCGTCGTGAGGTCCCCGCGGGCCAGCGCCACGTCGCCGAGGCCGAGGGCCGCCGCCCGCGCTACGTCACTCCCCGCCCCGGGCGTGGATGCCTTCTGAAACCAGACCTCGGCATCGGCCGGGTGTCCCGCGGCGAGGCTCGCCTCGCCGCGCATCAAGGCACAGCGGGCCATGCC
>CAZXKN010000135.1:0-16997 GCA_964641815.1 uncultured Gemmatimonadaceae bacterium | reverse complement strand
CCGCCTGCGCCCGCACCAGCACGTCGAACGACCGGGCGAAGTGGGCGATCGCGGCGAGCACCCAGTCGGCGATCGGCTCGGCATGGATGCCGGCAGAGTTGGTGAGGACGATGCGGGAGCCGCGCAGCCGGTCGAGGACCGCACCCACACCCGCGGTACAGGTATGGGCCCAGCGCAGCGTGTCACGACCGGCGTCGACCACTCGCGGTGGCAGCCCGAACCCGAGGTAGATCTCAGCGCCCTGCGCGGCGGTGACCGCTTCGGGAGATCCGCCGCTGCCGTCGCCGTCGGAATTGATCGGTGCCGCGATCTCGGCCACCTCCCAGTCGGGCCCCAGGGCACCCCGCACCGCGGCCACGACCTCGGGCGTCACCCGCCAGACGGGTCGTTGGGCCCGCAGATCGAGCACCAGACGGCGGGTCACTCTCCAGTGGAAACGGTGCGGACCAGCGGATGGTGCAGCATCGCGAGCTTCGCCTGATCGTGGAGACGCTTGGGCCCGCGCAAATCCAGCTCGATCACCAGGTCGACGTTCTCGCGGCGCGACTCAACGCGCTCGACGTCGAGCCCGGAGCGACGAATCAGCGCTTCCAGGTCCTCGAGCGCGTTCCCGTCGGGTTTCGCGTGAATCTGGACATGGCTGTGCGTGGAGTGCCGCGCCACGAGCCGTTCGAAGTATCCCAAACCGGCCAGGATCAGCATCACGAGCAGCGTCGTCCCCACGGCTTCGGTGTACGCCCCGGCGCCCAGGGCCATGCCGATTGCGGCCACCACCCAGATCGTGGCCGCGCTCGTAAGCCCGGTGATCGAGCCGCGGGCGTGCAGAATCGTACCCGCGCCGATGAACCCGACTCCCGGCAGGATCTGCGCGGCGACACGGGCTGGATCGCCCCGACCTCCCGACAGCTTGAGCGACAGCACCGTGAACAACGTCGCCCCGACGCAGATGAGGATGTTGGTCCGCAGCCCGGCGGGTTTCCCCGACAGCTCGCGCTCCATCCCGATCGCGCCGCCCAGGAGGGTCGCGAGCAGGATCTGCAGGAACAACTCGAGGCGGAGGGCCTCCACCATATCGGAGAAGCCGGGCATCAGTCCCCCTCGGGAGCGAGAAATCCCATGCGACGGCGGACGTCGTGCAACGTGCGCTGCGCGATGGCCCGGGCGCGCTCGGCGCCGGCACGCAGCGTCGCCCGCACGCCGGCGGGATCGGCCTGCAGCGTCACGGCGCGCTCGCGGATCGGCGTGAGCTCGGCTATGATGTGGTCCGCGAGGACGCGCTTGCAGTCGAGACAGCCCCAGCCCGCGGTGCGGCACTTCTGGGCGACATCGGCCTGGACCGCGGGCGGCGAAAACCCCTGATGGATCGTAAAGATGTTGCAGATGTCCGGGTTTCCCGGATCCTTGCGCGTCTTGCGTGCGGGGTCGGTCGCCGCTGGACGCAGTTTCTCCCAGATCGCTTCGGGCGATTCGAGCAGGCCGATCGTGTTACCGAGACTCTTCGACATCTTGGCGCGGCCGTCCAGCCCGAGCACGCGCTTCGTGGCCGTGAGCTGCGCCTCGGGCTCGGGGAAGAGGTCGCCGAAGCGGCGATTCCAGCGTCGCGCGATCTCGCGCATGAGCTCGAGATGTTGCAGCTGGTCCTCGCCCACCGGGACCAGCGTGGCGAGGTAGAGCAGCACGTCGGCGGACTGCAAGATCGGGTAGCTCAACAGGCCCGCCGGCACGCTTTCGTGGCGCTGGGCTTTATCCTTGTACTGGGTCTGGCGCTCCAGCTCGCCGAGCGGCGTCACGGTGGTGAGGATCCAGCTCAGCTCGGAATGCTCCGCCACGTGCGACTGCACGAAGAGAATCGTCCTGGCCGGGTCGATGCCGGCAGCGAGCAGGCCCACCGCCATGTCGTGGGTGCGCTGCGCCAGTTCGCTGGGCTCGTAGGCCTGCGTGATCGCATGCAGGTCGACGATACAGATCAGCGTCTCGTGCTGGTGCTGCAGCCGCACCCAGTTCTTGACGGCGCCGAGGTAGTTGCCGATATGCAGCTCGCCGGAGGGCTGGATGCCGCTGAACACGCGCGCCATGGAGTCACAACCTAAGAGGCTGGGGGGAACCGTCGCAAGGTGCGAGCGCTCAAGGACTTAGTCGACATCGCGGAACGGGCTGCGGAGCGCGCGGCGAATCTCGTGCGCGCCGCGCGACCGCCTGACGCCCTCCGCTGGACCGAGAAATCGCGGCACGACTTTGCTACTCAGGTCGACCGCGAATCGGAGGAGCTGATTGCGGAAACGCTCACCGGAATGCTGCCCGGCTCGATCGTCGTCGGCGAGGAGCTGTCGCCCAACGCGGAGTACCGCGGCGAGATCGTGTGGCTCGTCGATCCGCTCGACGGCACGACGAATTTCCTGCACGGCTACCCGCAATACGCCATCTCGATCGGGGCGCTGGTGGATGGCGTGCTCAGCGTCGGCGTGGTGCACGACGTCACGCGCGATGTGTCCTACCGCGCGGCGCGCGGCCTCGGCGCCTGGTCGGGCGGGCAGCGGCTGACGATCTCGGCGCTCACCGACCCGACGCGCGCGCTCGTGGGAACCGGGTTTCCGTTCAAGGAGCTGGACCGGCTGGACGCGTACCTGCGACAGTTCGCGGCGGTGTGCCGCACGACGAGTGGGATCCGGCGCGCCGGCGCCGCCGCGCTCGACCTCGCCGACGTCGCCGCGGGACGCTTCGACGCGTTCTGGGAGCTGACGCTCGCCCCGTGGGACATCGCGGCGGGGATCATGCTGGTGCGCGAAGCGGGTGGCGTCGTCACGACGGTGAGCGGCGGCGACGATATGCTGCGCGACGGATCGGTGGTCGCGGCGAATCCGACGCTGCACCGCTGGTTGATGGAGTTATTGAAGAATGCAGAATGATGAATGCAGAATGAAGAATACAGAATGATGAATGGTCCCCGCCGCAATTCTGCATTCATCATTCTGCATTCTGCGTTAACACAAGGAGTCTCATGGCTTCTCCCCTGGTCGAGTGCGTTCCCAATTTTTCGGAAGGCAGAAACCAGCAGACGATCGACGCGCTGCGCGCCGCGCTCACCGGCGTCCCCGGCGTGCGGCTGCTCGACGTTCAGTCGGATGCCGCGCACCATCGCTCCGTGTTCACGCTGGTGGCGCCGCCCGCCGCCGCGGCAGAAGCGGCTTTCCGCGCCGTGGCGGTGGCGCGCGAGCGCATCGACCTGACGCAGCACACCGGTGAGCACCCCCGGATGGGCGCGACGGACGTCGTCCCATTCATTCCGGTCCGCGACGTGACCATGGACGAGTGCGTCGCGCTGGCGCGCCAGCTCGCCGAGCGGGTGGGGCGGGAGCTCGAGATCCCGGTGTATCTCTACGCGCGCGCCGCCGCGCGGCCGGAGCGGGAGCGCCTCCCCGACGTGCGCAAGGGCGAATTCGAAGAGCTCCGCGAGCGCATCGGTACTGACTCCGCCGCGGATCCGGACTTCGGGCCGCGCCGCATCCATCCAACCGCCGGCGCCACCGCGATCGGCGCGCGGCCGTTTCTCGTCGCCTACAACATCTATCTCGCGACGCCCGACGTGGCGATCGCCAAGGAGATTGCCAAGAAGATCCGGACCTCGAGCGGCGGGCTCCCCGCCGTCCAGGCGAGCGGCTTCGACGTCGGCGGACGCGCGCAGGTGTCCATGAACCTGCTCGACATCGACGTGACGTCTCCCGCGGCTGCATTCACGGCGGTCCGGGATCTCGCCGCCCTGCGCGGCGTTGCGATCGAGCGCAGCGAGATCGTCGGTCTGATCCCTGAGCGCGGCATCACGGGCGCCGGGACGGGCTTCCTGCAGCTCCCCGATGCCGCCGACCATCTCCTCGAGGCGAAGATCCGTGCCGCCGAGGGGCCCACTCTCGACGGCTGGCTGGAAGAGCTCGCCGGCTCGAATCCGGTGCCTGGAGGCGGCAGCGCCGCCGCGCTCGCGGGCGCGTTGGCCGGCGCGCTCGTGGCGATGGTGGCCCGTCTCACCATCGGCCGGAAAGCGTATGCCGCGGTGGACGAGCGGGCGCGCGCCATCCTCGGTGAGGCGGACGTGCTGCGGGGCGAGCTGCGCCGGCTCGTGGACGACGACGCGGCGGCCTACACTCGCGTCAGTGCCGCGTACAAGGTGCCCAAGGACGATGCGGCACGCGGAGCGGCCATCGACACCGCCCTGCTCGGCGCCGCCGTCACCCCGCTCGACGTAGCCCGCCGCGCTGCGCGACTCGGCGAGCTGGCCCGTGAGATCGGCACGATCGGCAACAAGAACGCGCGCTCCGACGCGAAGGTGGCCGAAGCGCTCGCGCGCACTGCCGTCATCGGAGCGATGGAGAATGTGAGAGTCAACGTAGCGGCGTTGTCGGATCCGGCGGCGGGGCGTGGCCTACTTGAAGAGGCTGAGAGGCTGGGACAATAGCAATATGGCGATAGGACAACCACGACTAGACGTTATAGACGTGTGGTGGTTGATGGGAAATGAGGAGTCAGGGCAGTCTCTCCTGACTCCTCATTGCTATTCACCGCTAGACGTCTATGCGTCCAGCCTGTTGACCATCCGGTATCCTGTAGCCTGGCGCCAGGTCACTGCGTGAGGATCCGCGGCGGCTCTCCACCTTCCCCGATCGCGACCGTGTGCTCGAAGTGCGCTGACAATGATCCGTCCACCGTGACGACGGTCCACTTGTCCGACAGCGTGCGGATCTCGGCGCCGCCCACGTTCACCATCGGCTCGATCGCGATCGTCATCCCGGGCACGAGCCGCGCGCCGCGCTTCGGCTTCCCGAAGTTCGGGACCTGCGGCTCCTCGTGGAACGCCGAGCCGATCCCGTGCCCCACCATCTCCCGCACCACAGAATAGCCGGCGCCTTCCGCCACCTGTTGCACGGCGTGCCCGATGTCGCCGACGTGATTCCCCGCTTTTGCCTGGGCGATCCCGGCGGCGAGCGCGTCCTTCGTGACCTGGAGCAGGCGCTGCGCTTCCGGCGGCACGCTGCCCACGGGGAACGTCGCCGCCGAGTCGGCGTGCAGGCCCTCGAGCTGGACCCCCACGTCCACGCTGATCAGGTCGCCCTCCTTGAGGACGCGCTTCGCGGACGGGATGCCGTGCACCACCTCGGAATTGATCGACGTGCACAGTGTCGCGGGAAAGTCGTACAGCCCCTTAAACGAGGGACGCGCCCCCGGGTGGCTGCGGATGAACTCTTCCGCCTGGCGGTCGAGGTCCTTGGTGGACACTCCGGGACGTGCCGAGCGCTCCATCAGCGCCAGCGTATCGGCGACGATCTTCCCCGCCGCCGCCATCGTGTCGATCTCCCGGGAAGACTTGAGGGTGATCATCGGCCCAGCACGCGCTTGATCTCCTGCGCGATCGCGTCGACCTCCCCGACCCCGGGCACGCGATGCACGATCCCGCGCTGTGCGTAATGCGCCACCAGCGGTGCCGTGTCCTGTTGATATACGACGAGCCGGGTGCGGATCGCTTCGGGGGTGTCATCGGTCCGCCCCTCGTGCAGCGCGCGGCCACGCAGCCGCTCTACCAGCTCTTCTTCGGGGACGTCGAGCAGCAGCACGTGGGTGAGGCGCTGGCTCCGGAGGGCCAGCGTCTTGTCGACCAGCTCGGCTTGCGCCGCGGTGCGCGGGAAGCCGTCGAAGATCGCGCCCTCCTGCGCTTCGGGCTTCGCGAGCTCGGCCTTGATGAGGTCGGCGATGACGGTGTCGGGAACGAGCTTGCCGGCGTCGTAGAAGCGCTTCGCTTCCTTGCCGAGCGGCGAGCCGTCCTTCATGGCGGAGCGGATGATGTCCCCGGTGGCAATCTTGGGGATGCCGAGCCGGCGCGCCACGATCAGCCCCTGGGTACCCTTGCCCGACCCTGGCGCGCCGAGAAACAGGATGAACACCGGAACACCGGCCTTAGCGCGGCCGGCCGCGGAACTTGATTCGGCCTTCCTTCATGAAGCCGTCGTAGTGCCGCAGCAGCAGGTGCTGCTGCACCTGCTGCACCGTGTCGAGCGCGACGCCGACGACGATGAGCAGAGCGGTGCCGCCGAACCCGAACGGCATGTTCAACACGTTGCCGACGACGATCGGGAGCAGCGCCACGACGGTGAGGAAGATCGCGCCGGGCAGCGTGATGCGGGACAGCACTTCGTCGATGTAATCCGCGGTCGCGGCGCCGGGCTTCACCCCGGGGATGAAGCCGCCCTGTTTCTTGAGCGTCTCGGCCACGTCGACCGGGTTGAAGATGATCGACGTGTAGAAGTAGGCGAAGAAGATGATCAGCAAAAACAGCGCGCCCAGATAGACCGGCGAGGTCACCGAGAAGTAGCCGGCGAATTGCTTCAGCCAGGGCACGTTGCTGAACTGCGCCAGCGTTCCCGGCACGATGATCAGCGATTGCGCAAAGATGATCGGCATCACGCCGGACGCGTTGATCTTGAGCGGAATGTAGGTCTTGCGTCCCTCGGCGATGCGACCCCGGCCCATCACCTTGCGGGGGATCTGGATCGGGATGCGGCGCGTCGCCACCGTCACCGCGACCGTGCCCGCCACGACGAACACCATCATGATGAGGATGAACGCCAGCACGCCGATCCGCAGCGATCCGGCCGACAGCGCCTCAAAGGTGCGGATCGTTTCCGGCCAGATTCGCTCGACGATCGAGAAGAAGATCATGAGACTCTGGCCGTTCCCCAGGCCGCGCTCCGTGATCTGCTCCGCCAGCCACATGACGAACACGCCGCCGGTGGTGAGCGTCAGCACCGTGGTCAATCGGAATCCGAATCCCGTCGCGCCCACCGCGCCCGGGATCTGGGTTTCGACGAACAGCGCGTACCCGTATGCCTGAAACAGGCACAGCACAACCGTGAGGTACCGGGTCCACTGCGTCAGCGTTTTCCGGCCTTCTTCGTCGCGCTGCATCTTTTCGATGATGGGGAACACCGGCCCCGCGAGCTGGAATACGATGCTCGCCGAGATGTAGGGCATGATGCCGAGCGCGAACACGCTCGCCCGTCCCAGCGCCCCACCGGAGAAGAGATCGTACAGCCCGAACAGCGTGCCGCGGGATTGGTTGGCGTAATCCGCCAGCGCCTGCAGGTTGACGCCGGGGGTCGCGATGTGCGCCCCGATGCGATACACCAGGAGGCACAGGACCGTGAAGAGGATCTTCTCCTTCAGCTCCGGTACCTTGAACAGATTGGGAATCTTGGGTGCGGTCACGCGCTGACTCCTTCGATGACGCCCCCTGCCGCCTCGATCTTCTGGCGTGCCGAGCCGGACACGCCGACACCCTTGACCACGAAGCGGCGTTTTACATCACCCATGCCGAGCAGCTTGATCGGCGTGTCGGGGCGACGGACCAACCCGGCGCCGAACAGCGTCTCCGGCGTCACCTCGGCGCCCTCGGCGAGCAACCCCAGATGGCGCACGTTCACGACCTGCGCATCCTGCTTGAACGGGTTGGTGAACCCGCGCTTGGGGATGCGGCGGATCAACGGCATCTGGCCGCCCTCGAAGCCGGGCCGGCGGCCGCCGCCGGAACGGGCTTTTTCACCCTTCATGCCGCGTCCCGACGTCTTGCCGATGCCGGACCCCGGGCCCCGCCCGACGCGCAGCCGCGGCCGCGTCGATCCGGCGGGCGGCCGCAGCAGGCCCAGCGTCAGCTGGACGACCTGCTCCTCCGCTTTCGCTTTCGGCCGCGCCTTGGCACGCGGCTTCGCCTTCGCCGTCGCCTTCTTCTTCGGCTTGGCTCGCGCCTTCGCGTTCGCCTTCGCTTTCGCCTTGGCCATCGCCTACCCCTTCACCGGCGTCACCTTCACGAGGTGACGCACCTGATACAGCATGCCGCGCAAGGCGGGGTGGTCGCTGTGCACTACCACGTCCTGGTGGTGCTTCAATCCGAGCGCTGCGAGCGTGCGTTTCACGCGGGCCGGTTTCCCGGAGCCCGAGCGCGTCTGGCGCACTTCGAGCTTGCTCTTGCCCACCGGCGGCAGCACCGGATCGGTGCCGCGTACCCGCTTGCGGTGTTTCCGCGTCGGGGGAAGCCTACCCATGCGCCGCCTCCTGCCGGGACTTGTAGTGGATCTCCTCGAGCTCGACGCCCCGCTCCTTCGCGACGCGCCGCGCCGTGGTCAGGCGCGAGAGCCCGTTCATCGTGGCGCGCACCATGTTGTGCGGGTTGGTGGAGCCGAGGCTCTTGGTGAGAATGTCCCGCACCCCGGCGCACTCGAGCACGGCGCGCACCGGGCCGCCTGCGATCACGCCCGTGCCGCTCGCCGCCGGCTTCAACAACACCCGGCCGGCGCCGTGATCGCCCACGATCTCGTGCGGAATCGTCCCGCCCGTGAGCGGCACTTCCGCCATGCGGCGCCGCGCCGCCTCGACGGCCTTGCGCACGGCTTCACTCACCTCGTTCGCCTTGCCGGTGGCGACGCCGACGTGCCCATGCCCGTCGCCCACGGCGACGAGGGCGTTGAAGCTGAAGCGCCGTCCACCTTTGACGACCTTGGCCACCCGGTTGATGGCGATGACGTTCTCGACGATGCCGTCGCTGTCGCGCTGCCGGTCGCCGCCGTCCCGCCCGCCGCCCCGCCCGCCGCGACCACCCCGGCCGCGACCGCCGCGCCCGCCCCCGCCACCGCGCCGGTGATGCTCGGTCGGCGGTGGTGACGGTTCGGCCGTGGCGGCCGGGGCCGGCGCTTCCGGCGGCGGCGTCGTCGTCTCGGGCGCCAGTGCGCCCGGCTCCGGCTCGTTAAGCATTTAAAGCTCCAATCCGCCTTTGCGCGCGCCGTCGGCGACCGCCTTGACGCGCCCGTGGTACTGGTAGCCGCCGCGGTCGAACACCACCTTGGCGATCCCCTTCTCCTTGGCCCGGGCCGCGATCAGCCGGCCGAGCGCGTGGCTCTTGGCCGTCTTGCCGCTGCCTTCGACCTGGATGCCTTCGCTCGTGTCGGCCGCACCCACCAGCGTCACGCCCTTGTCGTCATCGACCACCTGGGCGTAGATGTGCTTGGACGAGCGGAACACGACGAGCCGCGGCCGCGCCGCCGTGCCGTGCACCCGCTTGCGGACGCGCAGGTGGCGCCGCGCGCGGCGGTCGGCCTGCGTCTTGATCTTGCGAATCGCGCGCATCGGTTACTTGGCCGCCTGGGCGGTCTTGCCGGCCTTGCGCCGGACCTGCTCGCCCACGTAGCGGATCCCCTTTCCCTTGTACGGCTCGGGCGGACGGACGCTGCGCAGCTCGGCCGCCACCTGGCCCACCAGCTCCTTGTCGACGCCTTCCACCCTCACCTGCGTGTTGTTGTCGACCGAGATCTTGATCCCCTTCGGTGCGTGATACGGCACGGGATGCGAGTACCCCACCACCAGCTGCACGCCGAACGGCTTGACCTCGGCCTTGTAGCCGACGCCCTGGATCTCGAGCGATTTGGAAAAGCCCTTGGTGACGCCCTCGACCATGTTGGCCACGAGCGTGCGCGTCAGCCCGTGCAGCGCCTTGTGACGCGGCTCGTCGGAGGGGCGCTTCACCGCCACCGACTGCTCGTCGAGCTCGAGGCGCAGCTCGGCATGCACCGCGCGGCTGATCTCGCCCTTGGGCCCCTTCACCGTGACGGTGCGGCCATCGATGGTCGCCGTGACGCCCTTGGGGAGCGGCACGGGACGTTTGCCGATACGCGACATGGGCCCCCCTTACCAGACCACCGCGAGCAGCTCGCCGCCGATGCGGGCGGTGCGGGCATCGCGGTCTGACATCACGCCGCGGGGCGTGCTGAGGATCGCCATCCCCAGGCCGTTTTTCACCCGCGGGATCTCGCGCGCTTTGACGTAGCGGCGCAACCCCGGGGCGGACACGCGCTGCAGCTCGCGAATCACGGGCGAGTCGTTGTGGTATTTGAGGTAGAGTCGCAGCAGACCGAAGCGCCCATCATCCAGGACCTTGTAGTCCTGAATGTAGTGGTTGTCGCGCAGGATCCGGGCGATTTCCACCTTCAGTTTCGACACCGGCATATCCACCCGGCGGTGCCCCGCCGTACAGGCGTTGCGCACGCGGGTGAGCATATCGGCGACGGGATCAGTCACGCTCATCAGGCCTCCCGCCCCTTACCAGCTGGCTTTGCGGACGCCGGGGATTTCTCCGCGCAGCGCCAGCTCTCGGAAACAAATGCGGCACAGACCGAATTTGCGGAGCGTGCCCCGACTGCGGCCGCACCGCTGGCAGCGCTGATAGGCGCGTACCTTGAATTTCGGTGTGCGCTTGACCCGTTCGATCCAGCACTTCTTGGCCATGCTTGTCCTCTCTCGTCCTTAGCCGGCGGCGACCGGGGATTCACCACGGAACGGCATCCCCAGCTCGCGCAGCAACGCCATCGCGGTATCGTCACGCTTGGCGTCGGTGACGAAGGTGATATCCATCCCGTGGATCTGCTCGACTTTGTCGTAGTCGATTTCGGGAAACACCATCTGCTCCTTGATGCCGAGCGTGTAGTTGCCGCGCCCGTCGAAACTCTTCGTCGGCAGCCCGCGGAAATCGCGCATCCGCGGCACCGCCACCGAAATGAACCGGTCCAGGAACTCGTACATCCGCGAGCCGCGCAGCGTCACCGCGCAGCCGATCGGCACACCGGCGCGGAGATTGAAATTCGCGATCGCCTTCTTGGCGCGGGTCACCACCGGCCGCTGCCCGGTGACGGCGGCCAGCTCCGCCACCGCCGCGTCGAGCGCCTTGGGGTTCTTGGGCGCGTCGCCCATGCCCACGTTGAGCACGATCTTCAGAAGCCGCGGAATCTCGTGCGGATTGGCGAAGCCGAACTGCTGCTGCAGCTTGGCCCGCACCTGACGATCGTAGTACAGCCGCAACCGCGCCGGCGGCGCGGGCTCCTGCGGCGCCTGGGGCTCCGCCGCTGCCGCGGGTTGCCCCTTGGGCGGCTTCTGGCCCTTCTGCTTCTTTTCCTTCTGTTCCTTCTTCTGTTCTTTTTCTTGCGTATCCGCCATACTCACCTCGTCCGCGGGATCGGTTGTCCCGACCGCGCCGCAATGCGCTCGATCGTCCCATCCTTGTCGCGCCGCCGCCGCACGCGGGTCGGCCGGCCCGATTTCGGATCGAGCAGCATCACTTTGGACGCCGCGATCGGCGCCGCTTTGGTGATGATCTCGCTCTGCTGCTCCGGCGTCCGGGCACGCTGATGCTTTTTCACCAGATTCACGCCTTCGATGGTCACGCGGAACGTCTTGCGGTCCACCTCCAGCACCCGTCCTTCCTTGCCGCGATCGTCGCCCGAGATCACCCGCACCGTGTCACCCTTGGCGAGGTGCATCTTGTGCCGCTCCGGCTTCGTGCCGCGGACGCGCCGTGACTTCTTATAGACCAGCGGTTTCATCTCAGATGACCTCCGGCGCCAGCGACACGATCTTCATGAACCGCTTCTCGCGCAGCTCGCGTCCCACCGGACCGAAGATGCGGGTCGCCCGGGGCTCCCCCTGGTCGTCGATGAGCACGGCGGCGTTCTCGTCGAAGCGGATGTAGGACCCGTCGCGCCGCTTCGTCTCCTTGGCGGTGCGTACGATCACGGCTTTCACCACCTCGCCCTTCTTGATCTGGCCGGTCGGGATGGCGTCCTTGATCGTGACGACCACGATGTCGCCGAGTCCCGCGTACCGCCGCTTGGACCCGCCGAGCACGCGGATCACGAGCGCGGCCCGCGCGCCCGAGTTGTCCGCGATCTTGAGTATCGATTCCTGCTGAACCACGGTGCCCTCCGGCCCCTACTTCGCCCGCTCGAGTATCGCGACCACCCGCCAGCGCTTCCGCTTCGACAGCGGCCGCGTCTCCACGAGGCGGACGGTGTCGCCCGACTTGGCTCCCTGTTCGTCGTGGGCCGCCACCGTCTTGGTGCGGACCACCTGCTTGCCATAGAAGCCGTGCGCGTAGCGGCGCACCAACGCGACCGTGACGGTCTTCTGCATCTTGTCGCTCACCACGACCCCGGTGCGCGTCTTGCGACGGCCCCTCATGCCTGCCTCCGCTCACGCAAAATGGTCGCGATCCGCGCGATGTCGCGCCGGATCGTACGGAACTGCAGCGGATTCGCGATCGCCTCGGTACCGGAGCGGAAGCGCAGGCGGAAGCGCTCCTCGCGCAACACCACCAGCTTCTGCTCCAGCTCTTCGGTCTTCAGCTGCCGCAGGTCCTCCGGGCGTTGCCGGGCCATATCAGCGCTCCTCCCGCTTCACGAAGCGCGAGCGCAGCGGCAGCTTCGCCGCGGCGAGGTTCAGCGCGTGCCGCGCCAGCGACTCCTCGATCCCTTCGACCTCGAACATCACGCGGCCCGGCTTCACCACCGCCACCCAGCCTTCGGGATTCCCTTTGCCCTTGCCCATCCGGGTCTCCGCCGGCTTCTTGGTGATCGGCTTGTCGGGGAACAGCCGGATCCACACCTTGCCGCCGCGCTTCATTTCGCGGGTCAGCGCGACGCGCGCCGCCTCGATCTGCCGGTTCGTGATCCAGCCCGGATCGAGCGACATCAGGCCGTAGTGCCCGAACGCCACCGTGTTGCCGCGCGTGGCCAACCCGTTGGTGTTGCCCTTGAACCGCTTGCGGAACTTGACGCGCTTCGGTGCCAGCATGTCAGACGCCCGTTGAATAGGTGCGGCCCGACAGCTCCTCGGTCCGCTCGCCCTTGAAGATCCACACCTTCACGCCGATGGTCCCGTAGGTGGTCTTCGCCGTCGAGGTGGCGTAATCGACGTCGGCGCGCAGCGTGTGCAGCGGCACGCGGCCTTCGTGATAGCCCTCGACCCTGGCGATTTCCGCCCCCCCGAGCCGGCCGCCACACTTGATCTTGATCCCCTGCGCGCCCATCCGCATCGCGCTCTGCACCGCCCGCTTCATGGCGCGGCGGAACGAGATGCGCTGCTGCAGCTGATGCACCACGCTGTCGGCCACCAGCTGGGCGTCGAGCTCGGGCCGCTTGATCTCTTCGACGTTGATCCCGACTTCCTTGCCCGTCAGCTGCGCCAGCTCGTCGCGCAGCTTGTCGACCTCGGCGCCGCGCTTGCCGATCACCACGCCGGGCCGCCCCGTATGCACCGTCACCGTGACCTTGCCGGGACGCCGCTCGATGTGCACGTCGGCGATGGCCGCGTGCGAGAGCCGCGTCTTCAGGTACTTCCGGATCAGATCGTCTTCCTTCAGCAGCTCGGGGAAGTTGCGGCGCGCGAAGTAGCGCGAACGCCATGGCTTGACGATCCCGAGACGAAAGCCGTAGGGATGTGTTTTCTGGCCCACTTACGCCCTCTTTCGCTTCGTGGTCTTGGCCTTCGCGGTCTTGGCGCCTGCCGCCGCGGCCTTCTCCTTCGTCTTGCTCTTCGCGGCCGCCGCCGCAGGCGGCGCCGCCGGCTTCGCCTTCGGCTGATCGGCGGCGAAGACGTGAATCTCCACGTGGCTCGTGCGCTTCTTGATCGGCGTGGCGCGGCCCATCGCCGCCGACGTGAACCGCTTCAGCGTCGGGCCCTCGTTCACCACCGCGTAGCGCACGTGCAGCGCGTCGACGTCGAGCGGCACGTTCTGCCGCTGCGCCCGCTGCTCCGCGTTGGCCACCGCGGACTTGAGCACCTTGTGGATCTGCTGCGCCGCGTGCTTCTTCGAAAACCGCAGGATCGCGTACGCCTCCGGCACCGCGCGCCCCCGGATCTGATCGATCACGAGGCGCATCTTGCGTGCCGACTGGCGCACCGTCCGCTGAATCGCCCGCGCTTCCATTACGCCTGCTCCGCCTTCTCGGCTGCCTTGGCTTCGGCCTCACGCTCGGCAGCGGTCTTCGTCGTGTGGCCGCGGAACAGCCGCGTCGCGGAGAACTCGCCCAGCTTGTGCCCCACCATGTTCTCGGTCACGTACACGGGCACGAACTTGTTCCCGTTGTGCACCGCCAACGTGTGGCCGACGAACTCCGGCGTGATCGTGCTGCGCCGCGACCACGTCTTGAACACCTTCTTCTCGTTCCGGTCGTTCAGCCCCTGGATCTTCTTCAGGAGCGACGCCTCGACGTACGGACCCTTTTTGACGCTACGTGCCATGATTCATCTCCGTCAGCGAATGCGGAATGCAGAATGATGAATGCAGAATGATCCACTCTGCATTTTGCATTCTTCATTCTTCATTGCGTTGCCTTGCCCCGTTTCCGTCCCCGCACGATCAGTTTCGTCGACGCCTTCTTCTTATGCCGCGTCTTCTTGCCTTCCGGCTTGCCCCACGGACTCACCGGCGGACGGCCGCCCGAGGTCTTGCCCTCGCCGCCGCCCAGCGGATGGTCGACCGGGTTCATCGCCACGCCGCGCACCCGCGGGCGCCGCCCCAGCCAGCGCGTCTTGCCCGCCTTGCCCACCGACTGCAGCTCGTGCTCGGCGTTGCCCACCTCACCGATCGTGGCGAGGCATTCGCCGCGCACCATGCGCATCTCAGTGGAGCGCAGCCGCAGCGTGACGTGGTTGCCTTCCTTCGCCACCACCTGCGCGCCGGTGCCGGCGGCGCGGCAGATCTGACCGCCGCGCCCGATCTTCAGCTCCACGTTGTGCACCGCCGTGCCGAGCGGAATCTCGAACAGCGGCAGCGCGTTGCCGGTGCGGATGTCGGAACCCGGGCCGGACACGATCGTGTCGCCCACCGCGAGGCCGCGCGGGTGCAGGATGTAGCGCTTCTCGCCGTCCGTGTACGTGACGAGCGCGATGCGGCAGGTCCGGTTGGGATCGTATTCGATCGCCGTGACCCTGGCCGGCACGCCGAACTTGTTGCGGCGGAAGTCGATCCTGCGGTACTGCCGCTTGTGGCCGCCGCCCTGGTGCCGCGTCGTGACGTGGCCCTTGTTGTTGCGGCCCCCGGTGCGCCGCAGCGGCTCGACCAGCGAGCGTTCCGGCGTCGTCTTCGTGACGTCGGCGAAGTCCGAGACCGAGCGGAACCGCGTCGCGGCCGTCACCGGTTTGAACTGTCGGATGCCCATATCAGCCCTCGAAGACCTGGATCGTGTCGCCCTCTTTGAGCTTCACGATCGCCTTCTTCCACGACGGCCGCAGACCCTGACGTCCCGAGTAGCTGCGCCGCTTGGCGCGCACCACGAGCGTCCGCACGTCCGTCACCGTCACGTTGAACAGCTTCTCGATCGCCACCCGGATCTGCGGCTTCGTGGCGTCGATATGCACCCGGAAGGCGTATTCCTTGCGCTCCTGGTAGGCCGCCGAGGATTTCTCGGTCACCACCGGCCCGACGATGAGCTCGTGCAGATCAGGCATCGGCCGGCTCTCCCTCCGTCTCCACGCCCGCGAGCGCCGGAGCTTCGACCACGACCGCATCCGACCACAGCACGTCGTAAGCGGTCGCGTCGGCGAAGCGCTGCACGCGCACGTCGGCGATGTTGCGTCCCGACAGATAGATGTTGTGCGCCGCCGGCGTATCGGCGACGAGCAGCAACACCTTCTTTTCCTTGAGTCCGAGCTTGTTGAAGAGCTCGACCAGCGGCTTGGTCTTCGGCTTCTCGTAGCCGAGCGGGTCGACCACCAGCAGCGCCTCCTCGCGCGCCCGCGCGTTGAGCGCGGACTTCTTGGCGAGCTGGCGCATCTTCTTCGGAATCGACATGCGGTAGTCGCGTGGGTGCGGCCCGAACACGACGCCGCCGTGCCGCCAGTGCGGCGCCCGCGTCGACCCCTGGCGCGCGCGCCCGGTGCCCTTCTGGCGCCACGGCTTCTGGTTGCCGCCCGAGACGAAGCTGCGCGTCTTCGTCGCCGCCGTGCCCTGGCGTTGGTTGGCCAGGTAGGTGACGACCGCGCGGTGCAACACGTTCTCGTTCACCCGGCCGTCGAAGATCGCCTCGGGGAGCGCCACCGCCTTCTTCTTCGCGCCCGCCGCCGAGTAGTGCTGCGCCTCAATCATGACGGCTCCTCCCACCCTGCTTGCGAATCGTCACGTAGCCGTTGACCGGCCCGGGGACGGCGCCGCGCACGAACAGCAAGTTGCGCTCCGCATCCACGCGCACGACGGTCAGACCCAGCTCGGTGAAGTTGCGGGCCCCCATATGGCCCGGCATCCGCTTGCCCTTGATGATGCGGGACGGATCGGTGCCCGGCGCGATCGAACCCGGTTTGCGGTGGCGCGTGTTGCCGTGGGTGTTCGGCCCGCCGCCGAAGTGGTAGCGGTGCACGACTCCCTGGAACCCTTTGCCCTTCGTCACCCCCGACACCTTCACACGCTCGCCCGCTGCGAAGATCGCCACCGTCACCTGGTCGCCGGGTTTGGGAGCCTCACCCGCGAGCGGGAAGCTCTCGAGCCGGCGCGGCACGCCTGCGAGGCCCGCTGCCTTCACGTGCCCGACTTCCGACTTCAGGGTGCGCTTCGCCTTCTTCGTCTCGAAGCCGAGCTGCACGCGGTCGCCGGCGACCTGGACGACCGGGCAGGGCCCGGCCGAGATCACCGTGACCGGCACGTGCGCGCCGTCTTCCACGAAGAGGCGGGTCATCCCGAGTTTGCGGCCAATGAGTGCGTTCATAAAGAGCCCTTAGCTGTCAGCTGTCAGCTATCAGCCAACCTTGATTTCGACGTCGACACCGGCCGGCAGATCGAGCTTCGTCAACGCGTCCACCGTCTGGGCCCGCGAGTCCATGATGTCGATCAGCCGCTTGTGCGTCTTCAGCTCGAACTGCTCGCGGCTCTTCTTGTCGATGTGCGGACTGCGCAGCACCGTCCACATCTGCCGCTTGGTCGGCAGCGGAATCGGACCCGACACCTGCGCGCCGGTCTTTTCCGCCGTGCGCACGATGTCGGCCGCCGCCTGATCGATCAGGGCGTGGTCGAATGCCTTCAGACGAATTCGGATCTTGCTGGCCATGGAAAACCTCGCTGTCAGCTATCAGCTCTCAGCTGTCGGCTTAGCTGAAAGCCGAAAGCTGAAAGCGGAGAGCGCCTATTTCTTGATCTTCGTGACCAC
>CAZXKN010000134.1:0-4633 GCA_964641815.1 uncultured Gemmatimonadaceae bacterium | reverse complement strand
CGCAGGATGCCCATGTTGGCGCCGCGCCGCGTGCCGCCCTGCTTCACGACGTCGGTGGACGCGTCGTACAGCTTCATGAAGGAGACGGGACCCGAGGCGACGCCCATGGTCGAGCGCACCACGTCGTTCTGGGGGCGCAGGCGGCTGAACGCGAAGCCGGTGCCGCCGCCCGACTGGTGCACCAGCGCCATGGCGCGCAGCGTGTCGTAGATGCCGCTCTTGCCGTTCGAGAGCGCGTCGTCCACGGCCAGGACAAAGCACGCCGACAGCTGGCCCAGCGGCCGGCCGGCGTTCATCAGGGTGGGCGAGTTGGGCATCCAGACGCGTGTCGCCATCAGCTCGAAAAACGCTTCGGCGAGCGCTTCCACGGCCTTATCGGAGGCCCCGTACGTCTTGTCGGGAGCGGCGATGGTGCGCGCCACGCGCCAGAACAGGTCTTCGGCCCGCTCCACCGGCTTGCCCTGGTCATCCTTCACGAGGTAGCGGCGCTCGAGGACGGTGAGCGCGTTGGCGCTGAGGTCGAGCGTTCCCTTGCGGCGAGTAGTCATGTGCAGCGGACCCTCATAGTTGCGGCGGAACGTCGGTGGAGGCTCTGGAAGCTGGTGGAGGATGGTGGAGGCCGGAACGGCTCCCCCTCCACCATCCTCCACAACCTCCACAACCCTCCAACACCCTTTTTAGCGACGCGGAAACGCAAAGTAGGGACGTCAACCTGCCCGGGCAAGTTTTTCATCTAGTCCCGTCGCGTCGCCAATTCCCGTGTTTCCACATCACAAACCTGTTCTCGCGGGAGGAAAGTTCCCCGCGCGGTGCCGCTCTGCCTCCGTTACATAGTGCTGCCACGTTTCGCGGATGCGCATGCGCAACGTGTCGTCCACCGGCCGGACCACGCGCGCCGGCACCCCCATCACGAGCGAGCCGGGCGGCACCACCATTCCTTCCCGCACCACCGCCCCCGCCGCCACCACGCTCCCCGTCCCGATGCGTACCCCGTTCAGCAGGATGCTCCCCATACCGATGAGGCATTCGTCGTCCACGACGCAGCCGTGCAGGATGGCACGGTGCCCCACTCCGACCCGCGCGCCGATCAGCGCGGGGAGGCCGGCGTCGACGTGCACGATGGTGCCGTCCTGGATGTTGGTCTGGGCGCCGATCACGATGCGATCCATGTCGCCGCGCAGCACGCAGCCGTACCACACGCTCGCCTCGGCGTCCAGCGTGACGTCGCCCATCACCCACGCGCCGGGTGCGATGAACGCCCGGGGATCGATCCGCATTACTGGCGCGAGGGCAGGATCTGTTGCTGGGTCCAGGCGTCGACCGGCTCGCCGTTCTTCTGGGCCGGCGTCCATTTGAGCTGCTTGGCGAATTCGAGGGCCAGCGTGGTGAAGGCGGTGTCGTTGGAGGGCGTCAGCACGCGCGCGTCGACGGTGGAGCCGTCCTGGGAGACGTGCACCAGCACGATCACGAGGCGCGGCGTATCGGTCGTGCCCGCGGGGAGCGGCACGCGCGGCGCGACGAGCGGCGCCGGACGCGAATCGAAGCAGGAGCCGTCGCGGTTGTAGGTCGGGCCATAGGAGTCGCAGGTGACCGCCCCGCCGCCCCCAGTGCTCGATCCACCGCCGCCCACCACCGTCGGGCGCTGCAGCTCGATCGTCACCGAGGTCATGCTGCCGGGGTTGATCAGGATCGACCGTTCGAGCGGCCGCCACCCGTCTGCCTGGACCGCGACCTTGTGGGTGCCGGGCGGCAAGTCGAGCGATGTGCCCTTCACCGGCAGCCGGTCCACCGTCACCTGCGCCCCGTCGGGAATCGTGCCGAGCAGCACCAGGCGCCCCGGGGTGCCGGGGGCGACGGTGGAGCCGCCGCGCGTCGCCGAATCGACGCCGGTGCGCGTTCCCGAATCGGGCCGCGCGGCGCTGTCGGCGAGCTGCGTGGTGTCATGCACTGCCGCCACCGAGTCCGGGGCGACGCCGTGCGCGAAGATCAGTCCCTTCTTGTAGGCGAAGTACCCGCCGCCCCCCAGGATGCCGCCCACGACGAGCACCCAGATGAGCAGCGCCGCTATGGTGGAGCGCTCCTTGCGCGCCCCGGGGACCGGCGGCAGTCCGGCGCTGGCGCTGATGCGCGGCAACGGCGTCGTGGGCGCGGTCGACAGTTTGGGGAACGCGAGCGACGGGATGGCGCGCGTCTGCGCCGAGGTGATGCCGGTGGCGACGTAGCCCGCCCCGCTTTCCAGGACTTCCGCCAGCTCGTCGGCGGTCTGGAAGCGCTCGTCGGGTTGCTTCGCCATCATCTTCTTCACGACCTCGAACAGGTCGATCTGGTCCTGCGTCTCGAGCGGCGGGACCGGCAGCGGCTCCATGATGTGCTTGTAGCCGATCGAGAACGAATCTTCGCCGTCGTAGGGCACCATCCCGGTGAGGCACTGATACGCAACCACGCCGAGCGAATAGATGTCGCTCGTCCCCTTGAGCTCCTGGGCGCGCGCCTGCTCCGGGCTCATGTAGTGCGGTGTGCCGATCGCCATCCCGGTGCCGGTGAGCTTCGAGCCGGTGCCGGCTTTGGCGATGCCGAAGTCGGCCACCATCGCCTGTCCGTGCTCATCGAACATGATGTTGTCGGGCTTGATGTCGCGGTGCACGGTGCCGTTGGTGCGGTAGGCGTAGGCGAGGGCGCGCGCGACCTGGACGAGGATCTGGCGGATCTCTTGCGGCGGCAGCGCGCCGCGCGAAGCGAGCAGCGCCGACAGCGGCTTGCCGCGCAGGTACTTCATGGTGAAGTACGTCACCCGCCCCGATTTTCCGACGCGGTAGATGGGAACGATGTTGGGGTGCTCGAGCTTCGCCGCCGTGCGCGCTTCGCGCATGAAGCGCTCCACGAACTCCTTGTCGAACGACAGCGAGAACGGCAGCACCTTCAGCGCGACTTCGCGATCGAGCAGGCGCTCTTTGGCGTGAAACACGATCGCCATGCCGCCGCGGCCCAGCTCCTTCAGGATCTCGTACTCGTCCTTCAGCTCGGCGCGGACGAGGTCCGTTTCGGAGGGCTCTTCGGGGGCGGCACTCGCGAGCGGTACCGACATGGAAAGGTCGGCGCCGCAAGTCTTACAGAACTTGAAGGCTTCGTCGTTTTGGGCGCCGCAGTGGGGGCAGTACAATCCCGATAAGTTATGGAATCGCGCGCGAGCGTGTCAACTTACTGGCTGGAAACAACCTGCAGTGACTGCCGCTGGACGATGCGACGCGACGACGCGGGATCGGTGAGCGTCACCGTCAGCACGTACGTCCCGGTCGGGACGTCCTTCAGACTGATGCCGCGATGCACCCGCGTCACCGGGCCGTCGGCGGTGGCGTCGAAGGCGAGCAGCGCCGGCGCGCGGCGCCCGCCGAACAACCCCCCGACCCAGCCCAGGATCGAGCGCCCGCCCTGGCGCTCCACCCGCACCTCGGTGTGGTAGGTCTGGCCGGCTGCGAGCCCGTACACCTCGAAGTACAGCTCCACGACGCTCCCCGCCGGGTAGCGGTCGAGCGGGTTGAGCAGCACGCTGTCGACGGCGGTCGAATCCCCCGCGGCGTGGCGGGCCAGCCAGACGAGCCCGCCGCCCGAGCGTCCCATGACCACGTCGCTCGAGGTGTAGGACCGGCCGTCGAGCGCCGGCACGCGCAGCGTGTCGCGCACCACGAGCTGCCCCGCGAGCTGATCGGTGGTCGAGACGAGCAGGCGGTAGCGCAGGGCGCCGGCGGGAACCGGCACGCTGAGCCGGCCGCTGAGATAGCTCGGCGCGTGCAGCGCCTGGCGCGCCGTGAAGACGCGCAGCGTGTCGAGCCGGGCGACGAGGCTGTCGTGTACGTCGGTGACGAGCAGCCGGAAGTGCAGCGGGTAGAGCACCCCTTCTCCCCCCGGCTCGGGGGAGAGCCGGTCGGCGGGGATGGCGAAGACGACGTGGAGGGCCTGGCGGTCGGAGTCGCTCCGGGTCGCCGCCGACGCCGGGGTGTTTCCGACGACGAAGTCGCTCACCACGACATTGAGCACAACCGGGAAGCGCTGCTCGTAGCTGTCGGTCGTCGTCCCGGTGACGATGTCGTGCCGGCCCACCGAGCGCTCGTCGGCGAGTGCCGCGCCGGCGAGGCTGCCGCCGTGCGATACGCGCGCGTAGGTACCGCCGAACTGCTCGCGCGACGCGTAGAGATCGATCACGCTCGGGTCCGGGTGGCCCGCCGCCTGCACCGCTTCGCGGAATCCCATCGCGTCGACGAGGCTTTCGACCAGCTTGTAGTCGGAAGCGTCGTCGCGCGCCACGAAGTTGTAGACGACATCGCCCGAGGGCCGGTGATACAGCCAGCTCACATTGGGTTCGATCCGGTTCAGATCGGACGGAAAGGTGGCGCGCTGGTCCGGCTCGCCGTGGCGCAAATAGATGATGCCGCGGTCATCGAACTCGGCCTGCGACGAGCGATACACCTCGGTGATGTCGTAGTGGCGATGGCGGCTCACCAGCCGGAAGTTGCGGTGGGCGTAGAGCCAGCGGCGGTTGTGCTCGGCGAGCCGCTCTCCCGCATCGCGCGCTTCGACGACGTCCCGCTGATCCCAGAAGTGCGCCAGCCACGCCGCACGAGCGCGCCCGTCGGGC
>CAZXKN010000133.1:0-32915 GCA_964641815.1 uncultured Gemmatimonadaceae bacterium | reverse complement strand
ATTCGCGTGGGACGCCTCGATCATGCCGCGCTCGTGGCGCTGGCCCAGTGGTGGCTGCCCAAGTATGGCCCGGCGGACCTCGAGCGCATCGTGCGCCGTGTCGAGCGCGACAGCGCCGGCGTGGCGCTGCTCGCGACGGCGATGCTCGAGGCGGTGGCGCTGGGGTTTCGCATGTCGCCCGACGCGCCGGCCTGGCCGGGCGAGCGGCACACCCTCGTCGACACACTGCCGGGCGACCTGCCGCCCGCCGTGGTCGGCGCGGTGTGTCTGCGCTTTCGCCAGACGCCCGAGCCGGCGCAGACGGTGCTCGCCGCGGCGGCATCGCTCGGGGAACGGTTCACAGCTGACGAGCTGGCGCACGCGACGGAGCTCGGGCGCAGCGACGTGGAAAAGGGACTCGACCGGCTGGAGTGGGAACGCTGGGTGGCGGTTGACGCACGCGGCTATGCGTTTGCGGCGCCGATCGAGCGCGCCATTCTGCTGCAGGAGATGGTGACGCCGGGACAGGCGCGGCGCTACCGGGAGCGCAGCGGCCGCTAGGGGACGCCTGCACAAGCCGTCGCTCGTTCGGCGGCTGAAGCCGCCGCTCGGCGCCTGCGGCGACGTGTCTTGAAAGACTCGGCGTGAGCGCCATTCATGGCGTATCGCGCCAGCGCCGAGCGCGGACTTCAGTCCGCGAACGGGGGCGGTCGACTCGTGCGGAGTTTTCCTGGCTGCGTTACAACACGTCGCCGACCGGAATCGCCAATCCGGGCAGCACGTCTTCGCCATCGAGCGCGTCGCGCTCGGTCAATTGCGAGTCGACGCCGTCTGGTCGATACACGCGGGCTATCCGGCGCCTGGGATCGACCACCCAGACCAATCTGACGCCGGCATTCAGCCAGTCCGCAACCTTCTGCAAGACTTCACCCGGGCGGTCGTCCGGGGACAGCACCTCGACGGCGAGGTCGGGGGCCATCGCCGGGAATCCTCGTGGCGGCGGCGTAGGGACGCGATCTGCCCGGATGAATGCGACGTCGGGTGCCCGGACGGTGTCCGGATTGGTGAACAGCTTGAAGCCGGTCTCCGCGGCAAGGACAGTGCCGAGCCGGTGGGCGCGAACGAACGTGTGGATCGCAATGGCGAGATTCATCGCCACCACGCCGTGCTGGAATCCCGCCGGCTCGCGGACGACGAGCTCGCCTCTCACCAGCTCGGTTCGCTTGTCGGGGAGGTTGAGATGCAGCAGCTCGTCGGCGGTCAGCGGCATCGCGGCAGCCATACCGGCAATGTAGGGATCGGTCTCCATGTCCGGCAAGCCAGGAGGGGCTCGTCAACGCCGCATCAACGCACGACTGCTGCCGGCGGATCGATCGTGAGGGTGTACGCACCGGTCGCGCCCACGGCAGCGGTCGATGGCAGAATAAAGAGTACTTCGGCCCCCGTCGACGTGTTCGTGTAGCTGAGGCGGGCATTGGTGCCACCGCCGCTGTTGTCATCGAACACCGCGTTGCCCGAGGACGAATGGACGAACAGCTCGGCGTCGAACGCGGTTGAGCTCTCCGTGATCGTGACCGATTGGCCGGACACAAGTATCAGCTGGAACGGGTCGAAGTAGTACGGGCCGCTGCCGTCCACGCAGTCGGTCGACTTCAGCGCCTGCTGGGTGGTGATGCCGCGGGTCACCCAGATGTTGTAGAGGCAGCTGTCCGCATAGACCGCCACGGCGGCCGTCGTGAGCGTGTACGGCCCTGCCGCCCCGAGACTCTGCCCGCCTGCGGCGATGCCATACGCGCCAGCGGTCGCGATCATCTTGAGAAACGAATTCGTGACTCCCTTTCCCGGCACGCTGTCGAGATTGAACGCGCCACCCAGGGCGAAGCCCTCGTCGACCACCTCGAGCGTCGCGTCGAAGGAATCAGCGGACAATGACACGGTGAAGGTTTGCGCGCCTGACAGCCTCAAGGCGTAGGCGTCGAACGGACCACCGCCCTGAAACGTGCAGCTGCTCCCGTTCAACGCGCTGGATGTGGTTTGCCCGAGCCCGTAGGCCGCGACCCTACCCGCGGCCGCGAAGGACACGGCGGGCGCGCCGCCGGCGCTCGCGGTGACCGCGATGGGCGACAACGCCAGCCCGAGGGCGAGCTGCACGCGGGCTTTCCCCGCCGGGTCCGTCGTGCGGACCGTGCTCGAGAGTGCGGCCGAGCCGCCCGTCACCCGCCACGTCACCGGCTCGCCGGCGAGCGGTTCGCCGCTGCTCCCCGTCAGCGTGACCTCGAGCGACTCGGGGAGCGGAGCGAGCAGGCACCCGGTCTGCAGGTTGCCGCCGGTAATGGTCAACGCTCTCGCCGAAAACGGGTCTGCCGATCCGCTGCACCCGCACAGGGCCCACAGGGCGGCAACACAACCGAGCGCGCGTGTGACGTTCATGAGGATTCGCAATGTAGGGTTTGGGCTCCGTGGCCAGCAAGGCAGGCTGGCCGCGTCTTGAGATCGGCTTGAGGGGCTCGCCCCAACGTCCCGGCACCTCCACCGGGAGACACCATGCAGTTCGGGCACCTCGGAATCGCGCTGGCGATCGCGTCGCTGGACCCGCGTCCGGAGACGTTCGCGGTCGTCGGTGCGGCGCAGTTTCTTCCCAACGCCGATTCCCTCGTCATCCGCGCCGGCTGGGCCACGCCGTCGTTCCACGGCACCTGGAGTCACAGCCTGGTGTTCTGCGGCCTGGTCGGCGCGCTCGCCGCGCTGCTCTTCGGCCCGTGGCTGGGAGCCCTGGCGCTGTTGAGCATCATCGCCCACGTCATCGCGGATATGCCCACCGATACCGGCATTCCGCTGCTGCTGCCGTTCAGCGCCAGGCGGTTCTCATTCAATCTCTGGAAGAACACGGGGTACTGGGGGCGCTCGATGTACGTCGGCTACTACCGCCAGCCGTGGGCGCTGGTGCTCGAGGGTCTGGTGTTCGCGGTCGTCGTGTGGCGCTACGCCGGATGGATCATGTGAGACTGCTCGCCTTTCTCGGGATCACGATCTTCGTGCATGGCCCGCTGTCGCCATTTCTCCCGACGGCGTATGAGGCGACACTGCTCTACTACGCGCGCGTGTATCCGGCGTGGCTGCTGGCGCTCATCGGCACGGCGGGCGCCACGCTCTCCGAGGCGGTGAATTATCGCGTGATCGATTGGGTCGCCGCGCTGCCCGCGCTGTCCGCGACGAAACAACGCCGCGGCGTGCGCTGGAGCATCGACGCGTTTCTCAAGGCGCCGTTCTGGACCACGGCGTTCGTGATTTTCACCCCGTTGCCGGATTCGGTGGTGCGGGTGCTGGCGCCGCTGGCCCGGTACCCGCTGTGGAAGTTCGTCAGCGCAACCGCCGTGGGACGCCTGCCGCGATTCCTGTTGATCGCCGGGTTTGGTTGGCTGGTGCACTTCCCCCCGGCCCTGCTGCTGGGCGGGACCGTCGGCATGTCGCTCCTGATCGTTGGACGCACGGGCATCGTGCACGCGCTCGGCTGGCTGCGCCGCTCTCGCGCTGCGCATCGCGCCCCAGCGCCTGGAGTCGTCTCGTTGGTCGCGAAGGATTGATCGCCATGTGGGTGCTCGCATTGGTGTTGCTGGCTGGTGGACCCGTACGTTCGCTGCCTGTCTCTGCGGCCGATGGGCTGCACGTCGAAGTCACGGGGTCGGGACAGCCCGTGGTGCTCATCCCCGGACTGTTCGGCTCGGCGTTCGGATTCCGCAAGCTGGTGCCGCTGCTCGCGGCCGCGGGTTTCCGGGCGATCGTGATCGAGCCGCTCGGCGTAGGCTCCTCGGCGCGCCCGCCGGATGGCGACTACTCGCTCACCGCGCAGGCGGACCGCATCGCGCGTGTCCTCGACACCCTCGCCGTCGGGGGCGTCATCGTCGTGGCCCACTCGCTCGGCGCGTCGATGGCGTATCGCCTGGCGTACCGGCATCCGGCGTTGGTCCGCGCCATTGTCTCGTTGGAGGGAGGCCCCGCCGAAGAAGCCGCGACTCCCCGCTTCCGCCGAGCGATGCGATTCGCTCCCTGGATCAAGTGGTTCGGCGGGATGCGACGGGTGCGAGGGGCGATCCGCAGCAGCCTCGTGGCGGCGTCGGGCGATACGAGCTGTGTGACGGACTCGGTGGTGAACGGCTACACCGCGGGGGCTGCCGCCGACCTCGACGGCACGCTGAAAGCGTTCCTGCGCATGGCCGAGGCGCGCGAGCCCGAGCGCCTGGTACCCCACCTGGGCGCGGTTCACTGTCCGGTGCGCCTGCTCATCGGCACCGCGCCGCACGAAGGTGTGGTCCCGTCGGCAGACGTCGCGGAGCTGCGAACCGGCCTGCCATCCTTCACGATCGACAGCGTTCCCGGGAGCGGTCACTACATCTACGAAGAACAGCCCTGGGCAGTTCTCGCCGCCGTCGTCGCGATCTCCTTGAAAGCCGTTTGAGAAAGTGGGACTCACATGCGTGCTGTGACGATGCTCTCGCTGCTCCTGGCAGGTCCGGTCGCCCTGTCCGCCCAGGCCGCCGCTCCCCTCTGCTACCACGCCCGGCCCAAGGCCGACTGCGGGACATTCCTGCTCACCAACTTCGGCGCCTACCTGCTGGTCGGCAGGGATGATTGGGGGGATGCGCCCTATCGAGAGGTCGCCGATTGGGGCGCGATGGTGAATGTGGGGCAGAAAGACGCGGTCGGAGGATCGGTGTTCGCGACCTTCGACCGGGCGGGGCTGCTGCTGGGCCCGGAGCTGCGCTACCGCCGCTGGCTCACGGCATCGGCCGCGCTCGACGTCGCCGTCGGGACGCCGCTCGTGAGCACTACCGGCAATATCGCGAGCGGCTCGATCACGGGTCTCGTGCGCTGGAGCCCGAACCCCGGACTCGCGTTCGCGGCACGGCCGGAAGCGCTGCGCTGGACCAGCGCCGTGAGCTGCAGCCCTGCGGGGTGCCTCACGGCCACCCGCTACCACCCGCGGCTGTCCCTGGGCGTCGAGATCGGTGGCATCCCCGGCGTGGTGTTCACCGGTCTCGGCGCCGCTGGGACGTACCTCTTGTATCTCCTCGTCGCCAGCTACGACTAGGCGAGGTCCTGCCTAGTGCGCCGCCGCCTGCGGTGGCTTCAGGGCGTTCTGAATCGCCAACCGCACGAACACCCGCGACTCCTTGGGGAGCGCCGCGCTCAGCGCCGCGCGCGCACTCGCGCCGCCCACCTTGGCGGCGTCCGCCACCGCCGACTGGGCGAACAGTGGATCGGGATCGGCCACGAGCCGCAGCGCCACCTGCGCCGCTCGCGCGCTGTCGCCCGTCGCCGCCAGGGCGTCGAGCGCCGCGGTGCGCAGGTTGCGATCCTCGCTCGGCGCCGTGAGCCGCTCGAGCGCGTCCTCGGCCTTGGCGTCGCGGCTGCGACCGAGGAAGTTGACCGCGGTGAAGCGGAGGCCCAACGGCTCGTCGGGCAGTGAGGCTTTCACGAGCAGGTCGATCGACTCGGGGAGCTTCAAGCGACCCAGCGTGCCGAGCGACACCTGCTTCACCTGGTTGTTGGGATCGGTCTGGAACAGCCCGGGCGCCAGCAGCACGGCCATCGAGCCGTCCAGCCCGCGCAGCGCTACCAGCGCGGTCGCGCGCGTGGGGCCATCGGCATCTTTCAGCGCCGCGAGCACGACGGCGTGCGTGGCGTCATTCGAGTCGTGCGTCATCGACGCCAGCGCTTCCTGACGCAGCGTCGCTTCGTGCTCGTTCAGGACGACGAAGCGCCGCGCCTCCGCGGCGGTCGAGTCATGTTGCTCGGCGAGCTGCTGCAGCGCCCAGCGCCGCCCGCGCACGTCGAGGTCGTGCTTCGCCTGCTGTGCCAGCTCTGCGTTCGAGAGATCGCCGCGCACCGTCCCGAGCAGCCAGCCGCCTTCATCGAACCGGAACGACAGGGGCTCCGAGGGCAGGGCAATGGCGAACGTCTCGGTTTGCTTCGTCACCATGATCTCGTGGCGCACCACCGAGTCGCGGGTGATCACGCGGATCGTGGCGGGGAAGCGGAACAGCGGGTGGAGCGAGTCGATCGGCTGCGTTTCCTCGACGGTGACATGGAGCGTCTTGGTCGGCGCATCCCAGTGCCGCGCGAACTTCACCTGGGGATAGCCGATCCCGTACGCCCACTGGTCGAAGAACCAGTCGAGATCGCAATTGCACGTCTTCTCCATCGCGATCGCGTAATCCGGCGTCGTGACGGGTTTGAAGGCGTTGTCGACGAGAAAGCGGTGCATGCCGGCCCAGAACAGCGAGTCGCCGAGCAGGCGGCGCAGCTGATGGGCGACCTGTGCGCCCTTGGGGTAGACGTGCCCGCTGAAGAACAGCGCGATCGGGTCGGTGCCCATGTACTTCCCCCACACGAGCGCGCGCACTTCGTTCTTGTCGGCGTCCATCGCGGCCTGCTGCTGGTCGCCCCACTCGAGGTCGGCGGCGTCCCAGCCGCGCGATTTCTCGTTCTGCACCGACTCCATGTAGGTGGTGATGCCTTCGTTGAGCCAGATATCGGCCCAGTCGGCGGTGGTGGTGAGGTCGCCGAACCACTGGTGCGCCAGCTCGTGCGCGACGAGGCCGCGCGCATCGCCTTCGGGCATGCTGCCGGCGGGTGTCAACGCGAGGTCGGTCTGCGTCGTCGCCGATACGTTTTCCATGCCGCCGTAGGTGAAATCGGGAATGATCGACTGATCGTACTTGGCCCACTGGAACGGCACGCCCAGCACCTGGGAGTAGATCTCGATCATCGACGGTGTTTCGCCGAAGGAGCGCCAGGCGGAGTTCGTCGTGTCGGCATACGTGTAGTACTCGACCGGAATGCCGCGCCACTGGTCCTTGAGGATCACGAACGGCCCGATCACGACCGAGTAGAGGTAGGTCGACGCAGGCTTTTCCTGCGTCCAGTGCCAGATGCGCTGCTTCCCGGCAGGGGCCGGCGTGACGTCCACGAGACGCCCGTTGGACAGCACCACGAGCCCTGAGTCGGCGGTGACGAAGAAGTCCCAGGTCGTCTTGTCGTTCGAATAGTCGTAGGTCGGGATCCAGGCGCGCGTTTCGGTGGCTTCGCCCTGGCTCCAGATCACGTTGCGGCGCGGGACGAAGTACAGCCCGCGCTCGGGGAAGCCGTGGTAGGTGAGCGTGAACTCGACGCTATCGCCGGCGGCGGCGCGACGGCCCAGCCGTACGGTGACGTGGCTCGTGTCGAACGTGAACTTGAGCACCCGTCCCCGGGCATCGGTCGCTTTGTCGATGGTCAGGTTTTCGGCATCGAGGCGCACTGTGTCGGTCGCGGTGGTGATCGCCACCCGTGTGGTGACCTGGCCCAGCAGCTCGCGCTGCGCCGGGTTGAAGCTGATGCGCATCGTCTGGTGCAGCAGGTCGAAGCGGCGCGCCTCCTGGGGCCAGACACGCGGCGGGACGTAGGCGCCGACAACGCCCGAGGGGCGCTGGGCGGCGAGGGGAACGGCGCCGAGCGCGAGCGCGGCGCAGCGGACGAAACGGGACAGCATCGTGTGCCTCTCTTGTGAAACGGTTACTGGCTTACCCTACCGTCAGTCTTTCGGCGCTGTCAGCGCGAGGTAGTCGCGGCGGCCGCCGAGCGGCAGGAACGCGGGCTCCTGGTGGAACCACATCGGCCACGTTCCTTCGTCCCACGCTTCCACGGCGCGTGCGTACGCGCTGTCGCGCCGGCCCAGCAGCGCCGCGAGGCGCGACCGGTACATGCTCGCCGCCCAGCTGACCCGCGCGACCGGCTGCCGGGCGAGCCAGCGATCGAGCGAATCGGCCCGCAGCGTATCGCCCCGTTCCGCGGCCAGCCCGGCCAGCTCCCCCCGCACATCCACGTTGGTCGAATCCTCGCGCAACAGCTGCCGGGCGAGACGATCGGCGTCCGCAAAGGCGCCGACGATTTCCAGGGACCACGCGGCGACGAGCCGTTCTTCGAATGTCGCGCGCTCCTCAGCGGGGCGGCCGCGATACCAGGTCAGGCCGCGCGTGGCGGCCTGGCGCGCCGCGATGGTATCGCCGTGCACCGCCAGCTCGTGGGCGATCCACCAGGCGATCCACCCGGGCGTCGCATCGTATTGCGGCCGTCCATCCGTTCCCGGTGCCAGGCCGATGCGGTTGGCCGTTTCGACGGGGAGCGAGAGCGCACTGTCGAGCAGCAGCAGGGCCGCGGTGGGACGTGCCAGCGCGGCAAGGGCGCGGGCGCGCAGCCAGTCGCGGGTGAGCGGCGCGCTGCGCGGCGCCCGGTCGGCCGTCGCCAGCTCCTCCTCGTGCCGCCCGAGCAGGTGCAGGGCTTCGGTGAGGCCGCACCAGTAGTCCAAGTGCGTCGTGTCCGTGCTCCAGCCGAGGTCCGTCTCCGGGTCGAGACGCTCGAAGATGTCGAGGGCCCGGGCCGGACGATTGGCCCACAGTGCCGCGGCAGCCGCGGCGAGCTGCAGGCTCGAGGTGCGCGGCGCCAGATCGGCGCGCTCGAGCGCCAGTCGCAACAGCTCTTCGTTGCGGCCGTGGCACCTCGCCACCGCGATTTCGAGCGACAGCTGATCGATGCGTTCGAGCCCTTGATGCCGCGCCGCGAGCGCCTGGGCGATCGAGTCGACGGTGGCGCACTGGTTGGAGTTCGCCGCCACCCCGGCCGCGGCAATGGCTGCTGCCGTGAACAAGGGATCGCGGTGCGCCGCCTGGAGGAACAGTGCTTCCGCGCGCGGGCCGTCGCCGTGCCAGGCGGCGTCGTCCCCGTCGATGAACGCCTGGTATGCGTCGAACGGCGGGATTTCAGCGCTGCGGTCGAGGCTCTGGGTGGAGCGCGCGTCCACCAGCGTAGCGAGCGCCGTCATGACGCGCGAGCGCAGCTCGTCGAGCCCGGCGACAACGGTCCGGGCGTTCGACGCGACCGGTCCCACGACCCGCACGAGGCGGCCGCTCTGCGCGTCGGTGATCGAGGCCTCGAGGAACACCGTGTCGGCCTCGCGATAGTAGCTCCCCGACACCACGAGAGCGGAGCCGGTGCGGCGGGCCAGTGTGAGGGGAGCGACCGCGCTTCCCGCGGCGCGGTTCTGCTGGACGACCGCGCGCGGGTCGACCACGTCCACGAGATGCGTCCGCAGGATCCCTTGTGCAAGCCAATCCTGGGCCATGCGTCCCAGTGCGCCGAGCGCCGGGTCTCCGGTGCGATCGTCGAACACCTGGACGAGGACCCGCTGCGGCACGGCGGTCGCGTGCCGGTGGCTGGCGTTTGCGGCGCGCACCAGGAACGCCGTCACGAACACGGCGGCGAGTGCCAGTGCCCAGGCCACGATGCGGCGCGGACGGGCGGGCACCGGTGCCTCCGCCGCTGCCGGTGCGGTGACGGGAGCGGGTGGGCGCGGCGCGGCAGTCGCGAGGGGTTGGGCGTCGAGCTCCGCGGCGAGGCGCCGCGCCAGCGTGTCGTGCAGCTGCAGCCAGGTTTCGTCGCTCGGAGCGAGCGCGCGGGCGCGCTGGGCCCAACGAGCGGCTGCGGCGAGATTGCCGGCACGCTCCTCGCGCTCGATCAGACTCCCCACCGCGCGCATCACCAGCTCCGTCACGCGCCGGCGCTCGGCGGACAGCCACTCCTCGAAGCCCTCGCCCGCGTTGGCGAAATGCAGCCCGGCCAACAGCTCCCCGCGATAGCTCTCGACCGCCGTTTCGAAACGCTCTGCGCGGACGGCCTCCCCGAGCCGCGTCACGTCACACGTCAGCCGGGTGGAGTCGATCGCCACGCCATCGTCCCCGCGCGTGACGATCGTGTCCTCGCCGAGCGCTTCGCGCAGGTGGTAGAGGGTGTTGCGAAGGGCCCGCCGGGCGGCGAACTGGTCCAGCTCGGGCCAGAACATGGCGGCCAGGGTGTCGCGCCGCACGTAGCCACGCCCCGAGCCACCCTCGATCGCCAGGTAAGAGAGGAGCGCGAACCGCTTCGGCTGCCCGAGCAAGGACGTGAGCTCGCGTCCCGCGGCGTCCTTCAGGGCGTGCGGGCCCAGCAGACTGAGCTCGATCATGAGCCTTCGAATGTAGGGACCCCCCGCTCGCCCAGCAATCAACGGTGCGCTAACGCTCGAGAGACGCAGCGCTCTCAGATTGGCTGTCCATGAAACGACCTCTACTCCTTTGCATCGCCGCGGTGCTGTGCGCGGGCTGCGTCGGGATGCAAGTCGCAACGGCGCACGACCCTTGCACTCTTCTGACAATGGGCGAAGCGGCGCCGTACGTCGGTCCGCTCGCGTCACCGCCCTACCGCGCCAGCGATGGCACCCCCGACGTGCGCGGCGACCAATGCATGTACCGCGGCACGGACGGCCGCGAGGTGACCGTGCGGCCGACCTGGCATGGCGGCCACGTCGTGGGCCAGGTGCTGCAGGGTGTGCCCAACGCCCTGGGCGGCGTCCTCTCCAAGGCCGACCCCGGATTCGACACGCTGGTGCACCGGGTGATGCAGCAGGGACCCGCCGGCCCGTGGGACCAGGCCACCTGGATCCCCGGCGGGTCGCTGTTCGCGACGCGGGGCGACGCGCAGGTGAGCATCGATGTGAGCGGCGCGAGCGGCCGGCAGGAGGACGCATTGGCGCTGGCGCGGATCATCATGCCACGCTTCGCCCATCCGCTCGCCTATGACGGCGCCAAGGCGGTGGCCCTGGCGCCTCAGCCGAAAGCGCATCCCGCCGCCGCCTGCGATCTCGCGCCGCGGGCCGAGGTGGAGGCGGCGATCGGCCCGCTCGCCGCCGCGCCGTCGTCCGATTCGCCGCCGACGTCGTGCACGTATCGCGTCGTGGAGGCGGGAAGCGATCGCACCTATCCCGTCGAGTTCACCTGGCAGAGCGGCCAGAAGAGCTACCGCATGCTGACGCACGGCATGGCGACGGTGGGCGGGATCCTCGGCACGCCTCCGAGTACGCCGCTCGACACGCTGCACCCGTCCGCCGACATGCAGGCGGCGATCGGCGGACTCATGAAGATGATCACCGGCAACTCGGGAGCCGCGGCGACGGTGGGACTCCGCACCGACACGGCGCTCGCAGGTCCCTGGGATCATGCGGCGCTGCTGCACGGCACGCTGCTCATGGCGGTGAAGGGCGACGTGCTCGTGGGCATCAACCTCGCTGCCGCCGACTACGACAAGGCCAAAGCACTCCTGGGGGTGATATGCGCGCGCTTGTGATGCTCTCGATCGTGGTAACTCCTGCCATGCCGCTCCGGGCCCAGCAGACGGTGGCGCCGCGGACGCGCACCTACTACATCGCTGCCGACGAGGTGGCCTGGGACTACGATCCCGGCGGGCGCGACGAGATCGCCGGCCGGCCCTACGCCGACTCGGCGTTCTTCGCGACGGCCGCGGCGCGCCCCGTGAGCACGATCTACCAGAAGGTGCTGTATCGCGAGTACACCGACAGCACGTTCCAGACGCTGAAGCCCCGTCCTGCCGAGTGGCAGCATCTCGGGTTCCTGGGACCTGTGATCCGCGCCGTGGTGGGCGACACGATTCGCGTCGTGTTCCGCAACAACGGGCACCGGCCGTTCAGCATGCATCCGCACGGCGTGTTCTACGAGAAGCCCTCGGAAGGCGCGCCCTACAACGACGGGGCGGGGGACGGGCGCATCGGCGATGGCGTGCCGCCGGGAGGCACGTTCGTCTACGTCTGGCCGGTGCCGGCGCGGGCCGGTCCGGGACCGATGGACGGCAGCTCCGTCATGTGGATGTACCACTCCCACGTCGACGAAGTGCGCGACATCAACTCGGGGCTGCTCGGCGCGATGATCATCACGGCGCGCACCATGGCGCGCCCCGATGGCACGCCCAAGGACGTCGATCGCGAGTTCGTGACGGCGTTCGCCCAGGTCGAGGAGAATTTCAACTGGCTGAGGGATCAGAACCTGCCGCCCCGTGATTCGCTGCGACTTTGGGCCCCGATCCCGAATCCCTCCGAGACGGACGCCGCCTACCCCTGGTTCGTGAAGTTCACGATCAACGGGTTCATCCACGGCAGCATGCCGGTCGGGGCACTGACGGTCAGAAGGGGTCAGCGGGTGCGCTGGTACGTCATGTCCTCGACCAACGATTTCGACGTGCACGCCCCCCACTGGCACGGCAACACGGTGCTCGTGGGCGGGATGCGGACCGACGTGCTCACCCTGAGCTTCATGGGGATGGTCACCGCCAACATGCTCCCCGACAACGTCGGGACGTGGCTGTTCCACTGCCACGTCTCGTTCCACAACGCCGCCGGGATGGCGGTGCGATACCGGGTGACGTCGTAGCAGGGCGCGCCCAAGTCCGCGCCCGCGCCGTCCAGCCGGCGTCAGCGGCTCGACGGCTGGAGCTGCGGCGCCTGCTGCTGCGTGATACTGGCGCGGAACTCGCGGCTGTTCTTCGTGATCGAATCGGCGATGGCGATCGCCCGCGTGGCATCCGTCGGATCGCTTTTCTGCAACGCCTGCGCGAGCACTTCGTAAATCAACCCATAGGTCACGAGAATGCCTTCCGACGGGCGGTCGACCCAGCCGCGCGGCCGCGGCCGCGCCGCGGCGGCAAAGTGGTACACGTCGAAGCCGAGCGCCTTGGAGCGCGTCACGTTGACGAAGCCGAAGCCCGGCATCGGCACGATGCTGTCGCTGGCGGCCAGCTGCGTCAGGCGCAGCGCGCGGGCGAAGCCGTTGCCTTCGAGCCAGGGGGTGAGGCCGAACTCGTCGGCGTAGGTCCCCACGGTGCGGGAGAAGTAGATCGGCCGCTTGCCCAGCTGGTCGCGCATCGCGCCCAGCACCACGACGTCGGCGCGCTCGAGATAGCCCTGCCCGTTGCCCAGCGGATGCACCTGGTCGGGATCGAGCGTCACCTGCACGTTGCCAAACGTCAGCACCTGCTTCTTATCGAGCGGATAGTAGAGCTGCATGCTGTCGAGCTGCTGGTCGGAGAAGCTCAGCACCTTCCCCTCGGGCCTGGGCCAGGTGCGGTTGCGGTAGATCGCCGGCCCGGCAGCGGCATCGTACGTCTCGACCGGCCGGCGCTGCATCTGGCGCAGGTACCAGTCCGTGTTGGCGAGCGACAGGTTGATGATGACCACGTCGCGCCGCACGCCCTCCACCTCCTGCGCGTACCACAGGGGGAAGGTGTCGTTGTCGCCCGCCGTCACCAGGATTCCGTACGGCTCGACGGAATTCAGTAGATCTACGGCGAAATCGCGCGCCAGTGTCTCTTTGGCACGGCTCGCGGTGAGGTGGTTCGTGTACAGCGGGATGAAGGCCACGAGCAGGACCGGGAGCGCGTAGCTCCAGCGCAGCGACTCGTCCGGGACGCGATCCTGCAGCCAGTCCGCCACCCACTCCATCAGCGTCGCGAGCCCCACGCCGACCCAGATCCCCCACAACGCGAACGAGCAGACGAAGAAGTAGTCGCGCTCACGCACCTCGCGGGCGACCGTTTCGACCGGCTGCGAGAAGCCGCTCTTGAAGTTGAGGTAGAAAATCAGCGCGAACGTCAGGAAGAACATCAGCGCGATCATCCCGATCGCCTGACGGCGGTCCGCCTTCCAGTGGCGATAGGCGCCCAGCAGGCCGAGGAACCCGAACACGACGGCGAGGGCGCCACGGACGTTATCCGCCATATCGCGGCCGTACTGCCAGCCGTAGTACTGGAAGTAGTTGAGAATCTGCTGAATGAACAGCAGCGGCGTGCGACCGGGGTTGCCCGGTCCGTCGGGATAGCGCGGATCGGAGAAGATCGACGGCTTCCCGTACTGTTTGCGCTGCAGCACGTCGAGGAAGGATTGCCAGGTGGTCGGCTCTCCCTCGTTGATGGCGGGATAGTGGTGCGCCCGGATAGGGAGGAACACGAACACCGAGAGTCCGACCAGCATGACGCCGAAGAGCGCGAGCGTGAAGCGCCAGTTCCCGGTGAAGATCGTCACCATCAGCACGGTGATGTACAGCGCCGCGGCGCCGTAAATCAGGATGTTGTTTTCCATGCCAAGCGATAACAGCATGCCCAGCACCGTGCAGTACGCCATCCACAACATCCACTCGGTATTGCGCCCGTCCTCGGTCGACGCCCGGCGATTCAACAGCGGCGGGCACAGCAGGACGGCCGGGACCGCCCCCGCGAGCACGCCCATCATGTGATTGGTCGAGGTCAGCGCGAGGAGGTACATGATGAGCAGCAGGTAATGGTCGTGCGCCGCGCCGGGCTCCTGATCGTCCCAGCGCACGATGAACCAGAGGATCAGCGCGATCGAGAGCAGGCTCAGCGTGTACACCTTCTCGTTCACGACCGACTGGTTCCAGACGGTGAACGAGGTGGCGGCCACGAGGGCGCCGGCGAGCGCCGCGAGGCGGCGCGGCGTGCGCACGGGGACGATGGTGCGCAGGAACCGCTCGCCCACGAGGAACCAGCACGCCGCCGCGATGGCGCTCGTCGTCGCCGCAAACAGATTGATCCGCATCGCATACCCGGCCGCGAGCGGGATCATCCCCCACGTGTGCGCCAGCATCGTGAACAGCGGATTCCCGGGCGGATGCGGGATGCCGAGCACCTTGGCGGCGGCGATGTATTCCGAGGTATCCCAGAACTGGGTCGTCGGCGCCAGCGTCGCCACATACAGGGCGAGCGTGCCGAGGAAGACGAAGAGCGCCCAGAGATAGGATGGACGTTCCTGCTGCGTCGCGGTCGTGGCGTCGGTCATGTCGAGTGGGGTTCCGTGAGGGCGGTCAACGCGCTCGGGGAGCGGTCGGCTGCGTCGCTGTCGGTGGCGTCAGGTCGAACGGATAATCGGTGTTCGCGAGCGTCGCACGCGCCAGCTCGAGCGCCTGAGACGCTTTTGCCGGGTCGGAATCGTGCAGCAGCTCGGCCAGCGTGTCGTACGTCAGAATGTAGGGCAGCAGGCTGTTCTCCGATGCACGGTCCACCCATCCTTTGGGGCGCTGCCGGGCGGCGCTGGCGCCATGGTACACCTCGAACGCCAACCGCGTCGTCCGCGGGACGTTGACGAAGCGCCGCTGCACCTGGCTCACCCGGATCGAGTCGTTGGGTGTGACGGGTGCCGTCGTGAGGCGCCGCAGCATCCCTTCCGTCACGAGGTACGGCCCCAGTCCGAGCTGCTCGCCATACGTCGAGGTGGTGCCTGAAAAGTAGATCGGCCGCCGGCCCACCTGCTGCTTCACCATCTCGAGGATCGCCAGGTCGACCCGCGAAAGGTAGCCCGGGATGGGAAGCTGGGCGGGATCGATCGACACGTCGAGGTTCCCGAGCCGGCCGGCCAGAGGGTGCTCGACCGGCGTGTACTCGGGGAGCGTATCCGTCGCGGCGCGGTAATAGTTGGCGAGCCACGGCGTGGTCGGCTTGGGCCACGAGCGGCCGCGATACAGCGCCGGCGCCGTGCTCGCATCGAACGTCGCGAGCGGGCGCTCGTTCATCTGTTTCAGGTACCATCCCAGGTTCCCCAGCGACGTCACGAGCACCGTCACATCGCGCCGCACGCCGTCCACCTCCTGCGCGTACCACAGCGGGAACGTGTCGTTGTCCCCGGCGGTGACGATCACGGCGTAGGGATCGGCTGACTGCAGCACGTCGTGGGCGTAGTCGCGGGCGATGGTCTCGTGCCGGCGCGACGCGCTGTCGTGGTTGCCCGCCAGCGGGATCAGGGCCAGCAGGAGCACCGGCACGGCCACCGCCCAACGCCGCAGCGCGGGCGCGGCAGGGGCCGGCGCGTGGTCGCGCGCGCGCGCGAGCCATTCTCCGATCGCGGCGAGCCCCATCCCGACCCACACGCCCCACGCCGAGAACGACACGATGAAGAAATAGTCGCGCTCGCGCACTTCGTGGGCGAGGCCCGGCGTGGTGTAGGGCTGCGAGTATCCCCACTTGAAGTTGAGATAGAAAACGAGCAGCAGCGTGAGCGTGCCGATGAGCGCGGTCATCGTCGCGGCACTCGTCCGGTCGGCGCGCCAGTGGCGCCGCGCGCCGACGAGGCCGAGACCGGCAAACAGGACGGCGAGCAGCTGCTGCACCGGCGCAGACCAGTCCCGCCCCCACTGCCACGTGAAGTACTGGACGTAATTGAGGATCTGCTGGCCGACGAGCAGCAGCGAGCGCCCCGGGTTCAGCGCCCCAGCCGGATACATCGGATTGTCGAGTAGCGATGGCTTGCCGAATTGCGCCCGCGTCAGCACGTCGCGCAGCGCCGGCCAGGTGGTCGGGTTGCCTTGATTCAGGTACGGGTCGAGGTGCGCGCGGATCGGCATGAAGAGGTACGCCGACGCCGCGACGATCATCACGCCGGCCAGCGCGCCGAGGAAGCGCGGGCGGATCAGCACGCGCGGCTCCGTCAACAACACGAGCACGAGCACGGCCGGCGCGACCAGCACGCCCATCAAATGGTTGGCGCTGGTCAATACGAGCAGGTACGCGATGACGAGCAGCGGCCGGTCGCTGCGTTCGCCGGCCGGTGCCTCGGCCCAGCGCAGCGCGATCCAGAGAATCAGCGCCACGGAGAGAAGACTCACCGTGTAGACCTTCTCATTCACCACCGACTGGTTCCAGACGCTGAACGCGGTCGCTCCGACGAGCGTCCCCGCGAGCGCCGCGAGCCGCCGCGGCAGGGCCGCCGGGATGATCGTGCGCAGCCAGCGGTCGCCGATCAGGAACCAGAACCCGGCGGCCAACGCACTCGTCACTGCGGCGAAGATGTTGATCCGTGCTCCGTAATCCGCCGCGAGGGGGAGGAGGCCCCACACGTGGGCGAGCAGCACGAACAGCGGGCTGCCGGGAGGATGCGGGATGCCCAATGCGTGCGCCGCCGTGATGTACTCGGCGGCGTCCCAGAACTGCGTCGTCGGCGCGAGCGTGAGGAGGTACAACGCAAGCACGCCGGCGGCGACGGCCGCGGCCCACATGTACGGCGGGCGGCTGGAATGCAGAATGATGAATGAAGAATGCAGAGTTGAACTCGTGGAGTCGTTATTCTTCATTTTGCATTCGCTCATTCTGCATTGGTTAGTGCCGGAACTGCCGCATCCCGGTGACCACCATCGCGATGCCGTGCTCATCCGCTGCCGCCTGCACTTCGGCGTCGCGCACCGAGCCACCGGGCTGAATGATCGCCGTGACGCCTGCCTGAGCCGCTTCCAATACCCCGTCCGCAAAAGGAAAGAACGCATCGCTCGCCAGCACCGCCCCCTTCGGGTCGTGGCCGGCCGCCTTCGCCTTGTGAATCGCGAGAAACGACGCGTCGACCCGGGACATCTGGCCCGCTCCGATGCCGATCGCGGCCGCTCCCCGGGCCAGGAGGATCGCGTTGGATTTGACGCTCCCCACCGCCGCCCAGGCGAAGCGCAGGTCGTCCCATTCAGATGCGCTGGGAGACCGCTTCGTCACCACCTTCCAGGCGGATTCATTCAACATGTCGGCCGGCCGCGGCCGCTCCTGGGCGAGAAAGCCGCCGCGCACACGCTTGAAATCGAGCGAGGGGCGGCCGTCGGGAAGCGGCAGCTCGACGACGCGCAGGTTCTTCTTCTTCGAGAAGACGGCCACGGCATCGTCGGCGAACTTCGGGGCCACCACGACCTCCACAAACAGATCGGCCATCGCCTGGGCGGCGTCCTGATCGACGGTCGTGTTGAAGGCGATCACGGAGCCGAACGCCGAGGTCGGATCGGCGGCGAGGGCCCGCGTGTACGCGTCGCGGCAGGAGTCACCGAGGGCGATGCCGCAGGGCGTCGTGTGCTTGATGATCGCGCAGGCGGTGCGGTTCGTCCACGGCGCCACCGCCATCAGAGCGGCGTCGACGTCGAGCAGATTGTTGAACGACAGCTCCTTGCCGTGCAGCTGGACGAGCTCCCGCATCCCCGGTTCCTGGGTGACGTAGAGCGCCGCATGCTGCTGCGGATTCTCGCCGTAGCGCAGGCTTTGGGCGCGATCCAGCACCAGCGCGAGCCGCGCGGGGAGCTCGTCGTCACCAGCAGACAGATAGCCGGTGATCGCGGCGTCGTACGCCGCCGTATGCGCGAAAACCTTGGCGGCGAGCGCGCGGCGGCGCTCCGCGGGCACGGCACCGGCCCGCAAATCGGCTAACACCGTTTCGTAGTCCGCCGGATCGACGATCACCACCACGTCGCCGTGGTTCTTCGCCGCCGAGCGCAGCATCGAGGGCCCGCCGATGTCGATCTGCTCGATCACTTCGTGATCGGCGACGCCGGGGCGGGCGGCCGTCTCCTGGAAGGGATAGAGGTTGACGGCGACGAGATCGATGGGCGTGATGTCGTGCTGCGCGAGTGCGGCACGGTCCCCGGGATGCGCGCGGCGCGCGAGCAGGCCGCCATGCACCTTGGGGTGCAGCGTCTTCACGCGGCCGTCCATCATTTCGGGGAACCCGGTGACCTGCTCGATCGCGATCACCGGCACCTGCTCCTTGCGCAGCGCTTCGGCGGTGCCGCCGGTGGAGACGATTTCCCAGCCCAGCGTGCACAGCCCGCGCGCGAACGCGACGAGACCGCGCTTGTCCGAGACCGACAGCAGCGCTCTCACCAGTCCTCGGCAACGGCGCGCACCAGATCGCCGAGACTCACGAGATCCTTCAAGTCGATCACCTCGGCCGGCGAGTGCGAGTAGCGCAGCGGCCACCCCATCGCCACGTCGATGACGCCATAGGGGACGAACATCGAGCCGTCGTTGCCGCCGTTGGTGGTGCCGTACTGCAGCGCGATGCCACGGGTGCGCGCCACACGCAGCAGCGTGTCGAGCTGCGACAGCGGCGTCACGGAGGAGTTGTCGAGCGCGCGCGCCACGGCGCCGTGTCCCAGCGGCGCGTCGGCGAAATTCTTCGGGTCGAGCGGCGAATCGGCGGAGACGAACGTGTCGACGGCGTGCACGCGGGCGGTCGACGTGCCGAGCGCAGCCGCGGCGGCCTTGGCGCCCTCGAGTCCGATCTCTTCGCGCGTGCTGAAGATGAAGACGACCGTGTGATGCAGCTTGGTGCGGTCGAGGTGCCGCAGCGCCAGAATGAAAGCGGCGTCCCCGACGCGGTCGTCGAACGAACGGCCGGTGGCCCGCGTTCCGGCGAGCCAGACGAACTGTTTCGGCATCGTCACCGTCATCCCGGGGGCGACGCCCAGCGCGGTGGCATCCGCGGCGGTGGTCGCGCCGACGCTGACGCGCAACGCGGGCGGCGTGCGTGTTGCCGCACTGCCGGAATCGCGCGGCAGGAAGACGCCCGCCACGTCCCCCTTGGGGCCGTGTACCAGCGCCGGCTTGCCTTCGAAGAGGGAGGGGAAGAACCCGCCGCGCATCGTCAGCGCGAGCGTGCCGTCGCCGCGAATTGAATCCACACGGAATCCGATTTCATCCAGGTGGGCGACGAAGACGACGAGTGGGTCGCCGGTCCCCACCTTCACCCACAGGTTGCCGGCCGTATCCGTTTCCTGTTTCGCCCACGAGGGGAGCAGCCTTGACACGACATCCCGGACTGGTCCTTCCGAGCCTGAGACGCCGTAGGCTTCGACGAGCGGGCGGAGAATGGTTTGCGCTTCGGCGATGGGACCAATTGGGCCTCGGGGTAGCACGCCGGTTTGCGCGAGGGGGTTGACGTGGTCAGGCAGATTTCCGGCATCGGGGCCAAGCCACGTGCGCAACGCCGCGGCCACGCTCTGAATGGCGTCGAGCGACACGGTCTCGACCGCAGTTTCATCGAACGACGCCTGTACGGTCGCTTCCTTTGTTTCGGTGAACGGCCCGTGCAGCGCGGCGAGCGCTGCCACGCCGGGCCGTCCCGCCTGCAGTGTCTGCACCGCGAACGCGACGACGACCGTCCCCTGAACCTTGGGGCTTCCCGAGGCGGCGAACAGCAACGCGGCGCAGGCGGCGCGGCGTCCCGCGAACGGACCGGCGATCAAGCCGTCGTTCGGGCCGTAGCGCGTCGGGCGTTTGGTCAGAGCGACAGGAGACAGCAGCAGGATGCCGAGTGACTCGGCCTGCGCGCGGGACGTCGCCCCGATGTCGACCCACGCGTCGTCGACCGTGAACGGCTGATCGGCGGCGGCCGCGCGGCCGCGCGTGAGATGCACCGAGCGCACCGCGACCACGCCGGGGATGCCACCGCGGCGGCCCCACACCGTGACGCGCTGTCCTTCGATCTGTTGATCGAACAGGGGACTCGTGCCGCGGCCGGTGCCTTCGCGGCGCAGGCGCAGGTACCCGTCGTCGGTGATGTTGCCCACGACATACCCGGGCTCGTCGAGACCGCAGTAGACGAGGCGACGCGGCTCACCTAGCCCTAGCGTCAGGACCACGTTGCCGAGCCGGTCGCGCGTGGCGCCGGGGAGGAGGCGCTGCACGCTGTCGGCGATCGCGCTCTCGTAGCCGGAGACAGCGGTCATCGCTGCAAGGCGAGTGACGAGACCAGGGAGGTCCTGGGCGGTCAGGCGGTCGGCCGGTCGGGCGGTCAACGACAGGGCCAGGGACACGATTCCAGCCGCATGACGACCGCCCGTCCGCCTGACCGCCCGACCGCCCTGCCTCATCCTGGATCTCCTTCTTTGAGAATCCGCTCCGCCAGCTCCAGCACCACCTGCGGCAACAGCTCGTGCTCTGCTTCGAGCACGCGGTGCGCGAGCGCATCGGCGCTGTCGCCCGGGAGGACGGGGACCGTGCGCTGCGCGATGATCGGGCCGCGGTCGAACTGCTCGTCGACGTAATGGACCGTCACTCCCGACTCGCTGGCCCCGCTCGCCAGCACCGCTTCGTGCACGCGGCGCCCGTACATCCCGGGGCCGCCGAACGCGGGGAGCAGAGCCGGGTGGATATTAATCGCCCGCCGGCGAAAGCGCCGCACGACGGGCGCGGGGAGGAGCTTCAGGTATCCGGCGAGGACGACCAGGTCGGCGTCGGCCAGTGCGGCGAGCAGCTCGTCGGCATCCGCGGGGTTCTGCAGGACGGTGGTCCGCACCCCGGCCCGCCGCGCCCGGTCCAATGCCGCGGCGTCGCTGCGATTGGAAACGACGTGCGTCACGCGGGCCGGAGCGGTGGGCCCGAGGGCGTCGAGCAGGGCCTGCAGGTTCGAGCCGCCGCCCGAGACGAGGACGGCGACCCGGAGCGGGGTCCCCCCGGTCAACTCGGGTGGCAGGGGGTGTCGGACTTCGGCTTGGCCCCGCTCGTGACGCTGAGGACGAACGCGCCGGTCGCGTACTTGCGGCCCTGCGTGTTCACGTCGATCTCGTAGGGCGCGTCGTCGGCGAACGTCACCACCAGCCGCGCGTTGCACTTGCCGCCCGAATCGTCGTCCGAATCGCGATCGCTCGGCACGCCCGGTCCTTTGACCATCATGTAGGCGTCGAAGTCGCTCGACATGAGATCGACTGTGACCGTCTGTCCCGCCCGTCCGTTCACGGTCCAGCGCTCGATGTAGGTGCTGTCGACCCACTCCTCATCGCTCGAGGTGATCTGCCCCGAAACCGACTGCCCGATCGCGATCGCGTGCCGCTCGTGCACCTCGGCGATGCCGCGGTCGCCGCCGCTCGACGCGGCGCCGCGCGGCGCCTGGCAGTCGCGCGTCCCCGGCGGATCGACCGGCTTCCGCCCCGGAGTGATGGAGAGGGTGAAGCGGCCGGTCTGGCGGTGCGGCGTGTTCGTCGTGTTGACGAGGATCACGTAGGGACCACTGGTCGGCGGCGAGAGCACGATGCGCGAGGCGCACCCCGGCCCGCCGTCGTCGTTCACGACCGTCGTATCGAGTCCGAACAGGAGCATCTCGGGATCGAAATCCGACGATGCGAGATCGATCGTGACGTCCTGGCCGGGCTGGGCGGTGAAGCGCCAGCGCTGGTAGTACGACGTGTCGGCGTACAGGTCGTCGTTGTCGGTCAGCTCGCCGTTGACCGTCTGTCCCACGGCGATGGCGTGCATCGCGCCGTTGCCACCCGGCGGGCAGCGGCCGGTGTGGCGCACGACCGGCTTGATGCCGGTCGACAGCGACAGGCTGAAGCGTCCGGTCTGGCGCATCGGTGTGGCGGACGTGTTGACGAGGATCTCGTACGGACCGGTTCCGGGGAAATTGAGCGAGATGCGCGCGCCGCACTCCGGCCCGCCGTTGATGTTCACGACCGAGGTGTCGAGGCCATGCAGGATCAGGGCAGGGCGGAAGTCGCTGGACGCGAGGTCGATCGTCACGTTCTGGCCCGGGGTGGTGCGAAACTGCCAGCGCTGGTAGTAGGTGCTGTCGCTGTAGAGCGCGTCGCGATCGGTGAGCGTGCCGGTCATGGTCTGCCCGATGGCGATCGTGCGCGCATCCGAGCCGACGGCTGCCGAGGAAGCAGACCGCGCGGGAGCCCGGGACGCCGTGACGCCGCCCTGCATCATGCCCCGCGCTTCGGCGGTCGCCGCGCGATCCATCTGCATGTTGCGCACGATGTCGGTGGCGGTCGCGAAGTTGAGGGCCTGGCCGTTCTCGATCGTGCTGCGCACGATCCCGATCACCTGGCCCTGGGCGTTCAGCACCGGCGCGCCGCTCGAGCCGTGCGAAATCGGCGCCGAGATCTGCAGCAGCTTCGTGCCGCTCACGATGCGCGACGCCGAGATGATTCCTTTGGAGACGGTCCCCGGCAGCTCGCCCAGCGGGTTCGAGATGACGGTGATGTCATCGCCGTCCTGGGCGCGATCGCTGAACCCCCACTTCAGGGTCGCGGGCGCCAATCCGGGGACCAGCAGCATCATCACGTCCTTCGCCGTGTCGGACGCCGCCGGGCTGCAACGCCGCGTTTCGCCGTTCGTCAGCTCGACGCTGCACCCCGTCGCCCCTTCGAGCACGTGCGCCGCCGTCACCACCAGTCCCTCGGCGCCGCTGTAGAAGACGAAGAAGCCCGTCCCGCTGGCCATGGACGAGCCGTCGGCGTCGAGGGCGTGGATCGTCACCACGGCGCGGCGCAGGCTGTCGAGGTTCAGGCGCGACTGCTGGGCGACGAGGAGGGTCGGGCTGGCGGCGCAAACGGCCGCGACGAGCAACGGAGTGGTCCGCACGTCTTGCTCCTGCAGGCGAAGTCGGGAATGGCGGAAAGAGAACGGTAGAATTTGGCGATCCGGGGTCTGGCGCACAATCTTCGAGGGACCCGAGCTCTGGAGCGACCATGAAACTCAGCGCGGTGCTGGCCATCACACTCGTTCTGCCGGGAGCGGCTGCGGCCCAGGCGCACCGGGTGGGGACGATCAATCCCGTTTGTGCCAAGCTTCTGACAGCGGATGACTTGGCCCGGATCTCAGGAAAGCCCGGAGTCCAACTCGTCCCGTACAACCCCGCCAAGGGGGCGGGAGGCACCTGTGACTACGCGACAGCGGACAGCAAGCTGCTGATGCTCTTTACGTGGGGCCACTTCGACGCGACGCACTTGGCGCTTCGGTTCGCCTCCTGCTCGAACAATCCGGTGGCGCAGCCCGTGGTTCCGGTGTCGGGAGTCGGGGACAAGGCGGTCGGGTGGGGGGCCCGGCAGCAGGGGCTCTGCGTGCAGCGCGGTGGGGACCTGCTCTCGCTCGTAGCGTTCTACGAACACTCGAGCCCGGGGCGCATCACGGGGGCGCGGCTGACCCGCGATCAGCTGGTCGCGGCGGCGAAGCTCATTCTGTCAAGATCATAGCTACCGCAGCGGGGAGGTCGGGCACCACCGGGATGCCTAGCTCCCGGGCCTTGGGCGCATGCTCGGCGCCCAACCCCGTTTGCACCAGCACGCCGTGCCCCTTGAGGGTGAGCGCGGGAATCACGTCCGACACCCGGTCGCCCACGAACCACGAGTGCTCGAGGTCGATGCCGCCCAGCTGGGTCGCCGCGTCGTGGAACAGCCTCGTTCCGGGCTTGCGGCAATCGCACGGTCCCGTGAAGTCGGGGTGGTGGGGACAGAAGAAGACGCCGTCGAGATGCGCTCCCCCCGCACGCAGCAGCTCGTCGATGCGGCGCTGGACGGCGAAGAAGTCGTGGACGGTGTAGAGCCCGCGCGCGATTCCCGATTGGTTGGAGACCATCACGACCGGCCAACGTGCGTCGTTGAGGCGGCGAATCGCCGGGGCGGCTCCGGGAATGAGCTGGACCAGGGCGGGGTCGTGCAGGAATTCGACTTCTTCGACGATCGTGCCGTCGCGGTCGAGAAAGACGGCGCCGTCGCCCAGGCGGTCAGTCATCGAGCGCGGCCCGGATCCCCCGGGCGACCGTCTCCTCCTGCCCCGGCAGAATCGTCCGCGGATCGAGCACGACGTGGTCGTCGGCGATCCGGGCGATGATCGGTGGATCCCCACCCCGCAACCGCTCCACCAAGCTGTCAGCTGTCAGCCGGTCAGCTTTCAGCTGTACCAAGCAGGTCGGAAGCTTCGCTTCGGGAAAGGATCCTCCCCCCACTTCGGAGAATCCCTCGATCAGCTCGACGCTTTTCTTCTCGACGTCTTTCTTCTCGACGCTCTTCTTCTCGACGCCTTCTTTTAGTGCCTCTCCGCGACGTCGTATCTCGACGATGTCTTCAGTGAGCATGCGCAGCGTCGGGATTTCGCGCCGCGCCGTCTCTTCATCTCTATAGAGCCCGAGTGTCGCCTCGAGTCCCGCCAGCGTGAACTTGTCCGCCCGCACGGCGCGCGCGAGCGGATCGGTCTTGCAAGCGGCGATCGCCTGTTTCTTGCCGAGCAGGATGCCGGCCTGCGGACCGCCGAGCAGCTTGTCGCCGCTGCAGACGACGATGTCCACCTTGCTCGCCACCGCTGCTCGCACCGTCGGCTCGCCCGTGAGGCCCCACGGCGAGAGATCGAGCAGCAGTCCGCTGCCGAGGTCGTAGAGGCTCGCGGCGCCGCTGGCGCCCGCCAGCTGCGCGAGCTCGTCCGCGCCCACTTCGGCGGTGAATCCCGTGACCCGGAAATTCGAGCGGTGCACCTTGAGCAGCGCGCGCGTGCGCGGCGTGACCGCGCGGACGTAGTCGTCGAGATGCGTGCGGTTGGTGGTCCCGACCTCCACGAGCGTCGTGCCCGAGCGGGCCATGATGTCGGGCACGCGGAACGCGCCGCCGATTTCCACCAGCTCGCCGCGCGACACGATCGCATCGCCGCCGCGCGCCAGCGCGGAGAGTGCGAGCAGGAGTCCGGCGGCGGCGTTGTTGACCACCAGCGCGTCCGCGGCGCCGGTCAGCTCCACCAGCAGGTCGCGGCAGATGGCGTGGCGCGAGCCGCGCGCGCCCCGTCCCAGATCGTATTCGACGCTGGCGTAGGACTGTGCCACCGCCGTCATGGCCTGCACCGCCGCAGGGGCCAGCAGCGCGCGGCCGAGGTTGGTGTGCAGTACGACGCCGGTGGCGTTGATCACCGGGACGAGCGACGGCGCCGCGAGCTGTTCGAGCTGGTTCGACACGGCCCGGCCCCAGCCGTCCGCCGGGGCCGCGCCGCCGTCCTCCCGTGCGCCATGCAACACCGCGCGCACGGCGCGCACCACGAGCGCGCGCGGGTGTCGCGCCGTCAGGGCGGCGACCGATTCCTCGGCGAGCAGGGCGTCCACCGACGGCAGCCGGCGGCGGGGATCAGTCATGGGCGTTTCGGCGGGCGCCGCGGCGCCGCGCGGCGGCGCAGGGAATCGGCGGCGGCTTTCGCGGAATCGGCAGCCGTCGGCGGCGGCTTGGGTTTGGGAACGGTGAGCACCGTATGTCCGTCGGCGCGCGCGCCGTTGAGATTCCGCGCGCCGCGCACCTCGACGTAGTACTTCGTTTCGGGCTTGAGAGGGGTCGCGACCCGCATCACGATTTTGTCCTGCGGCACCGGCCGCGTGCGGAGCAGCGCGTGCAACGCCGAGGTATCGACCACCGGCTTCGGCGCGACCGGTGCGACGCGCCCGGTCGTGTCGGCGGTCGTATCCTTCTGCGGGGGCGGCGCGGCTTTCTTCGTCGTGTCGTTGGCCGCGCGGATCGAGTCGGCGATGGCGCGCTCGCGCGCCGTCACGGAGTCGTAGTCGGCGCTCGAATAGAGCCGGGCGACCTGCACGGGCGTCGAGTCGGGGAGGACGAGGACGCGCAGCACGAGCGAGTCGAGCGGCTGCGCGGGATCGAGCGGGGCCGAGAAGGTGAGGCGTGCCGTGATCGAGTCGATGGCCTCGACCTGCCGCACCCGCGGTCCGATGCTGTCGTGGACGAACGTCCACAGCACGAGCGACGCCGTCGTGTCGAGCGTCACCACCGTCGAATCGTACGCCTCGCGGCGGTCCCGCTGCCGGTTGTTGTTCTGATCCACGATCGCGTAGACGAGATACCGGCCCGGCGGGACCGCGTCGAGCCGGAAGTGGCCCACCGAATCGGTGACGGCGAGGTACGCGATCGTGTCGGGCAGCAGCTGCGCGCGCACCAGCCCGTTGGCCAGGATGTGCTGCTCGACCCATTGCACGACGGTGCCTTGCAGCTCGCTCGTCGGCACCGGCGGTCCGGTGCTGAAGATGATGGTGTGCCGCGCCTTGGTCGAGTTGCGTCGCAGGTCGGAGATCCCGGGCAGGATCTCCAGGTGGTACACCCGTCCCGGCTTCCACCCTTCCGCGGGCTTCACGTGGATTGCGGACCGGTGCCACGACACCTTGTAGGCTCCCCGCGTGGGCGACAGCAGGACCTTCGCCGCGAGTCCCGTCGCGGCACCGGTCGTGCCACCCGCGGTGCCGCCGCCGCCGCCCTCGTCGATGACGTCGTCGTACTGGATCACCGCGTCCGCGTGCAGATCGGTGACGACGGCACCCGACTCGGGATACACGCCGATGATCACCGGCGCTTTGACGTCGGGTGGTCCGCCGGGGGGTTCGCCGGTGCGGGCGCAGGCGCCGAGCGCCACGCCCGCCAGCGCGATCAGCCGCAGCCGAGCGCCGCTAACTTGCCGGCCAGGGCGTCGCGCTGTGTGCGCCACGCCTGCTCCTTCTGGCGCTCCCGGGTCACGACGTCCTGGGGAGCGCGGGCGATGAACTGCTCGTTGGCGAGCTTCGCCACGAGTCCCTCGAGCTGCTTGTCGAGCCGCGTCAGCTCATCGGAGAGGCGCCGGCATTCCTGTCCGAGGTCGATCGCCCCGGTCAGCGCCACCACCACCTCGCTGCCGTCGCTCAGGACCGCGTGGGCGCCCTGCAGCGCCGCGCCGTCCGACGTCACCGACGCGAGCTGGGCGAGGCGCACGATCGTGTCGCGCTCCGACTCGAACACACCGCGCGCCGCCGGCCCCGCCGCGCGGATCGCGGCCGCGACCTTGACCTTCGGGGACACGCGGTACTCGGCCCGGATGTTCCGGATCGCCGTGATCGCCTGCTGCACGGCCCCGAACCCGGCTTCGACCTGCGGGTCGATGCGCTGCCGATCGGGCGTGGGCCAGGGCGCCGCGATGAGCAGCTCCCCGGCGCGGCGTCCCGGCAGCTTCTGCCACAGCTCCTCAGTAATGAAAGGGACGACCGGGTGCAGCAGCCGCAGTACCGTGTCCCAGGCATGCAGCAGCACCGCGCTCGCCGCGCGGGCGCTCTGGTCGCCGGCCGCGAGGCGCGGCTTCACCGTCTCGACGTACCAGTCGGCCAGCTCCCCCCAGGCGAGCTCGAAGCAGCGCTTCGCCGCCTCGTCGAGCCGGAACTGCTCCAGCGCCGCCGTCGCATCGGCGACCGCCCCTGCGGTGCGCGACAGAATCCAGCGATCGGCGAGCGTCAGCGTTTTCGGATCTACGCCGGCGATCGGGATTGCTTCCGTGGGCAGATGCGGCAGGAGGAAGCGGGCGATGTTCCAGAGCTTGTTCGCGAAATTGCGGCCGGTGGCGAACGTCGTCTCGAGGTCGTTGTGATCGAGCACCACGTCGGCGCCGAGCGAGCCGCTCGCGATCAGCGTCCAGCGCAGCGCGTCGGCGCCGTAGAGTCGCACCACGTCGAGCGGATCGATCCCGTTGCCGAGCGATTTCGACATGCGGCGGTGCTGCGCGTCGCGCACCGTGCCGGTGAGATACACGGTCGTGAACGGCTTCTTCCCCATGAAGTGGAAGCCCGCCATCAGCATGCGCGCGACCCAGAAGAACAGGATCTCGGGCGCGGTGACGAGGGTGTGGCCGGGGTAGTAGCGGCGCAGGTCCGGCGTGTCGTCGGGCCAGCCGAGCGTCGCGAACGGCCACAGCCAGGATGAGAACCAGGTGTCGAGCACGTCGGGATCCTGCACGACCGGACCGCCGCACGTGGGGCACGTCGTCTTGTCTTCGCGGTCGGCCCACTCGTGCTTGCACGTCGTGCACGTAAACACCGGAATGCGGTGGCCCCACCACAGCTGCCGCGAGATGTTCCAGTCGCGGATGTTCTCCATCCAGTTGAGGAACGTCGCGTTCCACCGCTCCGGGACGATCGTGATCTCGCCCGCGTGATAGGCGGCGAGCACCGGCTCGGCGAGCGGCTTCATCTTCACGAACCACTGATCGGAAAGGCGCGGCTCGACGATCGAGTCGCAGCGGTAGCAGTGGCGCACGTTGTGCCGGTGTGAGTCGATCTTGGCGAGCAACCCCGCCGCCTCCAGCTGCTTCACGATCTGCTTGCGCGCCACGAATCGATCGACCCCGACGAGACTCTGGGGAACACGGGGCGTGGTGTCGCCCTGACGGTCCCCGCCGTCGTCGCCCATCGTGCCGTTCTCACGCATGATGAGCGGCATCGCGAGTCCGAGACGGGTCCCGATGTCGAAGTCGTTGGCGTCGTGCGCCGGGGTCACCTTCACGAACCCGGTGCCGAACTCGCGGTCCACGCTCTCGTCCGCCAGCACCGGGATCTCGAAGCCCGTGATGGGGAGCTTCACCATCTTCCCGATATAGGGAGCCCCGCGCGGATCGTCGGGATGGACGACGACGGCCGTGTCGCCGAGCAGCGTCTCCGGACGCGTCGTGGCGACGGTGACGTGACCATTGCCGTCGGCCAGTGGATAGTGGATGAAGTAGAGCTTGCCGTCAGTCTCCTTGGATTCCGCTTCCTCGTCGGACAGGGCGGTGAGGCAGCGCGGGCACCAGTGAATCACGCGGTGGCCGCGATAGATCAGCTGTTCTTCCCACAGCCGCACGAACACTTCGCGCACGGCGCGGGTGTAGGCCGGGTCGAGGGTGAAGCGGGTGCGGGTCCAGTCGCACGACGCACCGATCTGCTTCAGCTGCTCGAGGATCGTGTTGCCGGTCTCCTTCACGAACGCCCATACACGCTCTACGAACGCCGCGCGGCCCAGGTCGAAACGGGTCTTGCCTTCCTTGGCAATGAGGCGCTCGACCACGTTCTGCGTCGCGATACCGGCGTGGTCGGTGCCGGGGAGCCACAGCGTTTCGCGGCCCCGCGCCCGCTCGAAGCGGATCAGCACGTCCTGGATCGTGTTATTGAGCCCGTGGCCCATGTGCAGCACCCCCGTCACGTTGGGTGGGGGGATCACGATGACGTAGGGCGCGCGGCCGGGACCGGAGCTGGGGGCGAAGGCCCCGCGCTCCATCCAGGTGCGGTAGAGCCCCGCCTCGACGGCGCTGGGGTCGTACTGGGGCGGGAGTTCGGTGGAACCGGGCATTCCTTATAATAAGCGGAGGTCGTGGAGGTTGGTGGAAGATGGTGGAGGATGGTGAAGGTACCTCCACTCACCTCCACCATCCTCCACGACCCTCCAAAACCTCTATTAGTTTTCCCCCATGCCCGACGAACCCAACGTCATCTCGTCGATTCGGCTCGCGCGCTGGCTGATGCTGGCGGTGCTGCTCGTGGGCGGGATCGTCCTGTACTTCCGCAACGGCACGAAGCTCCCGCCCTTCGGCTCCGTCGAGCCGAGCGTCGAAACCGACACCACCCGCTGACCGTGGCCAACGAACTGCACATCACCCTCCCGGACGGGAGTACCCGGGTCCTGCCTGCCGGCGCGACGGCGCGGGATCTGGCCGCCCAGATCGGCCCAGGACTCGCCAAAGCAGCAATTGCCGCGCGCGTCAACGGCGAGGTGCGCGATCTCGACCGGCCGCTCCCCGACGGAGTGTCGGTCTCGATTCTCACCGACAAGGATCCGCAGGCGCTCGACGTGCTGCGCCATTCGGCGGCGCACGTCCTGGCGACGGCGGTGCGACAGCTCTTCCCCAAAGCGGGGATCGGGTTCGGCCCGCCGATCGAGGACGGCTTCTACTACGACTTCGAGGTGGAACGGCCCTTCGGGCCGGAGGATTTGGAGGCGATTGAGAACAAGATGGCGGAGGTTGCGAAGGCGGATCATCCGTTTGTCCGGGAGGAGGTCTCGCGCGAGGAAGCCAAGCGGCGTTTCAAGGACGATCCGCTGAAACTCGAGCGCATCGACGATCTCGGTGCCAACGAGGTGATCTCGGTCTACACCGACGGACCGTTCGTCGATCTGTGCCGCGGGCCGCACGTCGCGAGCACGGGGAAGGTGAAGCACTTCAAGCTGCTGCACGGGGCGGGGGCGTACTGGCGCGGCGACGAGCGGCGGCAGATGCTGCAGCGCATCTACGGCACGGCGTGGTTCACCAAGGACGACCTCGACGCGTACCTGCGGCGGCTCGAGGAGGCGCGCAAGCGCGATCACCGCGTCATCGGCAAGGCGCTCGACCTGTTCTCGATTCAGGAAGACGTCGGGCCGGGGTTGATCTTCTGGCACCCCAAGGGGGCGATGATCAACTTCCAGCTGCGCCGTTTCATCGAGGACGTCATCCTGGCGCGCGGCTACCAGCTCGTCTACACGCCGCACGTCACGCGCGAGCAGCTGTTCCTGCGCTCCGGCCACCTCCCTTTGTATGCGGAGAACCAGTTCCCGCCGATGGCGGCGGGCGAGGGCGAGTCGGAGGAAGTGAAGTACCGGGTGAAGCCGATGAATTGCCCGATGCACATTCTCGTCTACGCCTCGCAGCAGCGCAGCTACCGCGACCTGCCGATCCGGCTCGCCGAGATCGCCAACGTGTACCGCAACGAGCGCTCGGGGACGCTGCACGGCATGCTGCGCGTGCGCGGGCTCTCGATGGACGACGCGCACATCTTCCTGCGCGAGGATCAGATCACCGACGAGATCTTCGCCCTGCTGGACATCGTCGACCTGGTGCTCGGCAAGACGTTCGGGCTCGCCTACCGGCTCGATCTGGCGACGCGTCCCTTGAAGAAGCTGGGCGACGACCAGATGTGGGACGTGGCGGAGCGGGGGCTCGAGGACGCGCTGAAGCGCCGCGGGCTGACGTATCGCATCGACCACGGCGGCGGCGCCTTCTACGGTCCCAAGATCGACGTGAAGTTCAACGATGCCATCGGCCGGGAGTGGCAGGGGGCGACGATTCAGCTCGACTACGAGCTGCCCGAACGCTTCAAGCTCGAGTACACGGGGACGGACAACACGGCGCACCGCCCCGTGATGATTCATCGCGCGATCTACGGAACGCTCGAGCGCTTCGTCGGATTTCTGATCGAGCACTTCGCGGGCGCGTTCCCGCTGTGGCTCGCACCGGAGCAGGTGCGTGTGCTGCCGATTTCCGACGGGCAGCTCGAGGCGGCGCGCCGCGTCGCCGAGACGTTGACGCAAGCCGGACTGCGCGTCCACCTCGACGATCGCAACGACACACTGAATTACCGGGTGCGTGACGGCGAGCTGATGAAAGTGCCCTACCTGGCCGTCGTGGGTCAGCGCGAGGCCGACAACGGCACGGTTGCGGTGCGCGCGCGCGGGGCTGGGAAGAAGCAGGAAGTGCTGCCGGTTGGGGATTTCGTGGAGCGGCTGCGACAGGAGGTTCACACCCGGTCCCTCACCCCCTTAGTTTGACGGGTGGCGCCACCCCGGGCTGGCGCCCGGGGTTAGTCCACCCCGGGCGAGGTTCAGGCTAACCCCGGGCGCAAGCCCGGGGAGGAACGGATTGAGAATGCAGACCGATCAAACCACACCCGTCATTCTCTCCGCCTGCCGCACCCCGATCGGGCGGTTTCTTGGCGGTTTGTCTCCCCTCCCAGCCCCGCAGCTCGGCGCGCTCGTGGTGCGCGAAGCGGTGCGGCGCGCCGGCGTCGGCGACGAGACGGTCGACGAGGTGATCCTCGGCAACGTGCTGCAGGGGGGCGTGGGACAGGCGCCGGCGCGGCAGGCGGCGATCCACAGCGGACTCCCGGGAACCATCCCCAGCCTCACCGTGAACAAGGTGTGTGGCTCGGGGCTCAAAGCGGTGATGCTCGCGGCGCAGGCCGTGAAGGCCGGCGACGCCCAGTGCGTCGTGGCGGGCGGCATGGAATCGATGTCGAACGCCCCGTACTACGTGTACGGGATGCGGGGCGGCATCAAGGCCGGCAACCAGTCCCTCGTCGACGGCATGATCCACGACGGCCTGTGGGACTCGTTCTCCAACCAGCACATGGGCAACCTGGCGGAATACACGGCGCGCAAGGCCGGGGTGTCGCGCGCCGACCAGGACGCCTTTGCCCTGGCGAGCCACCACAAGGCCGTCGCCGCGATGCAGGCATGCCGGTTCAAGGCCGAGACCGTCGCGGTGGAAATCCCCGGGAAGAAGGGCCCGACCGTCGTCGACAAGGACGAGGGGCCCCGGGCCGACACCAGCCTCGAGGCGCTCGCGGCGCTCAAGCCGTCGTTCGAGAAGGACGGCAGCGTCACCGCCGGCAACGCACCGGGACTGAACGACGGCGCGTCGGCGCTCGTCGTCACGTCGCTCGCCTTCGCGCGCACGCACGGGCTCGCCCCACTCGCCCGCATCACTGCCTATGCGACGGGCGGCGGCGAGCCGAAGGACCTCTTCTTCGCTCCCATCGTGGCGGTGCAGAACCTGATGCAGAAGGCAGGGACGAAGATCGGCGATTACGATTTGATCGAGGCGAACGAAGCGTTCGCGGTACAGGCGCTCGCCGACGGGCGGGCGCTCGGCTGGGATTGGGACCGCGTCAACGTCAACGGCGGCGCGATCGCCCTCGGACACCC
>CAZXKN010000132.1:0-5772 GCA_964641815.1 uncultured Gemmatimonadaceae bacterium | reverse complement strand
CGGCATTCAGCTGACCGACCGGGGCTTCATCAAGGTCGACCAGAGCCTCCAGACCACCGCGCCCGGATACTACGCGATCGGCGACGTCGCCGGTCCGCCGATGCTGGCGCACAAGGGCAGCCGCGAGGGGATCATCGTCGCCGAGCGCCTCGCCGGGAAACAGCCCCACGCCCTCCGCTACGACAACGTGCCGAGCGTGACGTACTGTCACCCCGAAGTCGCGAGCATCGGACTCTCCGAAGATCAGTGCAAGGAGCGGAAGCTCGAGTACGTCGCCGGCAAGTTCCCGTTTTCCGCCAACGGCCGAGCCCGCGGGACAGGGGAGACGGAGGGGTTCGTGAAGGTGCTTCGCGAGAAGCAATACGGGGAGATCCTCGGCGCCCACATCGTCGGTGCTCACGCGTCGGAAATGATCCACGAGCTGGCGGTGGCACGCGAGAACGAATACACCGTCGAAGAGGTCGAGCTCGCGATCCACGCCCATCCAACGATGTCGGAAGCCGTGGCGGAAGCCTGCCTCGATTCGCTCGGCCGGGCGATCAATATCTGAGCGATGCCGCGAAGGACCCGGTAGCCGTCGGGTTGGGGGCGATCGGGACCGGTTCCGGGCTCGGGGGAGCCGTGATGACGCTGGCACAGATCGTCGTCAGCCAGCTGCGCAGTCACCTCGAAGCCGCCGCCTACCAGCAGGCGTTCTCGGACCCGTTGTTCGCCGGCATGATCGCGTCGCTGGGACTGGCGGCCTTCTTCGGCTGGCGGCGCAGCGGCCCGATCGAAAACGTGTGGCAGCGTGGCGTGATCGCGGTGCTGGCAGCCGTCGGCGCGCTGGTGATCGGCTTCCTCGCTGCGCTGGCCGATCGCCTGCTGGGACTCGCCGGGCTGATCCTCTGGGGCGCGCTGGCGCTGAGCTTCGGGATCGCCGCCAGCCGCTGGGCGATACGTGCCGCCGGTGTGGTGCCGGGCGGGGCCGCATGAGCGCGAAGCCCCTCGACGTGATTCTCGCGGGCCGAACCGAGTACCGCGCGGCGCTCGAGTGGCAGCGCAGCCTGGCGCACGACCGCATCGCGGGCCGGCAGCCGCACGACGTGCTGCTGCTCCTGGAGCACGACCCCGTCGTGACGCTGGGCCGCACCACCCGCGGCGAGCACCTGCTGCGCCCCGAGGGCATCGACGTCGTGGAGGTCGAGCGCGGCGGCGACGTCACGTTCCACGGCCCCGGGCAGCTCGTAGGATATCCGATCCTCGATCTCAACGGCTATCGGCCGGACCTGCACTGGTACCTCCGCACGCTCGAGCAGGCCCTGATCGATGCGCTGGGTGCGCTGGCGATCCCCGCGGAGGGCAAACCCGGGTTGACCGGCGTGTGGACGCGCGGACGGAAGATCGCCAGCATCGGCATCCACGTGAAACAGTGGGTCACCTGGCACGGCTTTGCACTCAACGTCACGACCGATCTGGCGTCGTTCGATCGCATCGTGCCGTGCGGCATCCCAGGGGTCGTGATGACCTCCGTGGCACGGGAGCGGGCCGACGCACCGGTCGCGGCACTGTGGGAAGAAACGGTGCGCGCCGTGTTGCAGGGCTTCGAGTCGGCGTTTGGTGTGACGACGCGCCTCATCGAGCCCGCGATGCGGGCGTCGTGACCGAGCCCGCACCGGCGCAGCCGCGTCTGCCCCCCGGGCAGGTACTCACGAAAAAATGGCCCGTGCTGCACTACGGACTCGTTCCGACGGTCGATCTCGCGACCTGGACGTTCACGGTGGACGGCCTCGTCGAGCGGCCCTTCGTGCTGCGCTACGACGAGCTGCTCGCCCTGCCTCGTTCCACCACACAATGCGACATTCACTGCGTCACGACGTGGAGCCGGTTCGATAACCGCTTCGGCGGCGTGGCCGTGCAGTCCTTGTTGCAGCGCGCCGGGGTGCGGCCGGACGCGCGCTACTGCCTCGTCTCGGCCGAGCAGGGATTCACGACCAACCTGGCGCTCACCGACCTCGACCGGCCGGAAAACCTCGTCGCGCTGACGCACGATGGCGAGCCGCTCACGCCGGAGCATGGCTGGCCGGCCCGGCTGCTCGTGCCGCATCTCTATTTCTGGAAGAGCGCCAAGTGGGTACGGGGGCTGACGCTGCTCGACGCCGATGTCCCCGGGTTCTGGGAGCAGAACGGCTACCACATGCACGGCGACCCCTGGACCGAAGAGCGCTACGGCGGCAGGGGTCTCACGCAACACGATATCAACCGGCTGCGCACTCTCAGTAAGAAGCCGTAAGCAATCCCTCGACCTCGCGGGCCGCGTCGGCCTGCAGCCGTCCCTCTTCTGCCAGTTCGCGCGCCGCGGCGGCGAGCGGCGAATCGGGCAGTGCAGCCTGCAGGGCAGCGTCTCCCGTCATCCGGCTGAGTGTCGCCGTCGTCTCGAGCAGCCGCTGCACCAGTGCGTCGCGGCCCTGCTCGCAGCGCGCCAGAGCATCGAGTCCTTGGGGTCGGCTCGTGAGCCGATCGACGTTCGCATCACCGGCGTCGAGATGGCGATCGAGGGCGGCGAGCTGGCGGGCCGCCGCGCAGGCCGCCACGACGAGCGCGCCCACGAGCGCGGGTCCCACCGGCGACCCGGCGGTGCGACGCAGCAGATCGATCAGCAACGTGCGCGCGGTGCCGCTCGGCAGCTCCGCCAGCGTGCGCACGGCCTCCCGCTCGGCGTCGTGCGGCAGGACGCTGCGCCCGGCGGGCCGCGGATTCCACACCGGCGTGCGCCGCCCGATCGTCGCCAGGCTCACGAGACTCACCGCTACGATCGGCGTGGTGGCGAACAGCAGCGGCGCCGACGCCAGCAGGCCGGCGGCCAGTCCCCCGGTCGTCACGGCACCGGCGAGCACCATGATCGGCGTCGGCACGTCGCTGCGCCACAGGCGCCCCAGCGTCTCGGATCGCGCCGGGATCCCGTGATCGGCGAGCAGCTCGACGACGCGCTCGCCCGCGCCCCGCGGCACCCGCAGCAGCGGTCGCTCTCCTCCCAGGAGAGATTGGTGTGCGGTCGATGAGGCACTCGGCAGCCGACCTTCGAGCGCGTCGCGGACCGCACGGCGCCGCGCGCGGGCGGATGGTGCATCGACGAACACGAGGACGTCATCGGGGCCGTCGGCGCGCCGCGCGCAGCGCGGGCAGACCCCGAGGCCGAACGGCTCCGCCGCGCCGCACATCACGCAGCTCGATCGCGGCGGGGCTAGGCCGAGCTCGGCTTCCGCGTCGGGGTCGAGCGCGGCGGAGAACAGACCGAGCGACGGATACCGCTCCGCCGGATCGGCGGCCGTGGCGCGCGCCACCGCCTGATCGAGCCATGCGGGCACGTCGCCGCGGCGGCCGGCGGGGTGGTGGCCTTCGCCTGGCGCACATCCACGGCCCGCGCGCGGCGGAAGCGAGCCCGTCAGCGCGTAGAAGAGCGTGACGCCGAGCGCGTATACTTCGGATCGTGCGTCGGCACGGGCGCCGGCGAGAACCTCCGGTGCGGTGTAGTCGAGCGTCCCCACCAGTCCGCCGGTCTGCGTCAGTGTCGCCATTCCCGCCAGCCGGGCCGATCCGAAATCCGTGAGGCGGGCCCGCCCATCCGGCGCGAGCAGAATATTCTGCGGCTTGACGTCGCGATGCAGGATGCCGCGCCGATGCGCGACCGCCAGCGCGTCCGCAACCTCACGCCCGAGCCGCGCGACGGACGGTGCGTCGAGCGGTCCGCGGTCGCGGACCGACACGGCGAGATCAGGGCCGGCGACGTACTCCATCACCACGAAGCCCCACGGACCATCCTCAGCCACGTCGTATACCTGGACGATGGTCGGATGAGTGATCTGCCGAACGGCCTGGACCTCGCGGCGCAGCCGCTCGCGGGCCAGCCGTGCGGCTGCGGGCGGAGGCACGAGCAGCTTGATCGCGACGTCCGTACCGACGCGGCGATCGCGGGCGCGGTACACCACGGAATATCCGCCACGGCCGATCTCTCCCAGGATCTCGTACCGGTCCTGGAGCAGCGTGCCGGTGGCGAGGTACGTCGAATCAGCCACTACTGGAGACGCGCGAGGACGTCCCGCGCGTTGTGCGTCCAGCCGTCGTCCTCGTGGTAGTACTGAAGGAAGGACGTGAGGTGCTGCCGGGCCAGGGCCGGTTTCCCGAGGGCGTACTCCGACATCCCGGCGTGGTAGAGGGCCATGTAGTGGTCCGGCCAGTAGTCGAGCACGAGCTCCATGATCGGCCCGGCGGACGCGTCGTCGCCGGCATCGGCGATGGGGTGACCGACGTTGAACACGACCCCCGCTGCCCGAGCGCGGTCCTCCGGGAGCAGGTGATCGATGACGGTCTCGGCATGGGCAATCCGGCCGCCGAGCGCGAAGCAGGCGGCGCTGTACCCCTGACCCTCAACGCTGGGCGGCGCGGGGTGCCGTCCCTGCATGACCTCGACCTCCACCGCGTTGCAGAACGGCTTGATCGCCGCGAACCACTCCGCGGCAGGGCCGTCGAAGCTCGCCACGGCGGGGGTGAGTGGCGGAGCCGGGGGTGGCGTCGGCAGCGGCTTCGGCTCGTGGCGGATCGCCACGACCGCGCACACAACCAGGTAGCCGATGCCGGCGAGGATCAACGGGCGGTGCATGGCAGCAATATGAGAGACGACCGAGCCCGTCCGATGTGCACTCGGTCACGAAGGAAAACCGAAGCTACGGCTTCCCGCCCTGCCCCAGGAGCTCGAAGAATCGCTGGAAAACGCGGACGCCGTCCCACAGCTGCTGCAGGTCGAGCTTCTCGTCGGGAGCGTGCAGCCGGTCGTCGGGAAGTCCGATTCCCGTCAGCAGCACCGGCGCACCCTGCCGGCCCAGCGCCGGTACGACGGGAATCGAGCCGCCGGCCCGCGCCGCGACGATGCCCCGGCCCACGACTTCGTGGAAGGCGCGATCGAGCAGCTGGAACGCGGGATGATCGATGCGCACCTGCGCGGGATCGGCGCCGTGCAGGAAGCGCACGGTGACCGTGACGTACTTGGGGATGAGTCGCTTGACCGCGGCCGCCACCTGCCGCTCCACCGTCTTCATCTTCTGGTTGGGGACGAGGCGCAAGCTGACTTTGGCCGTGGCTTCGGCGGGGATGACCGTCTTCGCTCCGACCCCGGTAAAACCGCCCGTGATCCCGTGGATCTCGAACGTCGGCAGCGCCCAAAGACGCTCGAACACCGAGCGACCCTTGAGCCCGGTGAGCGCCTTCGCCTGCACGCGCCGATGCAGGAACTCCTTCTCCCGAAAGGGGAGCCGTTTCCACAGCGCGCGCTCGCGGGCGCTCGGGGCCTTCACTGCGGAATAGAGTCCCGGAATGTTGATCTTGCCGTCGGTTCCCTTCAGCCGCGTGAGCAGGCGGCACAGCTCTTCGTGCGCGTTGGGCGCGGCGCCGCCGTACTCGCCGGAATGCAGATCGTGCTTCGCGGTGCGCACGGTGATCTCCGCGTAGCACATGCCGCGCAGCGTGGTGTAGACGGCCGGCCACCCGGGCGCGACATACGACATGTCGGCGACGAGGGCCACGTCGGCGCGCGTGCGCTCCGGCTCGCGGCGCAGCAGGTCGAACAGCACCTTGCTGCCGTATTCCTCCTCTCCTTCGATCAGGAAGCGCAGATTGACGGACGGCGTGCCGGACACTTCCATGGCGCGCAACAGACAGAAGACCTGTCCCTTATCGTCCGCCGCGCCACGCGCGTAGATGCGGCCGTCGCGCACCGACGGCTCGAACGGCGGCGCC
>CAZXKN010000131.1:0-11938 GCA_964641815.1 uncultured Gemmatimonadaceae bacterium | reverse complement strand
CCTGGCAGAACGCGTCCGCCGTGCTCCCTTTGCAGCGCTGCTCCAGTCCTCGAATGGCCGCGTTGCGGAGATCGGCCGCCCTGGTCGCCGGCGTGCCGGCCGGTACCGCCGCCGCCACGCTGTCGGTGACATCGCTGATCGCCTGCAGCTGGTCGAGCACCATCCCCGGACACGGCCGCTCATCGGCGCGCGCCGCCGCCACGAATCCATTGGACAGGAGGTCCTCGCCCGGCTTCGTGACCGCGTCGATGCACTCACGCGAGCAGTGATGGTTGGTCAACACGAGGCCGTCGCCCGAGACGAACGACGCCGAGCAGCCGGGGATCCGCGCCGCCGCGAGTCGCACGTGATCGAGCCACGCCTGGTCGGGATGGAAGCCGTACCGCTTCGCCCAATACCCGAGCGGCGGGGCGTCGAACGTCCACATCTTGCCCGTTTCGAGCCCGGGATACTCCGCCGGGGACGCCTGTTGGGCGGCGAGCGGCGCTGCGGACGAGATCATGAGGACAAGAATGACACGAATGAAGCGAACCATGGGACCCTCTGGGATCAGTTCGGTCGAGTGGCGACACCCTGAAGGGTGTGCCTCTCAAGGCACTGCGCTGTCGCGCAGTGTAGTGCCAAGCGCACGCTTCAGCGTGTCGCCAAGTTAGGGCTGCCCGCGTGCCCTGCCCAGGGCGTCCGGACCGAACTTCTCCCGCACGCGGTCCATGGCGCGCGCCAGGGTGCGGTCCCGCTCCGTTTCGACCGCGCGCTCCGTCTCGAGTAGCGCGAGCTGCGCCTCGCCGCCGGGGCGCTCGAGCTGCGACAACGCGACGCCGATGAGGCGCGCCGGCGCCCGCCGTTTCTGGCGCAGGCGCTGCAGCAGCTCGCGCGCGACCGCGAACACCACCCGGTCGGTGAGCACCGGTGCGGGCAGCGTCTTCCCCGCCTGGCGCGTCGTGAAGTCGGCGTCGCGCAGCTTCACGGTGATGGTGCGCGCCACGAGCCCTTCGCCCCGCAGATCCGCGGTCGCGCGATCGACCTGCTGGGCCAGCTCCCGCAGCAGATCGTCGTCGCTTTCCAGATCCTTGGAGAACGTCGTGTCGCGGCTGATCGACTTCGGCTCGGTCCACGGCGCCACCGCCGAAGGATCGATCCCTCGCACCCGCTCCCACAACCACTGCCCTTCCCGCCGGCCCAGCCGCGCGACCAGCGTGCGCAGATCCTGACGCTGCACGTCCGGCACCGAGCGCCACCCCAGCCTGGCAAGGCGCTGCTGGGCGCGCGGGCCGATCATCGGCAGCTCGGCAAGGGTGAAGCGGCGCAGGAACGTCTCCTCCTCGCCCGGCGCGACGATACACACTCCGTCCCCCGGGCGATCGGGGCCGGGTTTGGCGACGCCGGCCGCGATCTTGGCGACGAGCTTGGTCGTGGCGCCGCCGATCGAGAGCGTCAGCCCCGTCGCCGCGACGACCGCCCCGCGGATGCGCTGCGCCGTCTCCGCGAGCGGCTCATGGCCGTACAACTTCTCGGTTCCACTGAGATCGAGATAAAACTCGTCTTGCGACGCCTGCTCCACGACGGGCGCGTGGCGCTCGAGCGTGATCCGGATCTCGCGGCTCTTGGCGGCGCAGGCCTCCCACGGCACCGGGACGGCGACCGCTGCGGGGCAGAGTCGCAGCGCGCGGGCCATCGGCATCGCCGAGTGCACGCCGAACGCGCGGGCCTCGTACGACGCGGACGTCACGACGCCGCGGTGCTCGGCCGAGCCCCCGACGACGAGACACCGTGCCCGGCCGGCGCCCTCGGGGTCAACGAGCCGCGCGACCGCCACGTAAAACGCATCGGCATCGGCGAGCAGGATGCGGCGCGTGGCATCGGGAGGGCTCACGCGTTTCAAGCTAACGCGCGCTGCGACGTCGGCGCCGTTGCCCTGCACCCCACCGCAGGGACATGTTTGAGGGACAAGGAGCGACGCATGGCGATGACGTTCACTCGACTCACCGAGCCGCTGGTCCGCGACGACGGACGCCTGCGCAAGGCGACCTGGGACGAAGCCCTGGACCGGGCGGCCGAGGGGTTCCGGCGCGTCAAGGCGCAACACGGTGGTGATGCCATCGGCACGTTCAGCTGTTCCAAGGCCAGTAACGAGATGAACTACATGGCCGGCAAGCTGACGCGCGTGGCGTTCGGCACCCATAACGTCGACAGCTGCAACCGGACGTGACACGCTCCTAGCGTCGTCGGTCTGGCGACAGTGTTCGGCGCCGGGGGAGGGACGACCTCCTACCGTGAAGTGGAAGAGACTGATGTCATCTTCCTGTGGGGCGCGAACGCCCGGGAAAATCATCCGATCTTCTTCCATCACGTCCTGAAAGCGGTGCATCGCGGGGCACGACTCTTCGTGGTCGATCCGCGCCGCACCGCCTCGGCGCAATGGGCCGACACCTGGCTCGGCTTGAACGTCGGGTCCGACATCGCCATCGCCAACGCCATGGCGCGCGAGATCATCCACGCCGGGCTCGCCAACGACGCGTTCATCAGGAATGCGACCACCGGGTACGACGCCTTTCGCGCCGCGGTCGAGTCCTACACCCTCGAGTATGCGGAGCGCGAGACCGGTGTCCCCGCCGCCGTCATCCGCGAAGCGGCGCACGCCTACGCGCGCGCCGACCGCGCCATCATCTGCTGGACCCTGGGCATTACCGAGCATCACAACGCCGTCGACAACGTGCTGTCGCTGATCAACCTCTCGCTCCTGACGGGGCACGTGGGGCGCTACGGCTCGGGCGTGAACCCGCTGCGCGGCCAGAACAACGTGCAGGGCGGCGGCGACATGGGCGCCATCCCGAACCGCCTCGTCGGCTTCCAGGACTGGACCACCAATCCCGCCGTGCGGGAGAAATTCCAGCGCGCCTGGGGCGTGACGCTGCAACCGAAGTACGGCAAGAACGTCACCGAGATGTTCGAGGCAATGGAGGACGGAGAGCTGCAGGCACTCTTCGCCATCGGCGAAAACCCGGCGCAGGCGGAAGCCGATCAACATCGCGCCCAGAAGCTGCTCGCTGGCCTCGCGCACCTCGTCGTCCAGGACATCTTTCTCACGAAGACCGCTGAATTCGCGCACGTCGTGCTGCCGGCTTCCTCGAGCTGGTGTGAATCGGAAGGGACGGTGACGAACAGCGAGCGGCGGGTCCAACGGCTGCGGCCGGCGCTCCAGCCCCCGGGCGATGCGCGCGACGACATCTGGATCATCTGCGAGCTCGCCAAGCGGTTGGGATACGATTGGGGCCACCCGTCGGCCGAGGAGATCTGGAACGAGCTGCGCGGGCTGGCGCCGATCTTCAAGGGCATGACTTACGCGCGCCTTGAAAACGCAGGCGGGTTGCAGTGGCCCTGCTACGACGAACAGCACCCCGGCGAGCTGTTCCTGCACGGCCGCCTCTGGAACGAGCCGCGCGAGGGTCCCGCCGCGCCCTTCTCGGTCGTGGAGCACGACCCGCCGCTCGAGCGCCCCGACGCCGAGTACCCCTTCCAGCTCACGACGGGACGCCGCCTCGACTCCTATAACACCGGCGTCCAATCCGGAGGCTACACCTCGCCGCTGCGGCGCGGCGAAACGCTCGACATCTCTCCCGAGGACGCCGCGCGGCTCGGCCTGCTGGAGGGCGACCCGGTGCGGGTCTCGTCGCGGCGCGGCAGCGTGGTCGCGCCGGCGCACCTCGATCGGTCGCTGCGCTCCGGGCTCGTCTTCATGACGTTCCACTTCCAGGACGAAGTACAGACCAACGTCCTCACCGTCGACTACACCGATCCGAAATCGGGCACCGCCGAATTCAAGGCGTGTGCGGTCCGCGTGGAGCCGGTGCGCACGCCGGCTGCCGCGGGGAGATAGGCCGGGCCCGTGGATCTGCGCTTTCACGACGCACAGCCCAACGCCGCCGAACGGGCGGCGGTCGACGCGTTGCTGGGTGCTCCCCTGTCGGGGTGGGATGGGGGGGCGCGCAGCGCGCGAGACGATCACACGGCGGAAGGGGGGCACGCGGCGCGGGACCGGCGCCACCTGCTGCTCCCCGCCTTTCATGCCGTCACCTCGCGTGTCGGGTGGGTGAGCGAGGGCGCCTTCAACTATATCTGCGAGCGCCTCACCGTCCCTCCCGCCGAAGCCTACGGTGTCATCACCTTCTACGCCCTGCTCTCCACCGACCCGCGCCCCGCGCGCGTCGTGCATGTGTGCGACGACATCGCCTGTCGCGCCGCCGGCGCAACCGCAATCTGCGCCCAGCTCGAGAAGACCGCGGGACCGGCGTATCACGCGCCGCACGGCAATCACCACCAAGTCCCCGACAGCGGCTGGATGCGGAGTCCCTGCCTCGGCCTGTGCGATCAGGCGCCGGCCGCCCTGATGACCGCGGCGGGTGAGACGCCGGTGGAGCGGCTGTTCGGGGGAGTGGACGCCGCTGGCCTCGCCACGGTGCTGAAGGGCGATCTCGCCCCGACGACGCTGCCGCGGCTCAAGGCGCCGCAGGCGGGAGATGCGTCGCTCGCGATTCTGCGGCGCGTCGACGTCATCGATCCGGCGAGCCTCGACCAGTACCGTGCGCACGGTGGCTACGAGGCGCTGCGCCGCGCGTTCGAGCTCGGCCCGGAGGGCGTGATCCGGGAAGTGACGGAAGCGAAGCTGTTGGGGCGCGGCGGCGCCGCATTCCCCACCGGCCGCAAATGGGACGCCGTCGCGCGGCAGCCGGTGCGCCCGCACTACCTCGTCTGCAACGCCGACGAGTCCGAGCCCGGCACGTTCAAGGATCGCGTCGTGATGGAGGGCGATCCCTTCAGCGTGATCGAAGCGATGACGATCGCCGGCATTGCGACCGGTTGCGCCCGTGGCTTCATCTACCTGCGCGGGGAATACCCGCTCGCCCACGAGCGGCTGCAACACGCGATCGACGCGGCGAGAGAGCGCGGCCTGCTCGGAGCGGACGTGATGGGGCGCGGCGTGGCGTTCGACATCGAGATCCGCAAAGGCGGCGGCGCCTACATCTGCGGCGAGGAGACGGCGATCTTCAACTCGGTCGAGGGGCTGCGCGGCGAGCCGCGCAACAAGCCCCCGTTTCCCGTCCAGGCCGGACTCTTCGGAAAACCCACCGTCGTCAACAACGTCGAAACGCTCGTCAACGTGCTCGAGATCCTGCGCATCGGCGGTCCTGCGTACGCCGCCCTCGGGAGCAAGGACTCGACCGGGACGCGGCTGTTCTGTCTGTCGGGCGCGATCGCGAAGCCCGGTGTCTACGAAGTGCCGTTCGGCATCACGTTGCGGCAGCTGATCGAGCTGGCGGGCGGCCTCCCGAAGGGGCGGACGCTGCAGGCGATCCTGCTCGGCGGGGCCGCCGGCGTGTTCCTGCGCCCCGACGAGCTCGACACCGTTCTCAGCTTCGAGGGCGCGCGCGCCGCGCAGGCGACCCTCGGCTCCGGCGTCGTCATGCTGTTCGACGACCGCGTCGACATGGCGGACATCGTGCTGCGGATCGCCGCGTTCTTTCGGGACGAATCCTGCGGGCAGTGCGTCCCCTGCCGCGTCGGCACGGTGCGGCAAGAGGAAGCGCTGCACCGCCTGCTGCACCAGAAACCGCGCGGCGGCGTGAAGGGCGAGCTCGCGCTGCTCGGGGAAATCGGCCTCGCCATGAAGGACGCGTCGATCTGCGGTCTCGGTCAGACTGCGTACAGCGCGGTCGAGTCCGCGGTGAAGCGACTGCGGCTGTTCGAGGGAGCGCAGGCGTGAGCGGGTTCGTCCAGTTGTCGCCACCGCGCCGCACCGTCGAGCTCACGATCGACGGCAAGACGGTGCAGGTCCCCGAAGGCACCACGATTTACGACGCCTGCCGGCTGCAGGGCACCGCGATCCCGACGCTGTGCTACCTCGAGACCCTGCACCCCGTGAACGTGTGCCGCGTCTGCGTCGTCGAGGTCGAGGGGTCGCGCGTGCTCGTCCCCTCGTGCTCGCGCAAAGTGGAGCCCGGGATGGTGGTGAAGACGAACAGCGACCGGGTGAACCACAGCAGAAAGATGGTGCTCGAGTTCCTGGGATCGTCGGTCGACCTCTCGACCACGCCGCAGGTCGCCCATTGGGTGGCGGAGTATCACGCCGACGTCGATCGCTACGGTCCTCCCGCCGCCGCATCGATCGAGCGCGACGCGCTGCAGACGGGGCACCACGCGCCCCCCGACGTCGGATGTCGTGCCACGGTCGCGCAGCCGACCAAGATCGACAACGAGCTGTACACGCGGGACTACACGAAGTGCATCCTGTGCTACAAGTGCGTCGAGGCGTGCGGCACCGACTTTCAGAACAGCTTCGCGATTGCCGTCGCGGGACGCGGGTTCGATGCGCGCATCTCGACCGAATTCGCGGTGGAGCTGCCCCAGTCGGCGTGCGTGTACTGCGGCAACTGCATCGCCGTGTGTCCGACCGGGGCGCTGATGTTCAAGAGCGAGTACGACCGGCGCGCGGCCGGCACGTGGGACGAATCGCGCCAGACGGTAACGCGCACCGTGTGCCCGTATTGCGGCGTAGGGTGCAACCTCGAGCTGCACGTGCAGGACAACGAGATCGTGAAGGTGACGTCGCCGCTCGATCACGATGTGACGCGCGGCAATCTGTGCATCAAGGGGCGGTTCGGGTGGCAGTATGTCCAGAGCCGCGGGCCGAAGGAAACACCAACGCGCTGAGCCGCCGAGTGGACGCCCAGGGGTGAGGAGTTAGGCTGAGACCCGTTCCGGGTGAGTATAGATCGTCAGACGATCGCCGCGCGCAAACCCAACCAACGTCATCTTCGATTGTTCAGCGACTCTGACGGCAAGCCCCGTCGGGCCGGAGATCGCCGCGAGGAGCGGCGCACCGAATACCGCGGCCTTCTGCACCATCTCGAAGCTGGCACGGCTCGTGACCAGGATGAACCCGGCCTCCGGGTCGGCACTGCGGCGCAGCAGCGCGCCGATCAGTTTGTCGAGAGCGTTGTGCCGGCCCACGTCCTCCCGCACCTCTTCCACCGTGCCGTCCACGCGCGCCCAGGCAGCCGCGTGGACCGCGCCGGACACGGCATTGAGCTGCTGCTGCGCAGCGAGCGCCGTGAGCGCCAGCTGGATCGCCGCCGGGCCCACTGGGCGCCCGGCGCGGACGGGGTGCAGCGTCTTCATGACGGCGTCGATACTGTCGGTCCCGCAGATGCCGCACCCGGTCCGGCCCGACAGCCGACGTGCTCGCGACGCGATGACCGTCTCGCACGCCTCGTCGACCGTCGCCTGCACCTCGATCCCCTGCCCGTAGCGAATCACGTTCACGTCCCGCAGGTCAGCCGGCGAGCGGATCAGCTCTTCGGTGATGCTGAAGCCGAGGACGAAATCCTCGAGGTCGGCGGGAGTGGCCATCATCACGACGTGGGGAATCGCATTGTAGACGAGGACGACGGGAATCTCTTCGACGATCTGCTCGGCGCGATCCGTAACACCGGCCGCGGACCACTGGCGCGCCGCGACCTCGAGCAACGGCTTGGCGTAGCCCACGCGGGATAACCCGAGGGGATGCTCCATCTGCTCGATCTTCCCCGTCATGCTCTTCAATATAGCGCGCAGCCCGTGTAGCCTTCCCCCCCATGATCACCAAGTGGGTCGGCCTGATCATCATCGCCAATATCATTGTGTTTTTCCTGCAGCAGCAGGCTGCCGATCAGCTGCACGCACTCGAATTCATTCCGGCGCTCGTGCTGATGCGTCCCTGGACGTTGTTCACGTACATGTTTCTGCACGCCGACTTCGGTCACATTTTCTTCAACATGCTCACGCTGTTCTTTTTCGGACCGCGTGTAGAAGACCGGCTCGGCGGGGCCAGGTTTCTCACGTTGTATTTCGTCAGTGGGCTGTTCGGGGCGTTCACGTCGATGCTCATGAGCCCCAACGCCGCGATCCTCGGCGCCTCGGCCGCTGTCTACGGGGTGCTGCTCGGATTTGCCCGCCTCTGGCCGCGGGCGCAGCTCCTGATCTGGGGCATCGTCCCCGTGCAGGCCCGGACGCTGGTGGTCATCCTGACCGCTGTGTCGCTGTTCATGGGCGGTGTGGGGATAGGCAACATCGCGCACTTTGCCCACCTCGGCGGATTCATCGGTGGGTGGCTGGTGCTGCGGCTCAGCGGCATCCGAACCATCGATGACCGCCTGCGCCCGGTGCAGCCGGCGCGCGCGCCGACGCCGGCCCCGGGTGCGACGGAGCGGTGGAAACAGATCCGTCTGGAGCAGCTCCATCCCGTCAACCGCGAAGAGGCCGAGCGCGTGCTCGCCAAGCTCGAGACACGCGGACCCTCGAGCCTGACCGCCGACGAGCAGGCGTTTCTCGACCGCTTCAGCGCGATGTAACGCCGCCGGCCGGGAGCACCGGCACAATCCGCACTGCCGGCCCGCCGACGATCGTCGGCGCCTGATGGTCCTGGGCCACCGTGTTGTACTGCGCCACGTCCGTCTCCAGAATGCCGTTGAACCGCGCCAGGTACGCATCGAGCGCCGGCCGCAGCACCTTCCATTCCGCCATGACCTGCTCGCCGGGCGGCTGCGCGTAGGCGAAGGCGCTGCCGCCGCTCAACCGCTGATAGCGATCCTGGAACCGGCTCAGGTAGTGCACGTCGTCCTGGCCGCCGTCGCGCTGCACCTCGGAGTTATACAGCGAATCCTTCAACTCCTTGAGCTTGCGGCCGAGCCCACGCGCCTCACGTGTCACCGGGGCGGAGATGGTCGAGTCGACTCCGGTGCCGCGCAGCGCGGTTTGCGCGTTCTGCAGCTGTGTCTGCAGGCTCGCGATGCGGTTGAGCATCGTGTTCAACGCCGTCATCTCGCTGCGCAGCTGCAGCCCGGCCCGGAGCTGGGCGATGAATGCCGCCGAGTCCCCATGCACGACGGGGTCCGGTTGCACCACCACGTTCTGCGTCGCGGTCTTGCCGGCCGCGGCGATCGTCACCGCATACGTCCCCGGAATGACGCGCGGCCCGCCGGCGTTGCGGAACGGATTCTCCTCTTCGCCAGGCTCAGGCGTCCGCTCGAAGGTGAGGCGCGGCGCAGCCGAATACCGCAGGTTCCACACGAAGCGATTCACGCCCTGCTTGCCCGGCGCGCTCGAGTCCACCGTCACCGTATCGCCGTGCGCGTCCGTCACCGTGACGACCACGCCCGGCCGGCGACGGCCACCGGCCCCCGGGGCAGCGCCCTCCCCCCGGGCGGACGAGTCTGCGCTCGTATCGAGCGCCGTCTTCAGGTAGTAGTCGATCATCGCGCCGTTGGGCGCGTTCGGCGTCGTGAAGCGCGTCGGCGCGACGGCAGTGCGCCGCGGACGCACGCGGATCTGGGCCGGCAGGGCGCTGAATAGGTGCACGTCCTGTGTGGCGACGGCCGGTCCCAGCTCCTCCAGGGCGGTGATGTTGTCGAGCACGAACAGTCCGCGGCCGTGGGTCGCAACGACCAGATCGTGCGAGCGCGGGATGAATTTCACATCGTAGACCGGCACCGTCGGAAATCCCGCCTTGAGGGGGCGCCACGTGGCACCGGCGTCGTTCGACAGCCACAGGGCGGCATCGGTGCCGAGCACCAGCAGCCCGGCGCGGTTCGGATCCTCGCGCACCACGCGCGCTGCGGCGTCCTGCGGCAGTCCGCCCGAGATGTCGGTCCACGTCTTCCCGAAGTCGGTCGTCTTGTAGACGTAGGGCCGGTTGTCGTCGAACTCGTGGCGATCGACCGCCAGATACGCGGTGCCCGCGGCGGTCGGGGACACGCCGATCTGGTAGACGCGGCCTTCGGCGTCGGGGGCGAGGCCGGGGAAGTGTCCCGCGACGTTGGCCCAGGTCTTCCCACCGTCGCGGGTTACCTGCGCGAGGCCGTCGTCGGTGCCGACCCAGATCACGTTCTCGTCCGCGGGCGCGACGTTGATCGTGAGGATGGTGTTGTAGGTCTCGGCGCCCGAGATGTCGTCGTTGACCGGGCCGCCGCTGGTGCGCTGCTTCGACTTGTCGTTGCGCGTCAGATCGGGCGAGACCACCTCCCAGTGCTCGCCCCCGTTGGTCGACTTGAAGACCACGTTGGCGCCGATGTAGACGGTATTCGCGTCGCTGCGCGAGACCTCGACGGGGGTCGTCCAGTTGAACCGGTAGTCGAGGTCCGCCGCAGGGCGATCCGATACGCCGGGAACGTAGGGACGCACGGCCCGCGTCACTCCCGAATGCAGATCGATGCGCTGCAAGCTGCCGTTCTGCGATTCGGCGTATACGATCGTGGAATCGGTCGGCGCCGGAACAGCGTACTCGCCGTCGCCACCGGTGACGGTGAACCACTCGGAGCCGTTGAGCGAGCCCGCCAGGCCGCTCGACGCACCGCACCACGCGTTGTTGTCCTGCAGGCCGCCGCACAGGTTGTAGGGGACGTTGTTATTCGCGGCCACCATGTAGAACTGCTCGATCGGCAGATTGTTGAACCAGGTCCAGCTCTTGCCGGCGTCCTGCGTGGCATAGGCGCCGCCGTCGTTCCCCTGCACCATGCGGTCCGGGTTCGCGGGATCGATCCACAACGCGTGATGGTCGACGTGCACGGGCCGGTCGATGATGCGAGTCGTCCTGCCGCCGTCATCCGACTCGAGCAGCTGATACGACGAGAAGAACACCTTCTTGTCGTCGACCGGGGAGACGTGCAGCAGCGAGAAGTAGAATCCGCGCGACGCGAGCGCGTGATTGTCGGAGACGCGTGTCCAGTGATCGCCCTGGTCCTGCGAGTCCCACAATACCCCCTGCTTCGATTCGACCAGCGCGTAGATGTGCCGCGGATTCGTGGGCCCGACGGCGACCGCGATCCGCCCCCAGGGCCCCCTGGGGAGGCCCGTCGCGACGCGATCCCACGTCATGCCGCCGTCGGTCGAGCGGTAGATGCCGCTGCCGGCGCCGCCCGAGACCAGCCCCCACGGGTGGCGAATGACCTGCCACGTCCCGGCGAACAGCACGCGTGAGTTGCCGGGCACCATGACGAGGTCGGAGGCGCCGGTCGTGTCGTTGACGTAGAGGACCTTCTGCCACGTCTTCCCGCCGTCGGCCGTGCGGAACACGCCACGATCGGGGTTCGGCGTCCAGGCGTGGCCGATCGCGGCGACGAACACGATGTCGGGATCGTGCGGGTCGATCACGATGCGGGAGATCTGCCCGGCGTTCGGCAGCCCCATGAACTTCCACGTCTTGCCGGCGTCGGGAGAGAAGAACACGCCGCGGCCGTTCACGATGTCGTTGCGAATGTTCGCTTCGCCCGTTCCCACCCACACGAGGTTGGGATTGGAAGGGGCAAGGGCGATGGCCCCGATCGACGACGTCGGCTGGTCGGCGAAGATCGCCTCCCAGGAATTGCCGCCGTCGGTCGTCTTCCAGACGCCGCCCGCGGCGGCCCCGACGTAGTAGACGTTCGGCTGGCCGGAAATGCCGGCCACCGCCGTCACGCGGCCGCCCCCGACCGAGGGACCCAGGTTTCGGAACCTGATGTTGTTGAGCGAGTCCGCGGACAGCGGCGCTGCGGCAGCGGGAGCCGCCTTGCGCGCGCCGCGCTGACCGGCGAGACCGGAGACGAGCACGGCGGGGAGCAGGAGCAGCAAACCAGATCGCAGGGTCATACGCGCATTCCTCCGAGTCGCAGCAAGCGCTGCCATTGCGCAGGGGTGGCGGGCACGACGGAGAGCCGGCCCATGCGTACCAGCGCGAGGTCCTTGAACGCGGGATCGGCCTTGATCGTGGCGAGCGTGACCGGCGTGGGGAGCTTCGCGCCGGCCTTGAGCTCGACGACGACGAGTCTCGGGTCCTTCTGCTTCGGATCGGGAAAGGCGGCCTTCGTGACGCGCGCCAGACCGATCACCGCCTTTACGTCACCGGTGTGATAGATCAGCACGTCCTCAC
>CAZXKN010000130.1:0-8424 GCA_964641815.1 uncultured Gemmatimonadaceae bacterium | reverse complement strand
TCGAGTCCTGCGGACTGAAAAATCCGTAGTGGTCCTGTCCCTGCGCGTAGTAGCTGGCCGTCAGCCCGACGGCGAAGCGCGGGGAGAAGCGGTACATCGGGGCGACGTCGATGGCCACGAAGTCACCCGGGTCCCAGCGCAGGTGGGCGAGCGTCGTGCGCGGGAGAAAGGGATCATCGGCCGGTCCGACGCGGCGGTCGCGGGGGCCGGGGAGCTGCCGGGCGGCACGCACCGCGGCGTTGAGCCAGATCCGGTGCACCAGGGTGATTTCCCCCGTCAGCCGTCCCTCGAGATCGGTTTGGTGGTCGCCGGTCGAGATATCGAAGGGATCATCGGGCGACTCCTGATGACCGGTGGGCAGGCGCACGACGAACGCCGCGGCCAGCGCTGCGTCGCGTGTCGTCAACACTCGCATTTTCGCCTGCACTTCGACGTCGCCGGTGAAGAACCGCAGCCGCCGCGGCGTGTCGGCATACGGCGCGAGCCCGAGGCTGTCGGCGCGGGCCTGGTACAGGGCGGTGATGTCCCCGGGATCCACGATGCCCGTGGCCGGCAAGAGCAGCGTGTCCTTGTTGAACGAAGAGACGTGGAACGTATCCGCCAGGGCACGCTGCAGACCGGTCACGAGCGTGGTGATCGCGCGACCCGCATCTGAGCTCGAGACCGGTAGGTAGCGGGCAGCGCTATCCGTCGCACCGAACACTGCGTGATTGAGCGTTTGGCTTACCGCCTGTCCCTGAAGAAGAATCGCCTGCGCGCGGCTGCAAGCCGGACTCCCAGGACACCCGTACGCCCCTGCGTTGATGCTCTCGCTCAGCTGGGTCATGGCGGCCGCGAAGTGGGTGAAGAACGCTGCGTAGAGCGCCGAGTCGGTGCTGGTGCGGGGGCCGAACCCGACGTTGGCTCCGGGCGGGTGCAGCGTGTACCCGGCGCGGACCTGCACCCGGACGATCGGCACGGTGATGCCCAACGACAGCCGGTCCGTGATCCCGTACTCGAGGCCGATCGGCATGATGCGGCGCTCGGCCCGGATCGCGAGGAGATCATGGCCCAGGCTGGCGACGTACCCCGCCAGACCGGTGAGCGTGCGCGTGTCCTGCTGCATCAGGGCGAGTGACGGCAGCACCGCGGCAGCCGAGTCGGCGGTGAACGCGGCACCGATGCCCTGGCGTCCCGCCGGCGTGAAGTTGCGCTCCCACGTCATGGTCGTGGGATCGAACGTCAGGCGCACGGCGCCGTGTCGTGGCGTGTCGGTGCGGTCCACGGCCTGGGCGGCGAGGGGCGCACCGGGCCGCAGCATGGCGGCCGCGAGCAGCGGGAGCAGCGAGAGACGAGCGCGCATTACAGAACGGCACCCGGCCGAAGCCGGGTGCCGTTTCGCGTACCCCCGAGGCGTCACCGAGTTCTCGTCACGGGATCGCACGGAGCGTCGTGCCGTATTTCGCGTTGATCGTCTGGATCAGAGTGTTGGCGATCAGCTTGTGCGAGGCCGTGCTGGGGTGAACGCCGTCTCGTGAAAAGGCCGAGCCGAATGGCGCAGTTGTGAATTTGGGATCAGCGGGGTTCGCATGCGGAAACACGGCGAACTGCGCCGTATCGGCCTTCACCGCCAAGATCAGGGGATTGGGGTCGATGAATGCATATCCTTTGCTCGTCGCCTGCGCAGCAATGTGCGTGTTGTACGCCACAACGATCGCATGGAGGTTGGCCAGCTCGCTCGGAGTGATGTTGTGGTCGTCGAGGCAGTCGAGCGTGACGGGCCCAGCCGCAGCAGCGGCAATTAGTCCAAACCCGTAGCGGAACGGAACGAGAGTCGTATCTCCCACGCCACCGAGTGTCTGTGGAGCGCAGTCGGGTGAGACAATGAAGTTGGCGGGCAGGGCACCGGCGAGTTTCGCGCCGAGATAGACGCTGCCGTAGGAAAAATACGGGATGGTCACGACGTCATTGACCCCGAGCAGGATGCCCTTCCCGGATGCGGGTGTCCGCCCGATCGCATCCAATATCGAATCGTAGCTTGCGGCGAACGCCGTCGGGTCCAGCAGCTCGGCTGGGTTCCCCGCGTTCGCGGTGTCGGTGGCGGGGCCGAGCACGTCGTTGTTGCCGATCCAGACGCTCACGAATGTCGGGTTCGCGCGCAGCATCGCCCCCGTCTGCGACAGGCCACCGAGGATGATGGTCGTGAGCGTATTCGAGCCGGGAGACAGGTTCGACAGGATGTCTTCCACCCCGGCCCCGGGCACGGCAACGTCGTTCAGGAAGGGCGGGGGCACCGGCTGTTGCTTCCGCAGCGCGCAGGGGAGCGCAGGATTGAGCGGCGGGCCGACCACGGTCCGCAGGAAGACATTGACGATCGGTGGCGGACATCCCGGCCGGTTGAGCAGCGGCTGGAAGTACGGTGTCTGCATCTGCTTCGCCAGCAGGTTGCCGTATGCGAGGACCTGCGTGCTGTCGTTGATGCCTGCTGATTGGAAGCCCGCGGTGATCGAGTTTCCCATCGACACGTAGCGGGCGAACATCGGATCGATCGGAGTCAGGGTCGACGGACGTAACAGCGTGTCGTCCTGACAGGCGAGCGCGCCAAGCAGGAGTCCGAGCGCGGCCGTGCGCTTCAGCGTCAGGGAGCGATTCATATCGGTCCGTGCCTCGCGCTCAGAAGGTGTAGGAGAAGCCCGCGCCGAACAGATTCGCGTCGAACGTGTACAGCCCGTTGTTGAACGTCGTCCCCGCCCGCCCGTTGCGATCCTGCTGGCGGATGTACTGATACGCCAGCTCCAGGTGGAACGCCGACGAGACCGTCGACCCGAGGCCGATCGTGAATTCGTTGCGCTCGCCCTCCGGCAGCAGCGGCGTCACGGTCTGATCGGGCGCCGCGGCGGTGTGGAACAGGTAGCCGCCGCGAATCACGGTCTTCGCGCTCTGCTGGTACTCGATGCCGAACCGCACCGCGTGGCTGTCGCGGAATCCCTCGTACAGCGACTGGTTGAGGAGCGGATTCGCGAACGTGAGATTCAGTTTGTTGAACCAGCCCCACACGATCTGCTGATAGTCGCCCATCAGCGTCCAGCGGTTCGACGCTTTGTAGGAGATGCCGATCGATCCCTGGTCGGGAAGCGTGATCGCGGTGCTCGCCGCACCGCCTACGAGGTTGCCGCCGGCCTGGAACTGGCTTTGCAGCACGATGTCGAGCGGGATGGCCGTCGGGATCAACGGCGGCGCCGGCGCGAGCACCAGGCCCGTGGGGAGCTGCGTAAAGGCCGCAGTGCCCTTGTACGTAATCGTCTTCTTCGTGATGAAATGCCCGCCCACCGTCAACCGGTCGTTCACCTTGATCTGAATGCCGCCGTTGAAGGCGACGCCGTTGCCGCTCGCCGAGAGAAACGCGTCCGCGAAGTCTGTGTAGGTCGGGATCCCGATCGTGGCGAACGTCGTGCCCGGAGGCAGGCCGAATGTGGCCGGGACGGGCTGCTGCGACAGGTCGACGCGCTGGTGCAGCGCGATGGTACTGTGGATGTAGGCGACGCCGAACCCGAAGCTCAACCACTTCGTCACCTGGTACGCGAACGTCGGCTGGATGTTGAAGCTCGTCAGTTTCGTGTTGTAGCCGTCGAACCGCCCCTGGAAGCCGGTCGGCCACTTGGTGCCGAGCCCGTAGGGAGCGTAGAACCCGATGCCGACGCCGAGCTTGTCGCTCATGTGATGCGCCAGATAGAAGCTCGGCACCCAGTACGTCTGCCCCGGCATAGCGGTCTTCTGTCCGAAGTAGATGTCGGTGAACCCGCCGTGCGGCATGATCGCGGTGACCGACCCACTGAACACCGTGCCCGTGATCGAGGTGAGCCCGGCGGGGTTGAACCACATCGCCGAGCCGTCGGCGCACGGTGCGGCGGCGGCGACGCCGCCGCGACCCATCGTACAGGTGCCGAGCTCGTTGACCGCGAAGCCCTGGGCTGACAAGGATGGGGAGACGGCGGCGAACACGAGGAGCGCATACCGGGCGAATCGCCGCATACGCAGGATCTCCGGAGTCTGAAAGGGGAGATAGTGGAACCGGCTGGCATACGGTACAATTGGCCCGAACCCTTGTCAAACCGATGCGAGCGCAAGCGATAGCCATCTTCCGGGCAACCTTCGGAACGGCCCCCACGCACGCTGCGAGTGCTCCTGGTCGCGTCAACTTGATCGGGGAGCATATCGACTACAACGGCGGTCCGGTGATGCCGTTCGCGATCCCGGCGCGCACAGTGGCGGCGGTGGCCGCTGGTGAGGACGGCTCGTTGCAGCTCGTTTCGACCCGCGACGGCGTCGTCGCGCGCGTGGCTTGGGACGCCGCGGTCCCGCGGGGGTGGGCGGGCTACGCGGTGGGGGTGATGCGGGAGCTGAGTCGCGTCGGTGCGGCACCCCGCGGCGCTCGTCTCGCGCTCGCGAGTGACGTGCCCGTCGGCGCCGGACTGGCATCGTCGGCCGCGTTGAGCGTTGCTATGGCGCGCGCGCTCGCCCTCCTCGCCGGGGTGCAGCTCGACCCCCGTGATCTGGTCGATGTCGCGCACCGGGCGGAAGTCGAGCACGTCGGCGTGCGCTGCGGGATCATGGATCAGAGCATCGCGGTGCGAGCCCGCGCCGGGACCGCGATGCTGCTCGAGTGCGCGACCGGCGCTGCGCGCTTCGTGCCGCTGCGCGCGCGGTTACTGCTGGTGGATACCGGCGCACGCCACGAGCTCGCGTCGAGCGCGTACAACACGCGCCGGGCGGAATGCGATGCGGCGCTTGCCATGCTGCGAGCGACGCAGCGCCGGATCGCCGCGCTCGCCGAGTGGCCGGTCGAGTCGCTGCGCGCCCTCACTCGGCTGCTGCCGCAACCGCTGCGCGCACGGGCGAAGCACGTCGTCACCGAAACGGCGCGTACGCGCCAGGCAGCCGAGCTGCTCAGCAAGGGCCGATTGCGCCGGCTCGGGGCCCTGCTGTTCGCTTCCCACGAGTCGTGCCGGCGTGACTATGACTGCAGCGCGCCCGAGCTCGACCTGGTGGTCCGTGAGGCGCGACGGGCCGGGGCGTGGGGCGCCCGCATGACGGGGGCGGGTTGGGGCGGCAACGTGCTGGTGCTGGTCGGTCCGCCGAGCGGCACGGCTCGGCGGGAGGCAATGCTGCGGCGTCGGATCGGTTCGGCCTTTGCCACGCGCTACGGACGCGTGCCGGCCATGACGCTGCTCACCGCTCGTGGTGGCGCTCGACCGGAGCGCGTGACGTGAGTTCGCCTAGAGGTTTCCTCTCTTCATCTCGTCGGCCAGATGTTCACAGGACCGCCACGCCAATGCCATGATCGTCCATGTCGGATTCTGGCACGAGGCGCTGACGTGACTCGAGCCGTCCACGACGAACAGGTTTTTCACGTCGTGTGACTGCTGGAACTGGTTCAAAACCGACGTCTTGGGATCGTTGCCCATGCGCGACGTGCCGAGCTCGTGGATCGACCAGCCTTCGGTCAGCACCTCACGATTCACACTGAGCACCTCGATCCCCGCCTCCTCGAACATCTCCTTCGCCGTCACGGCCATATCCTCGGCCATCTTCTTTTCGTTGTCGCCGAACGCATAGTGGAACCGCAACACCGGAATCCCCCAGGCGTCCTTCACCTCGGGATCGAGATCGACGTAGCTCTCGTAGCGCGGCAGCACTTCACCGAACCCACCCATGCTGATGTAGGCCCCGGCATAGTCGCGCACGTGTTTCTTGTAGGCGGCGCCGAAACCCGGCGTGTCGGACCCCGGCGGGAAGATCTTGTGGCCGCCGCCGCCCTCGAAGCCGTAGCCGCGGATGAATCCCGGTTGTTTGTCGGTGAGGTTGCGGAAGCGCGGTACGTAGAACCCGCCGGCCCGCCCATCGTCCAGCGTGTGCGGTTTCCCGACCAGGTCCTTCACGAGACCCGTGATGCTCGGCCCCATCAGGTGCTCGCAGAAGTTGTGCCCCACGTGGCCGCTCGAGTTGCCGATGCCGTTGGGATGCTGTGGCGATTTCGACAAGAGGAGCAGGCGGGCGGATTCGAGCGTCGACGCCGCCACGATCACCACCTTCGCCTTCGCCTCGAGCGACCTCTTCGTTACGCTGTCGACGAAGCCGACGCCGCGCGCCGTTCCCGTATTCTTGTCGACCAGCACTTCGTGACAGGTCGAATTGGCGCGCACCGTGAGGTTGCCCGTGTCCATCGCCGGATAGATGAGTCCCGTCGGCGAGTCGAACGCCGCGTGGATGTCGCAGCCTCCTCGGCGATCGCACGCGCCGCGGCCGAAGCACCTGCTGCGGTACTTGTTCTTGACACCATCGGTCGTGACGCCGGCCCGGTAGGGCGTCAACACCCGTCCCATCCCCGCGAGTTTGTGACGCAGCTGCACCTCGGCGAGGTTGAGCTTCACGGGACGCTGGAACAGGCTGTCCGGCAGATGCGGCAGGTTCTCTTTGTGACCGGAGATGCCGAGGTAGGTGTCGACCTTGTCGTAGTAGGGGGCGATGTCGGCGTAGGAAATCGGCCAGTCTTCGCCGTAGCCATCGCGTGTCTTCGCCTTGAAATCGTAATCGGACAGTCGCAGTGCCAGGCGGCCCCAGATGTTCGTCTTGCCACCGAGCAGCCGGGCTCGAACCCAGGCATACCTGGTCCCGGTGTAGGGGTGCTCCTTCTCATCGACCAGGATGTTCTTGACGTAGTCCGCCCCGTGATGGTTGGCCTGTTTCGACAGGACGTGACGGAACGGGCTGCCCTGGGCGTAGGGGGGTTCCCGGATCTGGTATTCGTTGAAGTTGAGGACGTGATAGCCGGGTGGGAGGTCGCCGCGACGCGGATGGTCGTACGGCCACTGCATCGACCGCAGCTCCGCGTTGATCTCGGGCATGGAGTATTTCTTTCCCGCCTCGAGCAGCAGCACCTTGAGGCCGAGGGCCGTCAGGACGTGGGCCGCCATGCCGCCGGCCGCTCCGGACCCGACGACACATGCGTCGTAGGTGCTGGTCAGGTCGACTTCGCGGTCGAGCGTTGGGGCTACTTTGATCAGGGTCATTTGTAGCAGATGTACCAGCGTTCATAGATTGACACCAGAGCCCGGGTGGCGAAACCGGTAGACGCAAGGGACTTAAAATCCCTTGGGGGCAACCCCATGCAGGTTCGAGTCCTGCCCCGGGCACTGCGACTGGCGTAACAGTAGGCGCTGGGGCATAGAATCTTCTCTGCGGTGTGGAGAGTACTCATGAAGACGCTCCCTCTCTTCTTCATCCTTGGCACGGCAGCTGGTGTCCCGACCGCGGTCGCACAGAAGCTCGCTCCGGTGTGTCCCGACGGCGTGAAGGTGTTTTACGCCCCTTCCGAGGTGGGTGAGGAATTCCAGCAAGTGGAGTGGCTGCACGCGAGGGGCGAGTCGGGCTACAGCGACGACGCGATGATCCTCAAGATTCAACAAAGGGAAGCGGCCCATCTCGGCGCAAACGGGATCATCGTGAGTGGTTTTGAGGAGCTTGACGCGGCAGCGCGGTCGAGCAACGTGGGAAAACAAAGGGTGTTGGAGGTGACCGTGCCGGAGCGCGGCGCGGTGCTCGCCATCTACATCCCTGGAGACTCTAGTCGCGTGCAGGCGAAGTGTAAGGGAACCGACAATCGGTAAGGTCCCGGGTTCGCCTGGCCTCGGGGATCCGGTCGCAAGGTGGCGTAACGAGCTATGAGAATGGTGATCGGATACGCAGCAGGGTTCGCGTGCGCCGTGCTCGCGGCGCTCGCTGGCCTTGCGGTGTTTCTCCCCATCGCGGCGCTCCCGTTTCGCCGCGCGAAACAACTCGCGATGCTGCTCGGCTCGCTCGGGGGGGGCTTCGCTGCCGCGTGGACCGGCGACGGCATTCTTCGATTCTTCGGTCTCCGCGCCGATTGGCCGTTCTTTCTGGTGCTGCTGGCCGTGTTTCTCGTGATCGAGGCGGGACACGCCACGTCGCGGCGACTCTCCCTTCCCGTTGCCGTTGTGGCGCAGCTTGCCGGCGTCGCCGCAGGGTGGTGGACGCTGCCTCGCTAGAGTTGTAGGAGCATCGCTACAAAGCGTGCACACCTTCCCCTGTGTAGTGAGCCTCCCCCAATCCGTATCGCCAACTGTGGCAAACAGGCAATCATCGACGACTTCGGACCAACGACACAAGCTATAAGATATTGTCTTACAATGAGTTATGATGCAACAGCAGGTCGCGAAATTGGGTCCGGAACTTGCACTACATCGCCCAGTGAGACTGGCCAGTTCATGGCGACCCAACGGACCTTGGAGGATGACGTGAAACAGTTGAACCGCAAACCCTTTGTCGTGCCGACAGTCAAAGAGCTAGCGTCGCTGTCGAGCGTCACTCTCGTATCTGGTGGTGGTGGCGGCACGCCGACGCGCCACGGTCATTCGTCCTAAGCGC
>CAZXKN010000129.1:0-9517 GCA_964641815.1 uncultured Gemmatimonadaceae bacterium | reverse complement strand
TGGGAGCAGCCAGCGTCGCGACCACCTTGTGCGCGAGCGCGGCGGGGTCGGCGATCGGGACGAGCGCGTCGGCGCCGAGAATTTCCGGAATGCCGCCGGCGGCGGTGGAGACGACCGGCTTCCCGAGTGCCAGGGCGTGGAGAATCACGCTGCCCAGCCCCTCTTCCTTGGACGACATGACGAAGACATCCGCCTCCCGAATCAGGGAATCGATTTGCGTGATATACCCCAGGAGGTGGACGCGGTCGCCGAGGCCCGCTCGCGCGATCTCGGCTGCAAGAGCGGGACGGCGCTCACCCTCGCCCGCGATCGCCCAATGGAGATCCGGCGCGAGCGCCCGCGCCTGCGCCGCGGCGCGAATCAGGGTGATCTGATCCTTATGACCCACGAGGGCCGCGGCGTTGAGGGCGAGTGGGGTATGCGCCGGGAGGGAGAGCCGGGTGCGGATATCCATCGGTCGCGCGGCGTTGCCACGAATCTCTGTCGGGTCGATGCCGTCCGGAATCACCGTGATGATGCCGGACGGCACTCCGTCGGCGAGCAGGATCCGCTGGACCGCTTCCGACACCGCCACGATCCGCTGCGCGGAGAACCACGGGCTGCCGGACCGGACGTGGAAGTCGACGCGGCGATGGGCGATGAGCGGGATCGTGGTGCGGGTCCAGCGGCACAGCGTCAGCGCATGACTGTCGTGCACATGGATGAGATCCGGTCGGAACGCCCGCAGGGTGCGGTGGATGGTCCACCAGGCCCGTGGGTCGAGGCCGATCGACCAGGTGGTTCCGGTAATCGGGATGGCCGGCGCCAGCCGGCGTGCGAGCTCGCCATCACGGTTGGAGACGAGCCGTACGTCGATCGCAGGCTCCCGGGCCAGCTCTAGGAGCAGCAGGCGGACCTGATTCTGCCCGCCGCGCCACTCCCGACCCGCGTCCACGTGCAGGACGCGCATGCGGGTTACTGATGGCCGCCGGCGCCGACGTTCCCCAGGACGGTGCGAAGCTCGGCGAGTGTGAACGGCTTATGGAGGAACGGGCGTCCCAGCTGTTCGAGGAATTGCAGCGTGTCCCCGCGGACGGTGTCGCCGGTGGCGAAGATCACCCGGCGGGCGATATCGGGATACTGGCGCGCGAGATTGTTGTACATCTCGCGCCCACCGAGCCGGGGCATCCGCAGGTCGCAGATAATGACGTCGAAGGGGATCACGAGCGCCCGCTCCACCGCCTCGGTGCCGTCGCTCGCGACCTCGACGGTGTGGCCCCAGCTCTCGAGCGTGGCGCGCATGTAGTGCAGGATGTGCGGCTCGTCGTCGACGACGAGGACGCGCAGCGTCCCGGAGGTGGCCGGGGCCTTGACCGGCTGCGACGGGCGCTGCGGCCGCGATCCGCTGAGCAGCTCCACCGTGAACGTCGCGCCGACGCCGACACTCGACTCGAGCGTGATGCGGCCGCCGTGCTCCTTGATGATCCCCTGGCAGATGGAAAGTCCGAGCCCGGTCCCCTCGCCTTCGGATTTGGTTGTGAAGAACGGCTCGAAGACCCGGGGCAGGAGCTCGTCGGGAATCCCCGGCCCGTCATCGGCGACGCTCACCGCGACGCCGTCGAGCCAGCGCTTGGCGGTGACGGTGATGTGGCCGGCGCGGCCGGTGCTGGCGATCGCCTGGGCGGCATTGTTCAGCAGGTTGACGAACACCTGTTTGATCTGGTTCGGGTTCATCTCGATATCGGGGATGTGCGGCTCGACGAACAACGCGGTCTCGACCTTCAGGGCCATCATCTCGTTGCGGAGCAGCGCCAGCACCGACTCGAGCAGCGGCTGCAGCGACTGGGGCAGGCGCTCCCCCTCCTGGCGGCGCGCGAACGAGAGCAGATTCTTCACGATCGTCGCGGCGCGCTCGGCCTCCTGGCGGATCACGCGCAGCGGCTCGGCGAGCGCGGGCGGGACGTCGCCGGACTCGGCGAGGAAATCGGCGAACCCGACCACGGAGGCGAGCGGGTTGTTGAGGTCGTGGGCGATGCCCGCGATCAGCTGCCCGATCGCCGACATCTTTTCCGACTGGATCAGCTGATCCTGGAGGTGGCGTTTCTCCGTATGATCCTCGAACGACAGCACCGCCGCCTCGTCCTCCGCGCCTTCCATGCGGATGGCGCTCACGCTGTAGTCGCGCGTCCCCGAACGGATCTCGTGCGCCCCCGGCTCGGCGAGTGCCTGCGACACGACCGTCGCCCAGGCGGGAGGCAGCAGGCTCATCCAGGAGCGGCCCGGCAGCGCCGTCACCGGCAGCTGCACGAGATCGGCGAACACCCGGTTGGCGCGGCGCACGATGCCACGCTCGTCTACGATACAGATCGCCTGCGTGATCGCGTCGACCGTCAGCTCCCACTGCCGCTTGCCGGACGACAGGAGATGCAGCAGCCGCGCGTTCTCGAGCGCGATGGCGGCCTGCGACACGACGGCGCTGAGCAGGGCGAGCTCGTCCTGCCCGAACACGTCGGGGCGCTCGGAGGCGATCGCCACGACGCCGATACTGCGCCCGACCGCCATGATCGGCGCGCCCATCCAGGCGGCCGCGTCCTGTATCACGGTCACGCCGTGTCGCGCGGCCTGTTCCAGAACGTGATGGCTGAACACCATGGGACCGCGGCGCATCGGCAGCTGCAGCAGGGGGTCGTCGATGTGCGGTCGCTCACCGCCCCGGTGGTACGCGATCTGCAACCTGTTGGTATCGACGTCGAGCGCCAGGATGGTGAGGCGGTCGGGGGCGAGCAGCTCCGTGATGGCGGCGACCAGCCGCTCGATCACCGTCGCCGGCCGGTAGGCGCCGGCGAGCTCGCGCGACAGGGCGGTGAGTCGCGCGAGTGCATCCTGGTGGGACAGCCGTGCCGGAGGTCTGGTCGATGAGGCCTGGTGCATGATCCTCGCGAACGTTCGCGCCCGCTTACGCGGACCCGACTGCCGTGTGGTCCTGGTCGCCCTCGCGCGCCGCGACCCCGCGGCCCGGGCCCGCGCCGAGCTGCGCCTCGCGCGCGAAGGACCGGACGGCCTGCTCGACGAGCCGGACCTGTTCGAGGCCCTGCTGGCGTACCGCTCCCTGGTATCGCCCTCCGCCCCGCTCTTCGCCTACGTAGCGGTGCGACATGCCCTCTTGTCTGCGGGCGTCGACGACCGTCCCCTCGCCGATTACCTCGCGGCCCTGCTGCTCGAATTCGGGCTGCAGGACCGGGCCAATCGCGCGCAGGGTGTCGATGACCAAACCTACCACTATCTCGTGGAAATAGTGAACGATCTGGCTCAGGAAGGCGAATCCGAGGTGCGGCGCTTCCACCTGCAAGTGCATCTCGGCAACTACAGCCTGTGGCTGGCGGGCCTCTTCCCGGACTACGTGGCGGTGCGGCGGCGGCGGCGCGGGGGCCCCGATCTTCCCTATTACGATGCCCTCGGACGCTCCGGCTTCGAACGCGCCGCCGATCACGCCCTCGCCGAGCGCGCCGGACTCGCCCCGATCTACCGGCTCGCCGCGGAGCGCTTCCCGGCGCTGCGCCAGGCGCTGAACCGGCTGTCGGACCGCGTGTTGTTTCCGAATCTCATGACCGAAGACCGGCTGCTGCGTAGCCTGTAGCGGCGCGCTGCACGGCGCCGGCGAATCCTTCGAACAATCCGGTTGCGACGTCGTCCTCGGGATGCCATTGCACCGCGAGCAGCCACCCGGTGCTGGTCTCCTTCCACTCGACCGCTTCGATCACGCCGTCCTCCGCCCAGGCGGCGGCGCGCAATGGCGCGGCGAGTGTCTTCACGGCCTGATGGTGGCGGGAGTTCACGCTTGCCGGGCGGCCGGCGACACGCTCGACCAGGGACCCCGGCGCGACGCGCAGACCGTGCCGGGCATTGGTGCCCGCATGCGTCACGGACGACGGATGCTGGGTCGGCAGGTCCTGATACAGCGTACCGCCTTCGGCGACGTTGACGAGCTGAATGCCGCGGCAGATCGCGAGGATCGGGACGCGGCGATCGCGCGCCGCGCGATAGAGCGCGAGCTCCACCGCGTCGCGGCCGCCGTCGGTCTCCTCGATCCGGGCATGCCGTGCTTCACCGTAATAGCGAGGATCGACGTCCTCGCCGCCGGTGAGCATCAACCCGGCGACCGATGCGAGGACGTCGGCGGCGTGGTGCGGCGCGATGAGCGAGGGGACGACGAGCGGCGTGAGCCCCGCGGCGACGGCGGCGCGCGCGTAGGCGGCGTTCAAGGCGACACGCTGCCGGCCCTGATCGGACCGGAGCGGGGCGCTGACCGCGACGACCTGACTCACGACTTGACGGGCTTCCCGAGCAGCGGGCAGCGGGGGTTGCTCACGCTCGCCCAGTTCAGCCGTGCCCCGTAAAAGGGCACCGACCGCTCGCCGTCCGCGAGCCGCCCGATCTGTGGATACTGGCTGGGCGGGCGGGGGCGGTCGAAGATGAGCACTCCCTCCACCGTGGCAGTCGAGTCATCCACCAGCAGCACGCCAAAGACGGTGGAGTCCCGCCCCGTCGAATCGACGGTGACGACGGGGAGCTTCGCGCCCTGGTAGTCGAGCACGACGCGATCGCGCTCGCTGGAGACGCGCACGAACGTCGAGTCCGAGCCCCCCACGACCCGGGCCGGCAGCGTCGCGGGCAGCCCCCGCGGCGCGTCGGTGAGCAGCGAGTGCGCCGTGCTGATTTGCTCGAGGATCAGCCGTGGGCCCACGAGCAGGGCCATACCGCAGACCGGGGAGTGGTGCGGGTCGACGGAGCAGGCGAGGGGGCCGAGGGCGCAGAGCGCGAGTATCGCAGCACGACGCAGCATCGGTACAACCTAATAGGTATAGGCGACGGTGAGCGTGGTGGTGCGCACCGGCTCGAGCACGCGCGGCGCCAGGTTGTAGATGTAGTTCAGGGCATTCGCGACTTTGAGGTGCACGTCCAGGGGTCCTGCCGTCCAGCTGGCGCGGAGATCGAGCACCCGCGCGTTCAGCCGGGCGTCGGACGAGAATATCGGATCCTTGCCCTCGAAGCGACTCGAGTAACGCCAGTCGGCTCCGGCGCCGAGCCGCAGCCAGTGGAAATCCGCGGAGATCGTCAGCAGATGTTGCGGGCGGTATAGCAGGGGGCGTTCGGGGGTTTGCGCCCCCGCTGTTCCCGTATCGTGCGGCAGCTCGCGAGCGTAGAGAAACTCATAGGCCAGGGACACCGCAACGCGATCGAGCGGCGCCGCGGTGGCGTTGAAGTCGAGACCTGCGAGGCGCGCGCGTTGCAGGTTCTGGAATTGAATCCCTGTCGAATCGACGACGGGCTCGACTAGTTCGCGGGCCTCCGTCCAGAAGACCGCCGCATCGCCCCGCAACCATGGCAGCGGCCCCCACGAGCGGCCAACCTCCGCTGACCAGCCGTCCTCGGCGCGGAGGGAGGGATTCGGGATGACGGGGAAGCCAAACACGTAGGTGGTGACGAAGCGCTCCGCGAGGCTCGGCGAGCGATACGCCCGGCCCAGTGACGCCCGCCAGCTGCCGGTGGGCGTGGGCCAGACAGCGCCGATCCGCGGACTCACGAAGGCCGTCAACGATCCACCATCGATCGTCAAGAAGTCACCCCGCGCCCCGGCGGTGAGTCGCAACGGGCCCAGTACCTGCTCCGCCTCCCCATAGGCGGCATACTCATCCTGATTGTGAGTGCCCACCGACCCCGGGGCCCCCCCGGAGAAGACGTTGGCGAGCAGGTCCGAGCGCGCCGCCTCCGCCCCGAACGTCACGACCTGACTCGTATCGCGCCGGCTCACGACCCGGCCCTCGAGTCCATACCGGTTGGCGATTGAAAAATCGGCGGTGCCGAACGCACCGGTGCGATTGGGATACGAGTCGGTGAAGTGCGTGCGGAACCAGCTCGCCCGCGCCGACCAGGCGATGCGCTCCGACGGGGTGCGCGTCACGAGCGCCGTAAAGAGCCCTTTGTCGGAGCGGGTCCGGTTGCCGCGATTTCCGGACGTGATGCGGAACGGCTGGAGCGCCTGGCCGGAGTCGGGGCACTCGCCCTGGGTGCACCACGGTTCCGGCACCTGGTACTGATCGCTGGCCCATGCGGCGGAGAGGTTGACGAGCGTTGCCGGCTCGGGGCGCCACGCGCCGCGCCCGGTGACTTGCCAGTGGTCTTCGCGATCCTGCTCCCGGTAGCCGTCGGAGTGTCGCGCGCCGCCCGAGAGGGTCGCGTGCACCGGTCCCCCACCGTACGAACCGGTGAGGTCGATGCCGTCCTGAATTCCGGTGAAATCGCGGAAGCGCCACACTGGATCTGGCGGATCGGCGAACACCCCGCCGGTGGCGCGGATCCGCGCATGCACGCCGTCGGGCAGATCGCGGGTGATGAGGTTCACGACGCCCCCGAACGCCGCCGAGCCATACAGCGCCGACCCAGCGCCTTTGACGACCTCGACGCGTTGGACTTCGTCCACCGGCACCAGGTCCCAATTGATGCCCCCGCGATCTCCTTGATTGGCCGGCACGCCGTCCACCAGGAGCAGCACGCGACTCCCCAACCCCTCCACGAATCCCGAGGATCCCCGGATGTTCACTTGTCCGTTGATGAACTGTACTCCCGGGGCTTTGTCCACTGCTTCATCGATCGTATTGACCGCGCGCTGCGCGATCTGCGTGCGGGAGACCAGTGACACACTGGTGACCGCCTGGTCGAGCAGCTGCGACCGCTTCGCGGCCGTGACGATCGTGGGGAGCAGCGTCACCGGGGAAAGCCGCAACCGGAAATCGTGGCGCAGCGATTCGCCGGGCCCCAGGGCGACGGTATCGACGACGGGGAAGTAGCCGATCACCGACACATCGAGAATCACCCGGCCCGCCGGGACGGAATCGAACCGGTACATCCCATCCGTCGAGGTCACGGTGGTGGCCACCGGACGCGTCCCCCCCGCGGCCGCGTTGCCGCTCTGGGCGCGCACGCGAGCCTGGTGCACCGCGAGCCCTGCGGTGTCGGTCACTCGTCCGGTGACGACGCCGGCCTGCTGTCCCATGAGGGGGAGCGGCATGCCGAGCGCGACGAGGATCAGCGCGCCGGGTCTCACGGGAAGTAGTACGAGACCGGGTGCATGTTGGTGAAATCGACGACGAAGTCGACGCCGGTCGTCTTGCCTTGCACCACTACGACTCCCGGCTTCGTGGTATCGGCGGGATTCCGATAATACCCGGCTTCTCGCAGCAGTGAGTCCGCGTTCTGCGGCGTCAGGGTTCCCTGTTTCTTCCAGGCGGCCAGGACCCATTCGTACGTCGTATCGGGGAGTGGGAGTGTGAACGGCTGGGGGTTGGCACGTGACACGTCGTCGAGAAACAAGGCGGGTGGCGTCAACGGGCTGAACGTGAACAAGTCGCTCAGCGTTTTCGGGAAGGTCTTGTAGGCGACGACGTACACGACGTCTGTCGACTCGGGAAGGGCGCCGCGGAATGTGACCGTGCCGCAGATGCCTTGGAACGACGAGGGGCACGGACTCCCGTGGGCGGTCCCGCGTGGCGCCAAGCCCTCGTTGCAGGCCATCGCGCTGGCGAGGAGCACCACCAACCGGGAACGAGCGGCGAGCGCGCGCACGGCATTCAATCTGAGCCGTGTCCTGCGGGCTTTCAACTTGACCGTCCCGAGCCGCGGGAATAACGTAGACGGCGCCATGCCGATCTACGAATTCCGCTGCGCCAAGTGTCGCACGCGTTTCACCCTGTCGATGTCGATTAGCGAGCACGGCCGCCGTCGCCCTGTCTGCCCCAAGTGCAGCGGGCGGGAGGTCATCGCCGTGCTGTCGCCATTCTTCGCCAAGACCGTCCGCAAGAGCTAGGCAGCGTGTTCGAGCGGCTGCGTGATGCCGTGAAGGCAGCCCTCGATGCGGCGACGCCGCCCGGCAACCTGCGGGACCTGGCGCGCCAGATGCGCGAAGCGGTGGTGGATGCGAAAGTCGCGGTGGCGGAGATCCGCGGCGCCGTGACCCGCACCGACGCGGAGCTCGCCGCCGAGCGGCAACGCCTCGCCGACGCCGAGCGGCGCGGCCGGCTCGCCGCGGAAATCCAGGATCAGGAGACGGTGCAGGTCGCCGAGCGGTTCGCCGCGAAGCACCGCGAGCGGGCCGGCGTCCTGGAGCGGAAGCTGGCTGCGCAGCGCGAGGAGCTGGGGCTCGCCGAGCGCGAGCTGACGGAGATGCAGGGCCAGCTCAAGACGGCGGATCGTGGCGCCTCGCCGCCAGTCGGGGGCGCGAGCAGCACGGAGCAAGCCTGGCGCGACCTGCAGGCCGCCGGCGGCGCCCGCCCCGACGTCGATCTGCAGCAGGAGCTCCTCAAGCACGATATCGACCGCGTCGCGCGCGAGCGCGCCGCGGATGAACAGCTCGATCTCCTGAAGAAGAAAATCCGCAAGAAAAAGGAGTAGCCGATGCTCCTCGCGGTCGTTGCCCTGCTGCAGCAACCGGTGACCGCCCCGCCCGATCTCCTGAAGCGGGCGCACACCTACAGCATCGTTGCCTACGACTCGGCCACCGGCGACCTCGGCGTGGCGGTGCAGTCGAAGTTCCCCAATGTCGGCGGCATCGTGCCCTGGGCGAAAGCGGGCATCGGTGCCGTGGCGACGCAGTCGCTCGGCAACACCGCCTATGGAGACGAGGGGCTGCAGCTGATGGCGATGGGAGCGACGGCCCCCGAGGCGATGCGGATCGTGATGCGCTCGGACGCCCGGCCGTCGCAGCGGCAGGTCGGGATGGTGGACGCGCGCGGCAATGCCGCCAGCTGGACTGGCGACTCCTGCTTCGATTGGGCCGGGGGCCGCACGTTCGGCGCGGACGGCCAGATCGTGACCGGCGCCACAGGCGCGATGATCGTGGGCCGCCACTTCGCCGCGCAGGCGAACATCATGGTGAGCGATCAGACGGTGAAGAACATGGCCGACGCGTACGTGCGCGCCACTGGCTCGCTCGCCGACCGCCTGATGGCGGCGCTGGTCGCGGGGCAGGCGGGCGGCGGTGACAAGCGCGGCATGGAGTCGGCCGCGCTGCTCGTCGTGCGGGCGAACGGCGGATACCTCGGCGGCAACGACCGCTACATCGACATCCGCGTTTACGACGACACCAATCCGATCCGGGAGCTCGAGCGGCTGTACCGGCTGCACCAGCTGTATTTCTTCCAGAGCCGCACCGAAGATCTGGTGACGATCACCCCCGACATCGTGAAGCAGCTCGAGCCGATCCTGCTTGCCGAGCCGCTGAATCAGAAGGAGAAGTGGCTCGACGCGCCGCAGGGCACGGCCAATGCGAAGTTTCTGCAGGCGCTGGAGAACTTCATGTACTGGGAGAACTACGACGTGCGCGTGCGCAGCGACGGCAAGATCGACCGGGTGGCGCTGGACGATATCCTGGCGCGCCGGAGGAAACGCCCGTGAACGGCTCCCAGTGGTTCGGGCACCCGCGCGGGCTGTCGACGCTCTTTTTCACGGAGATGTGGGAGCGGTTCAGCTACTACGGGATGCG
>CAZXKN010000128.1:0-5187 GCA_964641815.1 uncultured Gemmatimonadaceae bacterium | reverse complement strand
CGTGGGGAATTGCTGCTGCTTCGTGTTGTACTGGGTGGCCGTGTCGTTATAGGCCTGCCGCGCGAAGCTGATCCGGTTCTCCGTGGAGGTGAGCTCTTCCTGCAGCTGCGCCACGTTACTGGTGGCCTTGAGCTGTGGGTACTGCTCGACCACGACGTTGAAGCGCGACAGGGCGGCGGTGAGCTGGTTCTCCGCCGCGCCCAACTGCTTCATCGCGTCGGGACCGGCGTTGGCCCCGGCCGACACCGCCTGATTGCGGGCCTGGATCACCGCCTCGAGCGTCGACTTCTCGAAGTCCATCGCGCCCTTGACCGCGTTCACCAGGTTGGGAATGAGGTCGTGGCGCCGCTTCAGCTGGACGTCGATTTGCTTGAACGCGTTGAGCGTCTGGTTCTTGAGACTGATCAGGCCGTTGTACGCACCCACCCCGTACAGAACGACCACCCCGAGGATGATCAGCAGGATCACACCGCTCATGAGTTACTCCCGGATGTGGAGAACGAGTACTACGCGGGCCACTGCGGCAGGAGTTTCGCGAGCGCCTGGCGCACCACCTCGGCCACTCCGGCCTCTTCGGGACCGAGCCGGGCGAGCGGATGGTCCGCATCGAGGTGCAGCTCGACGCCGCGGGCGACGGGAATGCGGCGCCAGCTGGACGGCGCGCCCGGCTCGCGCTCGACGTCGCGCGTCAGCCACGCGTTGATGGCGCGGCCCGAGCGCCCCCGCGGCAGCCCTTCGCCGCCTCGCAGCGACAACCGGTCGGGCGGCGGCAGCGCCACGCCCAGCGTCTGCGCGGCACGCCGCTCCAGGACATCGCCGGTCTGGTCCTCCATGTCCCGCGTGATCGCCGCCAGCGTGGCGCCCTCCATCTGGCGCAGCTTGATACACAGCAGCTGGAGGAAGTGGCGGTAGGTGTAGGTGGCCGCGGTGCCGCGCCCCTCGGGCGGCGCAACCAGCCCGCGCGCGACGTAGAACCGGATGGTGCGCTGGCTCGGTGTCGCCCGCGCGGCGGCATTGATCGGCGTGATCGCAGACGCCTGCAGCACGGCCCCCACGAGGATCGACAGATCGTGCAGGTTCCACGGCGCGAGATTGCGGTACTCTCGCAGGGTATGGAGAGGGTCGCGCTGCGGCGCGGCGGTCATCGTTGTCAACATAGCGCTCCCCCGCCTGACGGGTTAGACCGGGGGCGCAAGCGGTGCAGCGACGCGTAGTTTCGCTGTGCCGCGCACGATTTCGATGACGCTCCGGCCGGTCGCCGGCGTACACTTGGGCCATGCGTCGCGGCGTCACCCTGCTCGAGCTGATCGTGGTTCTCGCCCTCGTCGCGGTCATGACGACGTTCGCGGTGGCGCGGCTCGTTCCGTTGCTCGACTGGATCGCCGCCGACGGCGCCGCACGCGACGTGACGACCGCGCTGGCGGTCACGCGCACGGCGGCCGTCCTGCGCGGCGCGCGCGCCAGACTGCGCATCGCCGCCGACTCGTTGCGCATCGACCGCGAGGGACCGGCGGGGTGGGAACCGTACGCGCGCTGGGCGGGTCCGGCATCGGTGGGAGTATCCCTCACCGTCTCCAACCCGGAAATCGTCTTCAGCCCGCTCGGGATCGCCTGGGGACTCGGCAATACTCGAGTCGAGTTGCGACGCGGGTCCCAGATTGAAACGATCACGACGTCCCGCCTGGGGCGCGTGCGTCGGTCCTGATGCGCCGGCGGATGCAACGCTTTTGCGGCTCGGTGCATCAGACAGGGTGCGGCGGCGACACAGCGGGTCTGCAACAATCCCATCGCCGGACGCGTAGGGTAGGGCGCCAAGACAAACGCAGTGTGGAGCAAGAGGTCGCGGCCGGAGTGTGACGGCCACTTCGCCCGACCCGCCAACCCGGGGTGCGCAAGCCCCCGGGTTTGGTCTTTTCAGGACCCGGAAGCGTCCCCGCCCTCGAGAAAGACGAGCGAGCGCCGCCGGCGAACCACCTCGGCGAGGGATGCGTAGACGCGCGGGTCCAGGGCCGTTCCCGCGAGCTCGCCCATCCGTTGCACCGCTTCATACGGCGACATCTTCTCCTGATACGGACGGCTGGTGCACAGCGCGTCATAGATCTCCGCCGCCCCGATGATGCGCCCCAGCAGCGGGATCTCTTCCCCTTTGAGCCCGTCGGGATATCCCGAGCCGTCCCACCGCTCGTGGTGATTGCGGACCCCGCCCAGCACTGGACGCAGCTCGTCGATCGGGGACAGCAATTGGGAGCCGATGATCACGTGCTGCTTGATGTGGTCGTTCTCTTCAGGCGTCAGCGGCCCCTGCTTGTTGAGCACGCCCTCGCGCGTGCCGATCTTGCCGATGTCGTGCAGCCGCCCGGCGAGCCGCGCGGCCTCGACCACATCGTCCGCCAATCCAAGATGAGCGGCGAGCGTCGCGGCGAGGTCGGCCACGCGGGCCGAATGGCCGCGCAGGTAGGGATCGCGCGCCTCCATGACGTTCACCAGCGCCTCGAGGGTCGCGACGGTCAGCCGCGCGGCCTTGGCCCGTTCCCGCTCCAGCGCCTCCTTGGCGCGTTGATCGATCTCGCGCGTCGCGCGCCGCTCCTCACGGCGCCGCAGCGCACCCTGCACGGCGCGCGCCAGGTCGTCGAGGTCGAGGGGCTTCGTGAGATAGTCCATCGCGCCGCGCTGCATGCAGAGCGCGGCGGTGGTGGCGTCGTTCACCGCCGAGAGCATCACCACCGCGAGATCGGGATCGAGCGCCAGGGCCTGCGGCACGAGATCGATGCCGCTCATCCCGGGCATGCGGATATCGGCGAGCATCAGCGCGACCGGATGAGCGCGGAGCACCTCGAGCGCCTCCGCTCCCGACGCGGCGGTGAAGGTCGGCAGGTCGAGTCCCTTGAGGAACCGTTGCAGCGCGCTGCGCATCGGCTCCTCGTCGTCCACGATCAACACCGTGGTGGAGTGCTCGGGGTGACTCGTCACGAGGCCGCCACGAAGTGCAACGGGACGGGGCCCGGCACGATCCCGGCACGGTGCCCGCGCTCCAGCAGCGCACGGACCGCCTGCCGTCCGCGCTCGCCATAGTCCACCGTGTAATCGTTGACGTACATGGCGACGAACCGGTCTGTCTTCGCGGGATCGAGGCCGCGGCTGTAGGACTGGGCGTGGGCCAGGGCTTCGGTGCGGTGTGCGAGGCCGTACTCGATGCTCGCCTTCAAGTCGCGGGCGACGGCGCCGAGCATGGCGTCCCCGAGGTCGCGCCGCGCGACGTTGCCGCCGAGCGGCAGCGGCAGCCCGGTGTCGTCGTCCCACCATTCGCCGAGATCGACCCACAGCGCGAGACCTCGGTCGGCGAAGGTCAGCTGGCCCTCGTGGATCAGCAGTCCGGCGTCGGCGTGTCCTGCCGCGACGTACTCCTCGATCTGATCGAACGGCACGACGACGGTGCGGGCCGCGGGCTGGTAGAGCCGCAGCGCGAGGAAGGCAGTGGTCAGCTCCCCCGGTACCGCGACCGTCCGCCCCGCCAGGGCCGCGCGCGGATCGGCCGGCGCGGGCTCCCGCGCGACGATACGGGGCCCGTAGCGGTCGCCGATGCTCGCGCCGTGCGCGAGCAGGGCGTAGCGGTCGGCGAGGTAGGCGTAGGCGTGGATCGAGACGGCGGTGACTTCGAGCTCTCCCGCGAGAGCGCGGCGGTTCAGCGTCTCGATGTCGGCGAGCTCGTGCACATAGCGCCGACCGCCGGTGTCGATGCGCCCGGCCGCCAGGGCCCAGAACATGAACGCGTCGTCCGAGTCGGGGCTGTGGGCGACGTGGATGACCTGCCCAGCACCCGTCACGACGCTTCTGATTCGGCGGCGGCGGCGCGCGGCAGTGTGGTGAAACGGCTCGCGACGAGCTGCAGCGCGGACTCCGGTGTCAGGGACAGGCGCATCTCCCCCGCCGTGAGGCCGAGATAGAAGCGCGCGTGTTGCTGCAGGGTGCGGACCTGTGAGTACCCGAGGCGCTTGGCGACGTCCTCGACCGTGAAGCCGGGATCCTGCAGCAAGCGGTGCGCGTACAGGACGCGCGCGGCCGCGAGAAAATGGCGCGGGGAGGGCATTGCCGCGCGCATGAACCAGCGTTCGCAGGTGCGGCGGCCGACGCCGGCCGAGGCCGCGAGCTGCTCCACCGTCTGGACTCCCTCCGGTGCGCGCAGCGCACCTTCGAGCAGCCAGCGGATCTCGGCGCGCAATGGAGTGAAGGTCGTGGCGATCTGCTCGAGCAGCTGCTGCGAGCAGGCGCGCGCCTGCTCGCGCTCCAGCGCGCTACGCAGCCCGTCGGGATGATCGTCGAGCCGGCAGAACACGACGTCCTGCACCCCCTGACGGCCGAGCGCGAGCAGTACCGGCGCGAGGGCAGGGGTGAACGTCGTGTACAGCAGCACGGGGAGGGAAGGGAACAGCAGCCGCAGCCGCTCGATCTCCTGGCTGCGGGGCTCTCCCGACAGCATCGGGTCGACGACGGCCAGCTCGATCGGCTGGCGGCAGATGAGGTCGACGACGTCGCCCCATGCGCCGGCCGCTACAAACCCGAAGCGCGCTCCGGCTGCGCGGCGCAGGCGGAGCACTTGCATCTCGGGAACGGCGGCCAGGACGAGCATCAATGTCGCAGGAACAACCTAAGTTGTCGCAAATCCGACCTCAAAAACCCCGCCTGCTTCGTCCAATATGAGCCTCAGCCGCAGTGCTGTCTACTCTCTCACTACGCTGGAGGCTCTTTATGTCCCGCCGAATCTCGGCTCTCGTGGCGCTCGTTGTCGTGGGTATCGTGTTGGGCGCGTCGGCTTGTTCTTCCGCCGGCGCCACTGGGCCGGCACCGGTCCGGGCGGACGGCACCTGCGATTGGACCAGCGGCAGCACTTGCCACCACTAGGTCGTCGCTTGGAGCAGACCAGCCAGGGCGCTGGACACCGCGAAGATGCCCGTCCCGGCTGGCTGCTCCGCGTCGACGTGATCGGTGTCGGGGGCATCGCACTCCGCCAATCCGCCCAGAATTCGCTCGATCCGAAACTCGAATTCGTGCAGGCCATGGGACCGCGCCACCTGCAGCGCGAGCTGCAGCTCTGCGGCAGCGCGGTCGAGACGGCCGAATCGCCCCAAGCCGATCCCGAGCTTGAGGTGATAGTCCGCGATTTGATTCGGGGCCATCTTGTCCATGTTA
>CAZXKN010000127.1:0-6591 GCA_964641815.1 uncultured Gemmatimonadaceae bacterium | reverse complement strand
GGATTCCGCCCCTACAAGACGTATCGCATCTACGACAAGCCGCTGTGAAGGCGTTCGTCACCGGCGGGACCGGGTTCGTGGGAACCCATCTCGTGCGCGCCTTGCGTGCACGCGGCGACACCGTCACCTGCCTCGTCCGCTCCCCCGATCGGGTCCGGGCGTTGGGCTGGACCGATGTGCAGACCATCCCCGGCGACCTCGATTCCCCGGCGGCGTTGCGGCAAGGCTGCGACGGCGCCGACGTCGTCTACCACGTCGCCGGACGCATCAGCGCGCGAAACCTGCAGGAGTTTCTGTCCGTCAATCGTGACGGGACCGCCCGGGTGCTGGACGCGGCCCGTGCCGCGCCGCCAGGCCGCTTCGTCCACGTCTCGACGCTGGCGGTGGGAGGTCCGACGGTCCCGGGACACCCGATCGACGAGGCGCGGCCGCCCCAGCCGGTGACGCCTTACGGCCGCAGCAAGCTCGCAGCGGAAGCGCTGGTGCGCGCGTCCGGCATTCCCTGGACGATCGTCCGCCCTCCCGTCGTGTACGGAGAGCGGGATCGGGAGACCCTGCGCATCTTCCGCCTGGCGCGCGCCGGGTGGGGACCGGTGATGGGAGACGGCGCTCAGGAGCTCTCGATCATCTACGCCGGCGATCTGGCGCAGGCGTTGATTGCGGCGGGCACCGCCACAGGGACGGCGGGAAGCGTGTACTACGCCGCGCACCCGGACGTGACCACCAGCGCAGGGCTGGTGCGAGCGGTGGGCGCGGCCGTCGGGCGGACGCCCAGGATCGTACGGCTTCCAGCCACGCTGGCGCGAGTCGCCCTGTGGACCGTAGGTTCGCTGGCGTCCCTGGCCGGCCGCGCGACGGTCCTGTCGGCGGACAAGGCGGACGAGTTTCTCGCCCCTGCCTGGACGTGCCGGCCGGACGCGCTGACGCGGGACAGCGGCTGGCGGGCGGCGACGGATCTGGCGAGTGGGCTGTCCCGCACGGCGGCCTGGTACCGAGCGGAGGGTTGGCTGTGACGGTGGAGCGATCGAACCTGACGGCGCTGGACCGCTGGACGCTGGGCTACGTCGTGATCGCGACCGTCGCCCTGGCGCTGTCGTTTCGGGACGATGTCATTCCGCACTGGCAGTTTCTGGTGGCCGCCCACGCGATGCTGGTGGGGCTCGTGCTGCTCGCCCCCGCCGCGCGGAATTCCGGCCCGGTGGGGCGCTTCCTTGGCGACTGGTATCCGATGCTGCTGCTCGCGGGGCTGTATGGTGAGATCGGGGTCCTGACGCTCGACGCCGGCTTCCAGAACGACTGGGCCATCCAGCGGCTCGAAGCAGGGGTGTTCGGATCACAGGTCTCGTATCGCTGGATCCGCGAGATGCCGGTGCCGTGGTTCTCCGCCATGCTGCACACCTGCTACCTCGCCTACTACGCCATCCTCTACGCTGCACCCGCCGGATTGTGGTTCTCGGGACGCAAGGACGCCGCGCGCCACACCATTCTCGGCGTGATGATCACGTTTTATCTCTGCTACGTGGTGTTCCTTTTCTTTCCGGTTGCCGGCCCACGCTACGCGTTCGACCTGCCGCACAACGCCGCCACCGAGGTGTGGCCCGCGCGCCTGGCACAGTGGCTGCTCGATCGCGGCGACTCGTGGGGCGCGGCGTTCCCCTCGTCGCACGTCGCCGCGTCGGTGGTCGCGACCGGGTTCGCGCTGCGTTACTGGCGGCCGCTGGGATTGATGCTGCTCCTGCCGACGGCGGGGTTGGTGCTGGCCGTGGTCTACGGCCAGTTCCACTACGGCATCGATGCGCTCACGGGGCTGGTGCTGGCGGGGATCATGCTGGCGGTGATGCAGCGCCGTCGGTCCGCCGAGGCGACCGTGACGGCGCCGGAATCAGTGGTGGGCGTGCTCGACGCCAGCGCCAGCAGCTGAGAGCTGCGCCCCTTCGCCCATGCGCAGCGCGTGGCGCAGGTCCGTGACGTAGAGCGAGTCGCCTTCGTCGGCCACCGGCCAGGTCGCATCGGGCGCCGGTGCGAATAACCCCGCCACCACCCCCATCCCACCGTCGGGCAGCGTGTGGCCGGTCTCGTTGTCGTAAAACACCGTCACGCGATAGCGGTGCTCGGGAACGATGCGCACACCGATCCCGGTGAGGCCGATGAATTTCTTGATCGGCATGGCGACCACGTGGCCCGTCGAATCGGTGATCGGCGTCGCCCGCCAGATGTCGGTTCCGGTCGTGACATCGCGCAGGACCAGGGAATCGGCGTGATCGTGCACGTGCCCGCCGATGCCCACGATCTTCCCCGGGACGGCGGGACTGCCCTCGTAGAACTTCTCGAAGCGTCCCGGCGGCAGGTCGAACGACTTGTCCCCGACGGGGAAGGCGACGTCGAATTGCCACGGGTAGGCGCGCAGCAGCGGATACCAGTGGCCGTAGGCGCTGTAGGTGAGGATCAGCCGGGTCCGCACGCCGCGGTACGCCTGCGTCGTGGGATTGTGCAGCATCGCGCTCGCGACGAGGCGATCGCCCTGGATGAACGGCGCCCCCATCAGCCAGCGGCTCATCCGCACGGCCCCGGTCTCACTCCCCGCCGCGAGCACGCGGCGTGAAATCGGCAGAAACAGCTCGCGATGATTCGGGTCGATCAGGTTGTAGTGGTGCAACAGCTCGCTCGGGACCGGCCGGCCGGCGGAATCCACCAGCTCGATGCGGAACCCCGACATCCAGCCGGTGAGCGGGAGGTCCACGCCCATCACCGGGGGATAGACGGGGTTGTGCGCCGAGTGCTCGTCCATGTTCATGTTCATCCCGTGCATCCCGCTCATCGCCGCCATGTCCATGTGCGCCATGGCGGGGAGGTCGACCGGGGCCAGCTCGATCACCACCTCATGACGGTCGCTATGGACCTCGATGCGAGCCGGTGGCAGCGCCCGCACCCAGTCGAGCGGTGCCGGCACAGCATGGACGGGGGTCGCGGGGGCGGCGAAGAACAGCCGCAGTGGCAGCAGGATCCACGGCATGGGCGGAAAATATAACGGCCCCGGATCGCTCCGGGGCCGTCTCCGGAAATCCCGACTACTTCACGGTCAGGACGAAATGCATCCCAAGCGCCTGGTGGGGCGTGCAGAAGCCCTTGTAGGTCCCCGTCGGCAGGCCGGCGAACGACACGTCGTAGTGATCGTTGGCGTTGATGAGGAACGGCCCGGCGAGGTTGTCCATGCGATTGGCCATCGCCGCGTTCAGCTTCTCCGCGGCACCGGCGGGAATCGAGTCCGCGTAGAACGACACATTGTGCGGTCCGCCCTCGACGTTGATGAACCGCACGGTGCCGCCCGCAGGCACGGTGATCGTGCTGGGATCGAACTTATAGGTGTTCCCGGAGCCCATCATCTTCACTTCCACGACCGGTCCCGTCGGCTCCGCGGCCGCCGCCGTTGCCGGTGCCGCCGCCGGCGTCGCCGGCGCGGCGCTTGCCTGCGCCTGGTCCCCCTTCTTGCCACACGCCAGCGCTCCGAGCGCCAGCACTGCCGCGACTCCAGTCAACCGCATCGTAATCCTCCGAAAGATTTCACTCGTACGGGTTGCTTGTGAACGCGTTCACAATACATCGGGAGATCGCTGAACGGGAGAGCCCCATGGATCGCCCCCCAGCGAGGCTCTAATCGCTTTCGATTGCTGCAGTTAGGAATACGCCCCAGTGGTGCCGTACGACCGCGGTCGCCGTGATGGCGCTCACGGGCTATGACCATCAGGCAACGCAGGTTGCGTCGACCCCAGGGCCGCGCGTCGGCCACTCGCTCGAACCAACTACTCACTCTGGTGCAGGAGGTTTCCCGTGCGGAAGCAGCTCGTGATTGGTGTGCTGACGATCCTGGCGAGCCCGGTTGCAGCACAGAATCAGTGGCATCCCGCCATCGGGATTCAGGGTGGGTACGCCCGGATCAAGCCGGCCGGGACCGGCCGCTCCGACGCGATCGACTTGGTCGAATTCCCCACCCCGGGATATGTCGCTCCGTTGCTCGCGGGGAGCAGCCTGTTCGCCGTGATCCCTGCCGGCCGGCGGCTCGCCTTCGAGCCGACGCTCTCGTTCGCGAATCTGACGGAAAGCGTTGGCGGGGACGTGACGACCGCGCGCATCGGTGTGCGCGCCGATCTCGCCCTCAGCTCCTCGTTCTACGGGGCCGCGGGTGGCGTGCTGAACAGCCTGATGCAGGGAGGCAATCATGCGACGCAGTTCGGCGCGCAAGTCGCGGCCGGCTACCGTTTTGCCTTGACACCGCGACTCGACGGCCGGCTGGAAGCCGCCGTGACCGCCACGCAGAAGCGCCGCCCCGGCCTCGGCCCGACAGACACCTACGCGCTGCTCTTCGGCGTGTCGTCCCGACTGGACCGCGGGGCCGCTCCACGCACTGCCCGTGCCGCTGCACCGACCGGCGCCTGGCAGACGATGATCGGCGTGACCGGTGGGTACAGCTCCATCCACGCGGACGGTACGAATCTGACCCTCGGCGGCCTCTTTCTCCCGGGTTTCGGCGGCAGCATTCCCGCGTTGACGTCGGCGAGCACGATCCTGCCGCAGGTGCCGACCCTGTTCGCGATTCTCCCGGTCGGCAAGAGAATCGCGTTCGAGCCGGGCATCGACCTGCACCGTTTCCAGGGCAGCGGCTCGACGGTCTTCGCCGCCAACCTCGCCGGACGGATCGATTACGCCGTCGTGGGTGGATGGTACGCCGCACTCGGCGCCCACGAGGAATGGGTGAAGGCAACGAAAGGGAGCTTCTCCGATTCGACGAAGTCGGCGGTCGGCGTCACGGGCGCGAGCGTCGCATGGGGCTATCGCTTCCACCTTGCTGGTGATTTCGGCGCGCGCACCGAGCTCAACTACGTGGCCTTCGCGAAGAATGCGAGCGCCAAGACGCCAGCGGTGAATACGATCAGCGTCCTGCTCAGCCTGACGATGCCGCTCAAGTAACTGCCTCAGAAGGGGTTACACCGACGGCCTCCTGCAACCGGGAGGCCGTTCGTGTTTCCGGATGTGTGCAGCGAGAGGGTGGCGGCGTCTCTCGTAGGACTCTCGAACAGGACTGGTCACGATGTTGTCGCACCGTCGTATTGCTGTCCTCTTTGCCGCCCTTGTCTTGCCCTGTCGCCTCTCCGGTCAGGGATGGATCGAACCGGTGCGTCCGGTGCCGGGATGGGGCGTCGAGAAACTGCGCAGCGCCGTCTCGGTCGCGGTCAAAGACCGCGTCGCTGAGGTAACGGTCGAAGAGTGGTTCCAGAACCGCGGGCCGATGCTCGGGGAAGGGGTCTATCACTACCCGCTACCGGGAGAGGCCGCGTTCTCGAGCTTCTCGCTCTGGCAGGGCGACGCCGAGCTGCGCGGCGAGACGATGGACGCGACGCAGGCGCGCTCGATTTACGAGGAGATCGTCCGGCGCAAACGCGACCCGGCATTGATCGAGCTGGCCGGCCACGGACTGATTCGCGCGCGCATCTTTCCCATCAACCCGGGCGAGACCCGGAAAATCACGCTGCGCTACACGCAGATCCTCGACCGCGAGGGCGACGCCTGGCGCTTCCGCTACGTCGCCGGCTCGGGCCCGGGGGCCGCTGGCGCGACGCGGAGCTTTCGTCTCAGCGCCGACAGCGGCAACCGCTTCGGCGATCCCTACTCCCCCACGCATCAGATCCGCACCAGCCGTGCGGGGAGCCGGCTCGAGGTGACGATGGCCGACAGTGCGACCACGGGCGACCTCGACCTCTTCCTGCCGCTGCGCCAGGGGCTCGTCGGCGTCTCGCTCGTGACACATCAGGTGCCGGGGGAAGATGGCTACTTCATGCTGTTGCTTGCGCCGGGCGCGGCGCATCCCGCCACGGCGCTGCGGCGCGACCTGGTCGTGGCGATCGATGTCTCCGGATCGATGTCGGGAGAGAAGCTCGCCCAGGCGAAATCCGCCGTGGGCCAGCTGCTCGGCTCGCTGCACGAAGGCGACCGATTCCGCCTGGTGGCGTTCGAGAGCGGCGTACGGCGCTTCGACGCCGGCTGGACTCCTGCGACGGCCGCTGGACGACAGCGCGCCGGCGAATGGGTCAACGCGCTGGAGACCGGGGGCGGGACGAACATCGCCGGCGCGCTGGATGAAGCCTCCAGCCAGCCGCCCGCCGAGGGCGCGCTCGGCGTCATCATCTTCCTCACCGACGGACTGCCGACGGTGGGCGAGCAGGATCCCGAGAAGATCGCGGCGCGCGCCGAGGAGCACCGCGGGGCCTTCCGGGTGTTCTCGTTCGGCATCGGCTACGACGTCAACACCTATCTGCTCGACCGGTTGACCGAGGGCGCGCGGGGCGTGACCGAGTACATCGCCCCGGGGGGCGACATCGAGCGCGCTGTCGGCACCCTCGCCGGCAAGATCGCAAGCCCCGTCCTCACCGACGTGACGCTCAGCGGCGACGGCGTGGAGCTGTACGACGTACAGCCGCAGGCCCTCCCCGACCTGTTCGCGGGCGACGAGCTGGTGGCGTTCGGGCGCTATCATGCCCGCAACACCACCGGGTGGTCGGTGGCGGTGCGCGGGCGGCGTGGATCCCAGGACGAGCA
>CAZXKN010000126.1:0-6565 GCA_964641815.1 uncultured Gemmatimonadaceae bacterium | reverse complement strand
GTCGATGGCCCGCTGATCGTGGATGAGGTCGAGCTCATCGTGCGCGCCGCGCTCGACGGCGTGGGGCTGGCATTCATGGCGGAGGAGACGGCGGCGCCGCACCTCGCCAGCGGGGCGCTGCTACGCGTGCTCGCGGATTGGTGTCCGCCGTACCCCGGGTTTTTCCTCTATTATCCCAGTCGGCGGCAACTCCCGGCGGCGCTCGGGGCGCTGATCGAAACGCTGCGCTACCGGCCGAAGAAGGGTTGATCGGATCACTCGGACCACATCACTGGAGGACTTGTGTACAAATCGCTCGCGGTTTCCCTGAACGTGTTGTGTGCTTCGATGCTGTGGTCTCAGGCGTCACCCCCGCCGCCGTCCCAGCTTTCCGTGCACTGGGAGGAGCTGACGGCGGCCGACTTCAAGGCCGGCATCGCCAAAGCGCAGGGCACCTGCCTTCTGCCCTTCGGCATCCTGGAAAAGCATGGACCGCATCTGCCGCTGGGGAACGACCTGCTCAACGTGCGCTATGTCGCGCTCAATGCCGCGCAACAGGAATACGCCGTCGTGTTCCCCGACTATTACTTCGGTCAGATCTTCGAAGCCAAACATCAGCCCGGGACGGTAGCCTACAGCCGCCGGTTGCAGCTCGAGCTGCTGCAGGAGACGACCGACGAGATGGCCCGCAACGGCTGCAAGAAGATCATCATCGTGAACGGGCACGGCGGCAACAACAGCCTGCTGCCGTACTTCGCCCAGTCGCAGCTCGACACGCCGCATGATTACGTCGTGTACGTGCAGGGCATCGCGCGCACCGCGCCGGGCGGCCCGAAGCCCAAGACCGACGCGGCAACGGACATGCACGCGGGCGAGCGGGAATCGTCGGTGAGCCTGATCGCCCGGCCCGACCTCGTGCACCTCGATCGCGCGCCGCAGGAGTCGGGCGCCGACCAGGGGCGGTTGTCGGCGCTGCCCGAGGGGCTCTACACCGGCATCTGGTGGTACGCCCGGTTCCCCAATCACTATGCCGGCGACGGCGCGGCGGCGTCGCGCGAGCTCGGTGATTTCGAGGCCAAGACGTGGATCGCAGCCATCGTGCAGTCGATCCGCGCCGTCAAGGCCGATGAGACGAGCCTGCGGCTGCAGCACGAGTTCTTCGAGCGGAGCTCGCATCCGCTGGATACGCCGCAATGAAGAAGTCCATCGGCGACAACATGATTCCGAAAGACTGGGGCTTCGCGAAAGGCCTCGAGCTCGTCAAGCGTGCAGGATACGACGGCATCGAGCTGTGGCTCGGCGACATGCCGTGGTTTCAGATGAACACCAGCGACGCGGACGTGCGCGCGCTGCGGCGCGCGGTCGAAGGCGCCGGGCTCGTCGTGTCGAACGTGTCGACCGGCTTGCACTGGGGCTCGCCGCTCTCGGCCCGCGACCCCACCGTCCGCGCCCGCGCCGCACGCATCGTCGAACGGCAGATCGAGACCGCCACATTACTCGGGTCGGATGCCGTGCTCGTGGTCGCGGGCCTCGTGACCGAGGAAGTGCCCTACAACGAGGTCTATCAACGCTCGGTCGAAGCCCTCAAGCCGCTCGGTGATACCGCGCAACGGGCCGGTGTACGCATCGGCTGCGAAAACTGCAACGCCGAACAACGGTTTCTGATGAGCCCGCGCGAGTTCTGGCAGTTTCTCAACGACGTCAACCACCCCGCGGTGGGAATCCACCTCGACGTCGGCAACATACACGACAACGGGTTCGCCGAGCAGTGGATCGAGATCCACGGGCCCCGCATCACCCGGATCCATGTGAAGGACGTCTTGCGGCACCGCGGCCGCTGCGGCGATCAGAGCGTCTACACGAACCTGCTACTGGGGGACAACAACTGGCCGGCGATCCGCGCCGCGCTCACCAAGGTCGGGTACGACGGCTGGCTCGTGGCGGAAATGGAGGCGCGCTATCGCTACGCCCCAGATCAACAGTTCTTCGATACGGCGCAGTCGATGGATCGACTGATCTCTGGACGGCTGTGACGGTGCGCCTGACGCGCCGGCAATTCCTGGAGTGCTCGGCAACCGTCGCGGTTCCGCTGCGGTGGCGACTCGGGCGTGCGTCTCCCGAGGTCAGTGGCGCCAGGGAGCAGCTCGTCCTCGATCTGGGCCCGCACTGCTCGCTGCGCGAGTCGCTGTCGGGATATGCTGCGGCATTTGAGGGGCGCGCGCTGCGGACGGACGTGTCGTCTCTTGCGCCATGCGCTGTCCTGATCGTGCCGGCGGCAGTGGAGATCCCGCCCGCGGCGGTCAGGGCGATCACCGCCTGTCTCGAAACAGGCGGCCGCGTGATTCTCGAATCGGGTGCGGGATTCGCGAGCGAGCGGGATCTCTCCAGGCATCGAGGCGTGTTACGCGACGTCTTCAGGGTGCATGTCGCGTCACCGATCGACCTGTGGCCCGAGGCCAACGGATCGGCGATCCCCTATGTCGACTTCACCTGGCCCGTAGCCGTCAAAGTCCGCGATTTCAGCAGCGTGGTGCCGCTCGCGAGCAGGGCGGGGGAGATCATCGCGCGGGTGAATGGCCTTGCCGTGGGACTCAAGCGTCCCTTCGGGCGCGTGAGTCTTATCGTCCTTGGCTCACCGCTCGGCCCCGCGCTCTGGACGGGGGACGCTGAGGCCCGCCAGTGGCTCCGGGCGGCACTTCGCTAACGCACGACCCCGAACGCGAAGACCGTCCGCGAGCGGTACGTCTGGCCGGGGCGCAGGATGGTCGAGGGGAAGTTCGCGTGATTGGGCGAGTCGGGAAAATGCTGGGTCTCGAGGCAGAGTCCGTAACGGTGCGCGTACACGCGTCCGCCTTTGCCGGTGATCGTGCCGTCGAGGAAGTTGCCGGAGTAGAACTGGATCCCGGGCTCCGTCGTGCTGATGTCGAGCGTGCGGCCGCTTTCGGGATCCTCGAGGTGCGCGGCGGGCACGAGGCCCGCACCCCGGGGCATGGCCCCGGGGTCAGCGCGGTCGAGCACCCAGTTGTGATCGTAGCCGCGTCCGTAGCGCAGCTGGATGTTCGCCTGCTCGATGCGCTCACCGATGGCCGTCGCGCGCCGGAAATCGAACGGCGTGCCGGCCACCGGAGCAATTCGCCCCGTCGGGATCAGCGTCGAATCGACCGGTGTGTAGGACGACGCGTGCAGGGTGAGCAGATGATCGAGGATGTCCCCCTCTCGAGATCCGCGCAGATTCCAGTAGGTGTGCTGTGACAGGTTGATGGGCGTGGCTTTGTCAGTCGTCGCTTCGTAGTCGACGACCAGCTCGTCGTGCGGCGTGAGCGTGTAGCGGACGCGGGCCGAGAGCGTTCCGGGATAGCCTTCTTCGCCGTCCGGGCTGGTGTAACGCAGCGTCACTCCCACGCCGCTGTCGGTCTGGAACGGCTCGCCCATCCACACGACCTTGTCGAAGCCGCGGTTCCCGCCGTGCAGGCTGTTGGGGCCGTTGTTGCGGGCGAGGTGGTAGCGTCGTCCGCCGAGCGTAAACTCCCCGTTGGCGATGCGATTCGCGTAGCGGCCGACGATGGCGCCGAAGTAGGGAGAGGCGGCGACATAGCCGGCGAGGCTGTCGAAGCCGAGCACGATGTCGTCCACCCGTCCGGTGCGATCGGGGGTGCGCAGCGCGGTGATGATGCCGCCGTAGGTAATCACGCGCAGCTCCAGCCCGTGGGCGTTGCGGATCGTGAACTGATCCACCTGACGCCCATCGGGGAGGTGCCCGAACGCGGTCCTGGTCACACCGGCCTGTTGCAGCTCGAACTCCACCGTCGGGCTCACTGGATATCGCCCGAAACGCGCGCCATAGATCGCCAGCCCTCCCGGCAGTGAATCCTCGACGTCGAGTCGTACGATCACCTCTCCCCGTGCGGCGCCTTCCGTGAGCGCCGCCGGAGGAATCGGCACGCGCAGCAGCTGACCGTACGAGCCGGCCTCATACAGATGGCCGTCGTGCGGCTGCGCGTTCCAGCTGAGGATGCCGCGCGAGTCGGCGGGGTCATCGGTGAGCTCCCAGCGGCCGGCGGAGTGGTCATTGACGCGCACGGTGACGGCGCTGCGAAACCGCGTCGTGCCGGTCATGGGGTAGCTGTTCGGGTTGCGGCTGGGATCGTGGAAGCCGCCGCCGCGCATGTAGTCCTGGTTGTCGGTGGACGCGGTGTCGCGATCCTTGCCGTTCAACCGCTTCGCCGAGGCTTCGACCAGGAACGTCGCGCCGGCGACATCCTTCACGTCCAGTCCCGCCGGCCAGGGAAAGCGGTATTCGAAGTACCCGCTGCCCGCGCCGTCCAGCTTGTGATCGCCCAGCACGGTCCACTGCTTGAGCGACCAGTGCGCGTCGCGCACTGCCGCGGCGGGCACCCGCGCGACACGCACATGGTGGCCGTCCGCCAGCACGGCCTCGGCCGGCACGTCGGCGTCGACCACGAACGTGGTGAAGTTGCGCTGCAGCACGGCGCCGGTGGAGTCCTCGAGACGAACGCCCAGCACCAGGACTGCCCGTTCGTTCGGCATCGTGACCGACAACGGCGCGAGGGCTTGCGACATCCAGGGGTGGTACGGGACCTCCATCACCCAGGTGCCGTAGCTCTTGCGCTCGCCCAGTGCGGTCCAGCCAGTGAGCTCGGCCCTCAGCGTGAGCGAATCACCGAACGCAGTGCTGCCGCTCAGGAAGGAAGCGTACAGCGGGACCTCGATGTGCTCTCCGGGATGTACGGTGCGAGAGAGCTCCGGGTCGCCTACGGCGACGTAGAGGGGGGCGTGCAAATCGCGCAGCGTCATGCCGTCGACGAAATCGCCGAGGCCGGTTTCCTTCCACGAGCGGTCGTAGCGCACGTAGCCGTTCCACTCGTTGATGACGTCCGTGTGCTCGGTGTAGAGCCAGCCGGCGATCTTCGGATGACGGCGGAAGGCGTCGACGGCACGGTGGTAATCCCAGCTCCAATCCACGTCGCCCGTGCTCCCCTCGTAGCCCCACACGTTGCCGAACTCCGAGTTGAGCATCGGCTGGTGCCCCTGGGTCCACGGCCGCTCGAAGTTCCAGGTCGAGCCGGGGAAGCTCGAGTCGCTCACCCGCTGGTCGTGGTCCTCCCAGCGCCAGCCGGGGAGGTACTCGTGCCACGAGTCGAGATCGGTCTCGGTGTGGCCGCGGCCGCAGCACACCGAGTTGTCTTCCACGAGACGCGTGGAGTCGAGCGATTTCGCCAGGTGATAGATCGCCGCCACTTTGCGCTCGGTGGCGGGCAGATACTCCGAGCGCCCGCCCGCCGTGTCCCGCGTCTCCAGGCCCCACGTCTCATTGAAGAGCACCCAGGAGAACACCGCCGGGTGGTTGTAGTCGCGCGCCAATGCGGCGCGCAGCGCCACTTCATGCTCGGCGAACGCCGCCGAATCGGGCGGTCCCCACCAGTTGGGGATGTCGGCCATGATGAGCACGCCGAGCCGGTCGGCCCAGTAGAGCTTGCGCGGCGCCTCGATCTTGATGTGCTCGCGCAGTCCGCTGAGCCCGATCTGGCGCGCCCGCAGGATCTCGTCCCGCAGCGCGCTGTCCGTCGGGAAGGTGTAGTAGCCTCTGGGGTCGTAGGCCTGGTCGAGCGCGAGCTGCAGGTAGACGGGCGAACCGTTGATCGCGACGTAGGGAATCGCGGTCCCCGGAAGATCGACGACCCCGATCGAGCGCATCCCGAAGTAGGTCTGGACCCGGTCTTCTGCGACTCCCGAGCCGCCCACACTGACGACGACGTCGTAGAGGAACGGATCGTCGAGCGACCAGCGATGCGCGTTCGGGAGCGCGACGTCGAGATGCACCGTCCTGGTCCCGCGACGCACGCCGCGGTTGACGACCAGCGGGCCCGGAGTGCCGGGAAACTCGAGGTGCAGGGTGAGATCGCGCGGCGCGGGCTCGAGCAGCTGCGCGTCGACGGTGACGCCGGCCAAGTCGGCATGCGGTGTGAAGTGCACGAACTCCAGCGGGTCCTGCCCGCGCGCCTCGAGATAAACCGTCTGCCACATCCCGCGTGCTTTGCCGTAGCCCTGCTTCCCCTCGAGCTTGAACGGGTGCGGGGAATCGTCCACGCGCACCACGAGCTTGTGCGCTCCCGGCCGCAGCCGCTGGGTCAGCTCGAACGAGAACGGGGTGTAGCCGCCCTGGTGATCGCCTAGTTTCTTGCCGTCGAGCCACGCGGTCGTGCGCCAGTCGCAGGCCCCGAACACCAGAAAGACGCGCCGGCCGCCCGCGTGCCAGGACTCGGGGATAACGATTGCCCGGCCGTACCAGCCGATATCGGCGCTGTCGGGGACACCCGAGAGCGGCGAGCCCCAGGAGAACGGCACCAGGATTTCGCGTCCCGCGGGCAGGTTCCCGCTCGCCCAGCCGGCGCGCTCGCCGTCGTTCTTCGGATCGAATGCGAATTGCCAGCGGCCGTTCAGGTTGAGCCACTCGGCCCGCTGGAAATCGGGACGCGGATGCTCCGGAAGCGGAATGGAGTCGGCTCGTGACTGGGCATTAGTGGTGCTCGAGATCAGCAACGAGACGAGGAGGACGGGGACCAGT
>CAZXKN010000125.1:0-10100 GCA_964641815.1 uncultured Gemmatimonadaceae bacterium | reverse complement strand
CGTTGAACCCGCAATCGGGGCTGCTGCACACCCACGCCTTGTACATGATCGGGGCGCCGTCTCTTCCGTAGTCCGACAGGGGAATCAGCACTCCCCGTGTGCATTTGTGGCAGGTTGGCCACTCCTTCGCGTCCATCGATCCACCTCATCTCCCGGGGCAGCCTACGACCGCTCCACACCGGGCCAGCGATAGCCGGCACCGAAGGCGGCGTCGAAGTCATACACCCCTTCGAAGTCCTCGATTCGGTCGCTCGATTGTTGCGCCAGGAGACCGGCATCGATCAGCGCGAACACGATCGTGCCGAAATCTTCGGTGCGCCGCACGCCCCAATGCTGCAGGACGGTGGGCGCCAAAAGGCCGAATTGCTCCAGGGCAAAGTCGCGGCACGCCCAGGCGAGCTCCGCCCCCGATAAATGGCGGCGTGCGGGCAGACGGCCCTGCGCGTATTCGAGCGCGGCCAGCACGAACAGATAGGCGCGCTCGTGATAGCGGCCATCGCGCGCGCCGATCTTCTGCAGCGCGTCGACGAGGGCGCCGTAGTCGCTCACGGACGCGCCCCGGTCGCGACCCGCGGCGAGCGCGCGGCCCCGCGCGGGCCGCGCCGCGCCGCCGGCTCGAGCAGCGCCGCCTCCAGCACCTGGTCGATCGTCTCGACGCGCCGGATCTCGAGATGGCGCACCACCTCTTCCGGCAGATCCACGAGGTCGGGACGATTGCGCTCCGGCACGAGCACCGTGCGGACGCCCGCGCGCACGGCGGCCGTCAGTTTTTCCCTTAGTCCACCGACTGGCAGCACGCGCCCACGCAGCGTCAACTCGCCCGTCATCGCCAGATCGTGCCGCGCCGGTCGGCGGCACAACAGCGACGCCAGCGCCGTGGCCATGGTGATCCCCGCCGACGGCCCGTCCTTGGGAACGGCACCGGCCGGCACGTGGAGATGCACATCCGTGGTGGTGAAGATGTTGGCCGGAATACCGAGCGCCGCCGCGCGCGCACGCAGCAGGCTCCAGGCCGCCTGCGCCGATTCGCGCATCACGTCGCCGAGCTGGCCGGTGAGGGTGATCTGGCCGCGCCCGGCCATGAGGATCGCTTCGACGAACATGATGTCGCCGCCCGCCGCGGTCCAGGCGAGACCGGTCGCGACGCCGATCTCCGGCGCGCGGCCCGCGACCTCGTTCAGCACGGTCGGCTGCCCGGCGAACTCCTCGAGGTTCTTCGCATTGACCTTCACCGCCGCGCGGCCGTCTTCCACGACCGCACGCGCCACCTTGCGCAGCACACCCTGGATCTCGCGCTCCAGCTGGCGCACGCCGGCTTCACGCGTGTACTCGCTGATCAGGCGCTCCACCGCGGCGTCGGCCAGGTTCGCGAGCTCCTCGGGCAGCCCGGTCTCCTTCAGCTGCCGCGGCAGGAGGTACCGCTTGGCGATGGCCAGCTTTTCCCCGGGTGTGTAGCCCGAGAGGCTCAACACCTCCATGCGGTCGAGCAGCGGCTCGGGGATCTGCGACAGGCTGTTCGCGGTCGCGATGAACAGCACACCCGAGAGATCGAACGGGATCTCGAGATAGTGATCGACGAAAGTGGAGTTTTGCGCCGGGTCGAGCACCTCGAGCAGGGCGGCGGTGGGATCGCCGCGCACATCGGCGCCCATCTTGTCCACCTCGTCGAGCATCAGGACGGGGTTGCGCGTCTCGCAGCGCTCCAGCGCGTGCAGGATGCGCCCCGGAATCGCGCCCACGTAGGTGCGCCGATGGCCGCGGATCTCGGCCTCGTCGCGCACCCCCCCGACCGAGACGCGGATGAACTTCCGCCCCAGCGCCTCGGCGATACTCTGGCCGAGCGACGTCTTGCCGACGCCGGGCGGCCCGACGAAGCAGAGGATGCTGCCGTGGGCGTCCGGATTCAGCGTGCGAACAGCGAGATGCTCCAGAATGCGATCCTTGATCGCCACGAGATCGTAGTGATCGCGATCGAGAACTTCGCGCGCCGCCTTGAGGTCGTGGCGGTCGGGGGACACGCGCTCCCAGGGCAGCGCGGCGATCGTCTCGAGGTAGGTGCGCACCACGTGGTACTCGGCCGACTGCGGCGACATCTGGCGCAGCCGCTTCAGCTCGCGGTCGACCACGCGGCGCGCCTCCGCGGAGAGTCCTGCCCCGTCGAGCTTCGTCGCGAGGTCCTGCACGTCGTCGTCCGTGGCTTCCTCGCCCAGCTCCTGGCGGATCACGCGCAGCTGCTCGCGCAGCACGTACTCGCGCTGGTGCTCGTCGAGCTTGGCCCGGACTTTCTCCTGGATCTGGCTCCCGACCTCGAGCACCTCCAGCTCTTCGGCGAGCAGCTCGGCGAGCCGCTCGAGGCGCGGACGGATTTCCCCGAGTGCCAGGAGCTCGGCCTTGGCCGGAAGGGCGAGGTCGAGGTTCGCGGCGACGAAGTCGGCGAGCTTGCCCGGGTCGGTGATCCCCTCGAGCACCTCGTGCAGCTCGTCGGCGAGATAGGGCGCGAGATCGATCACGCGACCGAACTGGGCGACGACGTTGCGCTTCAACGCCTCGACGCGCGGATCCTCGGCGCCGGTCGTCGCCAGCGTCTCGAACGCCGACACGAGGTAGTTGGTCGCCGACTCGAATTCGGTCGCGCGCAGGGCGACACGATCGACGCCCTGGATCATCACCCGCATCGTGCCGTCCATCAGCTTCAGCATCCGCACGACGAGTCCCAGCGTGCCGACCTCATAGAGGTCCTCGGGCTTCGCGTCCATCACCGGCCCCTCGGGAGGATCGCGGTTGTCGCTGGCTCGCACCACGCCGAGCAGCAGGCGCTTGTCGCCCTGCACGACGACGTCGAGCAACGCCACGGCGCGCGGATCGGAGATCGACAACGGCAACACGACGTGGGGATAGACGACCAGCTGCCCCAGCGGGAGAACCGGGAGGCGCTCCACGTCAGGTCACCTTGACGGTGTGCGGCCCGGACATTCGCTGCGGCAGCTTGGTGAGACGGACCTCGAGGAATCCCTGGTCGTAGGTGGCCCGGAGGCTCGTGGGATCGACCGACACCGGGAGGCGGAGGCGCCGCTCGAACGGTCCGACCTGCACTTCCATGGCGTGGTAGTGCGGCTTGCCTTCGTGCCGCGCCGCCCGCTCTCCGGCGATGGTGAGGACCCCCTCGGCGTACTCCACGGTGAAGTCCTCGGGCTGCATTCCCGCGACGTCCATGTGGACGACGATGTCCTCAGCCGTCTCGTAGATGTCGGTGGGCGGCTTCCACTTGGGCGAGCCGACGAACCCGACGGGGCGCCCGTGGGCGACCTCGTTGAAGTAGACCTCCAGCTCGTCGGCCTGGTGCACCGGAAACGCGCCGGAGCCTTTGGAGGAGCGGTGGGAGCCGTCAGCCATGGACGACAAGATAACGCTTGATCAGGAGCCCCGCGTCATCGACTTGAAATCGTCGTCGTCCTCGTCCTCGTCGTCGTCGTCTTCCGGCTCCTCATCGTCCTCGAAGTCCTCGTCGAGCTCCTCATCCAACTCCTCCTCATCGTCCTCCTCCAGCTCCTTCTCCTTGTCTTCGTCCGGCGGATGCGTCATCCTCCCCTCCTTGCGGGGTTGGTGTGGTTCGGCTCGGGCCATGGCGTGCTGCGCCAGGTCCCACAGACGGGCCGCCGTCGCGCCGGTGACCAGGATGGTCCGCCGGCAGCCGACGGCAATGCGTGATTGACTACCGGGCCGTCCTCACCGCCGGCCGGCGGGTGGCGTACAGCGGGAAGGCGTCCGTCAGCTCGCGCACGTCCTGCTTCACGCGCGCCAGGGTTCCGTCATCCTTCTTCGTCAGCACGTCGTCGATCAGCTGCGCGACGCGCGTCATCTCCACCTCGCCGAATCCCCGTGTGGTCAGCGCCGGGGTGCCGAGACGGATACCGCTCGTCACGAACGGCGACTGCGGATCGCCGGGAATCGTGTTCTTGTTCACGGTGATCCCCGCGCGGTCGAGCAGCTGCTCCGCTTCCTTGCCCGTGAGCTGCTTGGGCCGCAAGTCGACGAGCATGAGGTGCGTGTCCGTTCCACCGGAGACGATCGCGTAGCCGCGCTCCGTCAGCGCGGCGGCGAGCGCCTGGGCGTTCTTGATCACGGCGCCCGCGTACTCCTGGAACTCCGGCTGACTCGCTTCGCCCAGCGCCACCGCCTTGGCGGCGATCACGTGCTCCAGCGGCCCGCCCTGGGTGCCGGGGAACACCTGCTTGTCGACCGCCTTCGCGAGATCGGCGCGGCACAGAATCAAGCCGCCGCGGGGACCACGCAGCGTCTTGTGCGTCGTCGTGGTGACGATGTGCGCGTGCGGCACGGGCGAGGGGTGCAGCCCCGCGGCGACGAGCCCGGCGAAATGGGCCATGTCGACCACCAACGTGGCGCCCACCTCGTCGGCGATCGCGCGCATCGCCGGGAAATCGATGATGCGCGCGTAGGCGCTGCCGCCGGCGATGAGCAGCCGCGGCCGCTCGGCACGCGCGATGGCGCGCACGTCGTCGTAGTCGATGCGCCCCGTGTCTTCGCGCACGCCGTACTGCACCGCGCGGAACAGCGTCCCCGAAAAATTGACGCTCGCCCCGTGCGTCAGATGCCCGCCGTGCGGCAGCGCGAGGCCGAGCAGCGTCTCGCCCGGTTTCGCGACGGCGAGGTAGGCCGCCATGTTCGCCTGCGCGCCGGAATGCGGCTGGACGTTGGCGTGCTCGGCGCCGAACAGCGCCTTGGCGCGATCGATGGCGAGCTGCTCGACCTCGTCCACGATCTCGCAGCCGCCGTAGTAGCGTTTGCGCGGCAGGCCTTCGGCGTACTTGTTGGTGAGCGCCGTGCCCATCGCCTCGAGCACCGCGACGGAGACGAAGTTCTCGCTGGCGATCAGCTCGAGGCCGTGCTCCTGGCGCGCCACCTCGCGACGGATCAGGTCGGCGACAATCGGATCGGCTTTGGACAGGGAGGCGAGACGGTCGATCACTGGTCGATCTTCTCCACGCGACGCTCGTGCCGGCCGCCCTCGAACGGCGTGTCGAGCCAGCGGCGCAGGGTGTCGAGACTCTCGGCATCGCTCATGAAGCGCGACGGCAGGACGAGGATGTTGGCATCGTTGTGCTTGCGCGACAATTCCGCGACCTCGGGGCTCCAGACCACGGCGGCGCGCACGTGCGGGTAGCGATTCGCCACGAACGACATGCCGAGTCCGGAGCCGCAGGTCAGGACACCGCGGCTCACCTCGCCCCGGCTCACCGCTTCGGCCACCGGCCGCGCGAAGTCGGGGTAGTCGTCCTGCGGGTCGAGGGTCGGCGCGCCGACGTCCACCGGATCGTAGCCGAGGCGCTTGAGCTCGTCGATCAGCTTCGCCTTGAGCTCGTAGCCGGCGTGATCCGCGCCCACCAGCACCCGCTCAGACAAAGTTCTGCCGCACTTTCGCGACCATCGCGATGCGCTCTTCCGCCAGCCGGTCGGCCGCCAGGTAGCTCGGGATGCGCTCCTCGCGCGCGATGTCGAACACGCGCAGGATCGAATCGTAGATCTCCCCTGCCTTGTTGCGGGCGCGCTCCAGCGACCAGCCGTGCAGCTCGGCGTTCACGTTGATCAGGCCGCCGCCGTTGATCACGTAGTCGGGCGCGTAGAGCATGCCCTGCGACTCGAGCTCCTGCCCGTGGCGATCCTCGGCGAGCTGATTGTTGGCGGCCCCGGCGACGATGTCGACCTTGAGCTGCGACAGCGTGTCGTCGTTGATCACCGCCCCGAGGGCACAGGGTGCGAAAATATCGGCCTGCTGCGCGTAGATGGCGTCGGTCGTCACCGCGGTGGCGGCGAAGTCCTCCACCACCGATTTGACCCGCTGCGCATCGATGTCGGTGACGATGAGCCGCGCCCCGTCTTCGTGCAGCAGCTTGATCAGCGAATAGCCGACGTGCCCGCACCCCTGCACCGCCACCACTTTGCCCGAGAGATCGTCCGAGCCGTAGCGCACCTTGGCGCACGCCTTGATGCCGCGATACACGCCGTACGCCGTCACCGGCGACGGATCGCCCGACTTGCCGAGCAGCCCCGTGACGTGCTCCGTCTCGGCGCGGATGAACTCCATGTCCGCCGTCGAGGTCCCGACGTCCTCGGCGGTGATGTAGCGGCCGCCCAGCGACTCGACGTGGCGGCCGTGCGCCCGGAAGATCGCTTCGCGCCGCGTGATGCGGTTGTCCCCGAGAATGACGCTCTTGCCGCCGCCGAGGTTCAACCCCGCGACCGCCGCCTTGTAGGTCATGCCGCGTGCCAGCCGCAGCGCGTCCACCAGCGCCTCGCGGTCATCGTGATAGTTCCAGAAGCGCGTGCCGCCCAGCGCGGGCCCGAGCCGCGTGTCGTGGATCGCGATGATGCCGCGATACCCGCACGCCGCGTCGTAATAGAAGCTCACCTGCTCGTGCGTGTGCTCGGCGAGCAGCGCGAACAGATCGCCGCTCTTCGATTCGCTCGGGGCCGCGGCCCGGCTAGGCGCCGTAGAGACCACGCGCGATGACGATCCGCTGGATTTCACTGGTGCCTTCATAGATCTCGGTGACCTTCGCGTCCCGAAAGAGTTTCTCCACGGGGAAATCCCGCATGTAGCCGTAGCCGCCGAACAGCTGCACCGCCTGTGTCGTCACCCACATGGCCGTCTCCGAAGCGAACAGCTTTGCCATGCTCGCCTGCTCCCGCACCGACTCGCCGCGATCCTTGCGGGCGGCGGTGGTATGAGCCAACGCCCGGGCGGCCGCAACGCGCGTCGCCATGTCCGCCAGCTTGAACTGCACACCCTGGAAGTCGCGCAGCGGCCGCTCGAACTGGCGCCGCTCGGCACAGTAGGCGACGCTCAGCTCCAGCGCGCGGCGCGCGATTCCCACCGCCTGCGCCGCAATGCCGAGCCGCCCCGCTTCCAGGCCCTCCATCGAGTAGACGAACCCCATGCCTTCTTCGCCCAGCAGCGCATCGGCCGGGAGCCGCAGATCCTCGAGCGCCACCGCCGCCGTGTTGGAGGCCCGCAGCCCCATCTTGTCTTCCGGCTTGCCGGGACGATACCCCGGCGTGTCGGTCGGGACGATGAACGTCGAAATCCCCTTGGCGCCGCGGCGCGTTCCCGGCGTATCGGTGCGCACCATCACCATCATCAGGTCCGCCGTTCCGCCGTTCGTCGCCCACGCCTTGGCGCCGTTCAGCACCCAGCCCGCTCCGTCGCGTACCGCCTGGGCGTGCATCCCGGCCGGGTCCGAGCCCGCGTCGGGTTCGGAGAGGGCGAAGCCGACGAGCAGCTCGCCGCGCGCCAGCGGTTTGAGCCAGCGCTCCTTCTGCGCTTCGCTGCCGTGGCGCTGCAGCATCGTCGCCGGGATGGCGTTCTGGATTCCCACCGACACCGCGACCCCGGCATCCGCCGCGGCGATCTCCTCGAGCGCCAGCAGGTAGGTGACGGTGTCGAAGCCCATCCCGTCATAGCGCTCCAGCACCGTCATGCCGAGGAAACCCAGTTTGCCAAGCTCGTCGATCACGGGGCGCGGAAATTCCTTGGTTCGATCCCACTCCGCGGCGTGCGGCTCGATGTGCTCGCGGGCGAACTCGCGCGCCAGCTCCATCACCTGGCGCTGCGTGTCGGTCAGGCCGCCGGCCGGCGCGTCAACGACGGTAGTCATAGAACCCTCGACCGCTCTTCTTTCCCAGCCGTCCGGCCGACACCATGCGCGCGAGCAGCGGGCAGGGTCGGTATTTGTCGTCGCCCAGGTCGCGGTGCAGGACCTGGAGGATCGCGAGGCAGACGTCGAGCCCGATCAGGTCGGCGAGCGCCAGCGGCCCCAGCGGATGATTCATCCCCAGCTTCATGACCGTATCGATCGCCTCCGGCGCCGCGACGCCTTCCATCACGCAGAAGATCGCTTCGTTGATCATCGGCATGAGGACGCGATTGGAGACGAACCCCGGCGAATCGTTGACTTCGACCGGCGTCTTCCCGAGGCTCTTCGCGATCTCGACGGTACGCGCCGCCGTCGCGTCCGTCGTCTCCACTCCGCGAATCACCTCGACCAGCGGCATCAACGGCACCGGATTCATGAAATGCATCCCGATCACCAGCCCCGGCCGTCCCGTCTGGGCGCCGATGGAGGTGATCGGGATCGAGGACGTATTGGTGGCAAGGATCGCGCCGGACGGCGCCGAGCGGTCGAGGTCGCGAAAGATGCGAAACTTGGTCTCGGGATGCTCCGAGGCCGCCTCCACCACGAGCTCGGCCTGCCCCGCCCCATCGAGCACGGTGGACGTCGTGAGGCGTCCCAGCGCCGCGTCCTTCTGTTCCGCGGAAAGCCCGCCCTTTTTCACCTGGCGCTCGAGGTTCGACCCGATCGTCTCCCGCGCCTTGTCGAGCTGGTCCCCCGACACATCCACGAGCAGCGTGTCCCAGCCGTTCTGGGCGAACACGTGGGCGATGCCGTTGCCCATCGTGCCGGCTCCCACAACGGTGACGCGGCTCATGTCCCCGCCTGAGCCAGCCAATCGGCGGGGCGCCGGATGCCGCGGCCCAGCACCACGGCGCTGCCGAGCAGGAAGACGAGCGTGCCGATCACCCCGCCCTCCGGACCGAATCGCCCGCCGTCGAGCCACATGTGGGCGCCGGGCGTATACGCCCCGGGCATGTTGAACACGATGCCGCTCACCGGTGCGTCGAACACGAGGCTGAGCCCGGCATTCCACCCGAAGTGCAGACCCCAGGCGAGCGGCATCCCACCGTTCGAGAAGAACGCCACGCCGAGCCACACGGCGGCGAGCGCGATGTTCACGGTACTGAGCAGGTCGACGTCGGGATTGGCGAGGTGCGCCGCGCTGAACGCGACGGCGAGGAAGAAGATCGCCGTGCCGGGACCCGTCGCGTCGGCGAGACGCCGCAATGGATAACCACGGAACATCAGCTCCTCGGCGAGCGCCGCCGTGAGCAGTCCCACGCCGATCGGCAGCGCCACGACCCAGAAGTTGCCGCCGGTCGAGAGTTGCACCGTCGCCTTGTTCGCCACGACCGCGAGCAGCACCGCGACGGCTGCCATCCCCGCTCCCAGTGCGATGCCGTACAGGAAACGCCACGGGAAGGTCCGGGGCTTACGCCACCCGAGCCGGCTCCAGCTATGGCGGTCGAGCAGCCGGCCGACGACGAGCGTGGCGACGGCGAAGCCGAGCAGACGAAAGATGCCGTCGCGCGCCAGCCACCACAGTGGCCCGCCGATGCGCGGCAGGGCCGCACCCAGCCCGATGGTGACGCCGAGGCCGACGGCCGCGAACAGCCCCAGCCAGAGCAGCGCGACGCCCAGCGGTTTCAGCTGGTTCATAAACGATTCGCGCGCCCTAGAGGCGCGCGCGGACCGGTCGGATCGTGGGACGCAGGATGAGCACCGCCAGCACCAGTTTGACGAAATCGCCCAGCAGGAACGGCACCGTGCCGAACTGGGCCGCGCGGGCGAGCGACCCGGTGAGCACGAGCAGCTGCGCCAGACCCCCGAGGTGAATCAGTACCAGCCCCGCGAACGCAGCGAGCGCCACGCGGCCGATCTGTTGGCCGTCACCCGCCAGGCGACCGACGGCGTAGGCCGCCAGCGGATACGCGAGCAGATATCCGCCCGTGGGTCCCAGCAGCCGCAGCACACCGGGCAATCCCACCGGCGTGAACACCGGCAGGCCCGCGGCGCCGAGCGCCAGATAGAGCAGCAGGCTCGCAGCGCCGAGCCAGTTCCCGAGCAAGCCGCCGACGATCAGCACGGCGAGCGGCTGCAGCGTCATCGGGACGGGAGTCCCCGGCAGCGGCACGGCGACCTGTGACGCGAGCGCCACCAGCGCAGTGCCGAGGAGAACGGCGACGGTCCGCCTGAGCGGCAACGTCGCATGCCGAAGCGCCAGCACCTGTTCCATTACATCGTCTCCACGCTGAGGGCGACGGCATTGCCGCCGCCGAGACAGAGGGTGGCGAGACCGGTGCGCACCTTGCGATCTCGCATCGCAAACAGCAGCGTCGTCAGCACGCGCGCGCCCGATGCGCCGATCGGGTGTCCGAGGGCGATCGCGCCGCCGTTGACGTTGACGCG
>CAZXKN010000124.1:0-3033 GCA_964641815.1 uncultured Gemmatimonadaceae bacterium | reverse complement strand
GGACGACATGCTCGATCAGTTCAAGAAGTTTCTCGTCGAAACGAACGCCATCGCGCTCGCCGTCGCGGTGGTGATCGGCGCTGCCGTCTCCAAGCTCGTCACGGCACTGGTCGCGGACATCATCATGCCGCTCGTGTCCCTCATCTTGCCGGGTGGCGCGTGGCGGGAGTTCAGCATCTCGTTGGGGCAGGGTCACGACCCCTTGAAAATCGGTGATGTACTGGGTGCCGCGGTCGACTTCGTGATCATCGCATTCGTCGTCTACACGATCGTTTCCCGGTTCGTGAAAGTCCCTCCGCCGAAATGAACGACCGACCGCCGGCACCTCTGCGGGAGTTGCCGGCGGTCGGCGGGGACGCGGCGGTCAGCGCGCCGGCGCTTGCGGTGCTGGCGGCGTGTGGGGCGGCGGCGTCCCCGGCAGCTGCCCGTTCGGCGTCAGGTGATTCACGATCTGCGGCAAGACCGTCGACAGCTTCTGGCTCAGGGCGGTGGGATCGAGCCCGATGCGGGCGGCGATCTGCTTGAGCTTGTCGCTGCCCAGCGCCTGCTGGATCTGTTGCGCCGTGATCGGCTGGTTCGGGCCGGTGCTCACCCACGACTGGATGATCGACCCCAGCCCGTTCGCCTGAAACTGCTGCACCAATGCGGAGAGACCTCCCGGTCCGCTGTGCACCAGGTTGGTGATCTCCGACCCGAGCTGCGGATGGTCCCCGGCGAACTTGTTCACCGCGGCCATCGCTTCCTGTTTCAAAGAGTCCAGCAATCCCATAGATCCTGCCTCGTGAGAGTTATTGATACCACTCGGCGACACCGCCGTGATGCGAGCACGACCCGGAGTGCTGCTGGCTCGCCGAGTAGGTGCCGTCGCGGCACTTCGCGGTGGCGTTGGCGGGCGCGTCGCCGGGGCGGGCCACCGTCGGCGCCTTGCCCGAGGCGGCGCTGCCGCCTGCGGCGACTGCCGGCGTAGCCGCGGCGGCCGGAGCAGGAGCTCCCGCCGTGGCGGTCAGCGAGTGGTCGACTCCGCCATGGCGCGAGCAGGCGCCCTGGGACGTCTTCGCGGTGGAGTACGTCCCGTCCTTGCACTGGAACGTCGCGCTCGCCGGAGCAGCGCCGCCGGCAGGGGCACTCGCGGTCGCGCCCGCGGCCGGTGTGGCGCTCGAGGCGGCACCTCCGCCCATCGGGTGATCGACACCGCCGTGGCGCGAGCAGGCGCCGGTGGACGTCTTGGCGGTCGAGTAGCTGCCGTCCTTGCACTGGAACGTCGCGCCGATCGGGACGCCCTTGGCTGCGGTCGACGTGCTGGTCGGCGTCCGCGTTGTGGTGGCCGAGCTGGATGTGCTGGTTGAAGTCGTGTTGAGGAGCTGGGCAACGCCGCCATGGGCCGAGCAGCGGCCGCGCGAGCTCTTGGCGGTGGAGTAGGTGCCGTCCTTACACTTAGCCGTCGCGCCGGCAGGGGCTTGGGCAGCGAGCGCGGCGCCCCCCAACGACAACAACAGGAGAACGGCTATTCGATGGCGGGTACTATGCATAGCAACCTCCGGGATAAGGAGCCTGGGAATTCGGGGTGTGTTGAGGTTTCTTTGACTCTACATATACGTTAGTGGCAACCGAGCGCTAGCAGAAGCTGACCTACAGTTCAGGAGGCTTGATGAATCGCGCGACATGGATGACCGCGGTGGCGGTGCTCGCCGTGGCCGCCTGCGCAAAAGGAGATAAGAGCGCGCAGCAGCCCGCCGACTCGACCGCTCGCAACCTTACCCTGGCTCCGACGGAGTCGTCGGGGGCGATGCACGATGTCCCGGCCAATCCGGCCCCGTCCAATCCGACGACCTCGGCGGCGCCGCCCAAGTCACAACCCCCCGCGGCGAAGCCGACCACTCCGACCCACACGACGCCGCCCGCGCCGGCCACCCGTACCGCCGCGGCCGGGACGTTCGTCGACGTGGCCATCAGCGACACCATTTCCACCCGCACCACGCGGGCCGGCGCCGACTTCAACGGATCCGTCGTCGCGGACGTGAAGAACGCCCAGGGGCAGGTGGTGATCCCCGCCGGGTCGCTGGTGCATGGGACGGTCGTCGAATCGAATCCGGCGCCCAATCCGCGCACGCCGGGCTCACTCGTCGTCAAATTCACCAGCATTTCCGTTCGCGGATCCGATTACCCGATCGATGCACGCATCGACTCGCTCGAAACGGTCAATAAGGGCCGCGGCGTGACGGGGGCCGATGCGGCGAAGGTCGGCGCCGGCGCGGTCGCCGGAGCGATCCTCGGCCGCGTGCTCGGGAAGAACGGCAAGGGCGCCGTCATCGGTGGCGTGGTCGGTGGTGCGGCAGGCGCCGCTGTGGCGAACCAGACGCGCGACATCGACGTCGTCCTGCCGAAGGGAGCCCACATCAACGCGACGCTGGCGACGGCGTTGACGGTGAAAGCGAGCTGACGGTAGGGGACGGTAGGGGACGGTAGGGGATGGTAGGGGATGGTAGGGGACGGTAGGGGTGGACTGCACCAACTCCTACCGTCTCCTACCGTCTCCTACATCCTCTGCCGTCTTTAGTATCCAGCAGCATTCCCCCCACTCCTCGGATCCGCCACTCCGATCCACCCCGCCGGACCGCGCTCGATCGCCATCACGAGCGCGTGATAACCCCACTCGTGCAGTCCGTGCCCCATGGCGCGCAACGAATCCAGCACCGCCGGGGTCCAGCCGCCGCGCTCCAGCGCGATCGTGTCGGGCAACGCCTGGTGGTGCGCGCGCGGCGCCTCCACCGCCATCGCCAGCGACATGTGATGGTCGATCACGTTGCTGATGACGTGATAGACCGCGGTGATGATGCGCGGGCCACCAGGGGCGCCGAGCACCAGGAAGAGCTTGCCCTGGGGATCGAGCACGATCGTCGGTGTCATCGCCGACAGCATGCGCTTGCCGCCGGCGATGGCGTTCGCTTCACCCTGCACCAGGCCGTACATGTTGGGCTTCCCCGGCGCCGCCGCGAAGTCGTCCATCTCGTCGTTGAGCAGGAAGCCGGCGCC
>CAZXKN010000123.1:0-5209 GCA_964641815.1 uncultured Gemmatimonadaceae bacterium | reverse complement strand
TGAATGGGGACAGGCCGCACGGCGCGCTCCAGGTGCAGTGAGAGAACAGCCAATCTACGGTTGAGGCGGGGAACCGGCGCGGGAACCCGGGAACGTGTGACGTCCAGGCCCCTGGGTGTAGTCTCAGAAACAACGAGACGCCTGGTGCGTCTCCCATGACCCCTCACGCGAGGAGCGCGACATGACCCGCTTCACTAGCCGGAGCCTCAGGCTCGGCCTCGTGGGAGTATTGGGTGCGCTGGCGATCGCCTGTGCATCCAATCCCCCACCCGACAACGCCATCTACGCCGAGCGCCAGCCACCCCCCGATCGAGTGGAAGTCGTCGGCGTCGCTCCCGGACCGGGCTACGTCTTTATCCGCGGCTTCTGGCGCTGGGGTGGTGGGGAGTACGCCTGGGTCCCCGGCCGGTGGGCCGTGGTGCAACGAGGGTATCACCGCTGGGAGCCAGGACGCTGGCGCCATGGTCGACGCGGTTGGTTCTGGGTCGAAGGGCGCTGGCGCTGAGCGACAGGAACAACACAGCCCCGGCCTGAGCTGGCCGGGGCTTTTTTTTCAGGGTCGGAATTCGACCAATTGCATCGCCGTCATCGAGCCGTCGTCATTGTTGAAGGTGAGCGCCAGCGGCAGACCCACGTTGGGGCTGACACACATGTCCATCGCCACCTTCTGGTTCTGCCGCCACACCCCCTTCAGCCCGTTGACCCCGGCCTGCGCGCACTTCTCTTCCACTCTGAAGGACGACGACTCGCCGTTCTGCGTCGACTGCCAGCCGCTCCCCAACTCCCATTCATGCCCACCCAGCAGGAGCATCCAGACCGGATTGAACAGCGCCAGCCCCACGGGGCCGAGTCCGATGAGCTGCATCATCGGGATGCCCTCGTTCGGGCCGATCGTGACGGTCGAGGAGTAGCTGTCGCTGCCCATGTTGCCGGCGACGCTGAGCCGGGTGCGGCCGTTGCCCGAGGGCCTGGCGTCAAAGGTGTAGCTGCCCACTTTGTTGTCGTTGCCCTCGCGCTGCTGCACGTTGTAGCGGAAGTGCTCCGTCCCTTTGAAGGAATACATCCCCCAGGTGAACGGCCCGCTGATCGGCTGGCTGTAGAGCGCCGGCAGCGCGCCGCCCGACGTCGGCGGTGCGGCGGCGTTGGGCTGGTTCAACGGCTCGACGGCGGGGGGCGCTGCGCCGCCGGCGCTGCCCATGTTCGCGGGACAGATGCCCACGCAGTCGCCGACGCGGGCCGGCCCGCCGGTGAGGGTCCCGGTCGCCGAGCCTTCGTCGGCCTGTGTGACCTTGAGCTTCCCGACGGGCGTCGTGGTGCGCCGCAGCACGCGGCCGGTCGCGGGGTCCTTGATCTCCCGCCCGGGACGGACCACGTCGTACTCGGCACCCACCTTCACGCCGGCGCCGGTACCTACGTTGATCGTCACCTCACCGCCCGAGACGTCCGCGACGAGCGCGCGGATCTCGACCTTCGTCTCCTGGATTCCGCCGGCCGCGGCTGCGAGCTGTCCGGTGAGGCTGTCGACCGCCAGACGCGTCGCTTCCCCGATGATGGTGTTGGCGAAGTTCGAGCTCCCCATGTCGAGCACGCCCGCGCCGCCCGTCCCGCCGATGGCGAGTCCACCGGCCAGGGTGAGCCCGGAGCGCTTCGATTCGCCGTGCCCGGTGGCGACACCCAGGATCTCGGCGGTTGTCGTACTCACGATGCGCGCGTCGATCTGCACCACCGCCTTCGCCGACTTCTTGCCGAACCCGCCGATCCCGATCCCGCCCACGTGCACGCCGGCGCCGCCGACACCGAGTTTCTTGTCGTCGCGGCCGAATTGCGTGATGCTGCCGATGATGATCGCGTCCACGCCGAGAATCTTGGCGAGTTGGACGGCTGAGGACGGGTCGGCGCGGCCGCTCTGCTGGAAGTTCTGCTCGCGCAATACCTGATCGAGCTGCTTACGCTCGATCACGGAGTAGGTGCCGTTGCGCACCAGGTTGGTGACCAGCATGTCGGCGATGCCTTTCCCGATATCCTGGTCCGAGCCGAAGATGTCGTACACCCACTGATGCACCGTCGCGTAGTCGAAATCGAGCACGGCGATGCGGCGCTTGGTGGGCGCCTGTGCGGCAAGCGTTCCGGCACCGATCGCGAGCGCCAGGAGGAGGACGGAGATGCGCTTCATGAACACTGCTCCTCTCAGGGGAACTGACAATGGAGATGGGACGGATACTACCGCAGGACCGGGAACTTTCAACTCCGGCCCTGGCTCAGCGGCGAACGGCGCGTAGGTTATGCGCCACATGGCCACCACCCCGTTTCCCAGTCTCACTGTCCTCGACCATCCGCTCATTCGCCACAAGCTTTCGTTGCTGCGCGATCGCCACACCAGCACCAAGGACTTCAAACAGCTGGTGAACGAAATCGCGATGCTGATGGCGTACGAGGTGACGCAGGATCTGCCGCTCGAGCCGGTGGAGATTGAAACGCCGCTGGAAAAGATGAAGGCCGAGCGCGTGGCGGGAAAAAAACTCGTGCTCGTGCCGATCCTGCGAGCGGGCCTCGGGATGGTCGACGGTATCACGCAGCTCATTCCATCGGCGCGCGTCGGGCACATCGGCATTTATCGCGATCACGATACGCTGAAGCCCGTCGAGTACTACTTCAAGATTCCGCGCGACGGTGACGCGCGCGATTTCTTCGTGCTCGACCCCATGCTCGCGACGGGCGGCTCGGCGGCCGACGCCGTCGCCACGCTGAAGGGCGCCGGCGCGCAGCGCATCCGCTTCCTGTGTCTCGTGGCCTGCCCCGAAGGTGCGCGGCGCATGAACGCCGAGCACCCGGATGTCCCCGTGTACGCCGCCGCGTTGGACAGGCAACTGAATGAGAAAGGGTACATCCTCCCCGGTCTCGGGGATGCAGGAGACAGGTTATTCGGGACCAGGTAGGCTGGACCGGCACTACTAGACGTACCGACGCACAGCTGTGAACAGGTTACAGGGGATCAGGAATGCCTGTTCGCTCAACCCTGTTGACCGCTCTACGTCTACACGTCTATCCGTCCAGCCTGTCCCTGTCTCCTAAACCCTGCGACGCAACTGTTTTCTGCCCCCCCGTGTCACAAACATGACAGCACCCCGTACGGAGCCGCGTGGACGAACATGAGCTGATCGCCCGAGTCCGTGCGGGGGAACCCGCCGCCGAACGGGCGTTGTACGATGCGCACGTCGACCGTGTGTATCGACTCGCCTACCGGCTGGCCGGAGACGACGAGCTGGCGCGCGACTTCACGCAGGAGGCGTTCATCCGTGCGTTCGACCGGCTCCACACGTTCCGTGGGGACTCCCGGTTCTCGACCTGGCTGCACGCCATCACCACGTCGGTCGCATTGAACGGGCTGCGCAAGACGAAGCGGTTCCGCACGCAGACCTCGCTGGACGCGGCCGAAGGAGTAGTGAGCGGTGTGCGCAGTGCCGAGCCCGATTTGAAAGTGCGGTTACATGCGGCGATCGATGCGCTGCCGGACCGCTATCGCACGGTGGTGGTGATGCACGACGTGGAAGGGTACACGCACGAGGAAATCGCGGAGACGCTCGGGGTGGAAGTCGGCACTTCGAAGGCGCAGTTGTCCCGCGCCAGAGCGAAACTGCGGGAATCACTGGCGGATTTCGCCGGGGAGTGGGTCTCATGAGTGACGATCGATTCGAAGAGCGGATGCGCGCAGCGGCCCGGGAATATCACCAGCCGCCCGAGACGCCGCGCGACGTCATGTGGGCGGCCATCGCGGCCGAGCGCCGGCGCCGCGCGGCGCCGCGTGTGTTCGGGGTGCGGCCGGCGCTGCGCTGGGGCCTCGCGATGGCCGCGGTGCTGCTCGTGGGAATCGCGATCGGGCGGTGGATCCGTCCCACCAGCACCACCGCGCCGACAACCGGGAACATCGCCGGCCGCAGTACGTCGGACGTCGCGTACAGCGTCGCCGCCGTGCAATACCTCAACAGCACCGAAACACTGCTCACCGGGTTCCGGGCCGACGCGCGCGCCGGCCGCGTCGACACGCTGTTCATCGACCAGGCGCGCCAGCTGCTCACGTCGACGCGCCTGCTGCAGCAGTGTCCGGCGGGGCAGGACCCGCATCTCAAGCCGCTGCTCGAAGACCTGGAGCTCGTGCTGGCGCAAATCGCCTTGCTCCCCAGCGGCCGGCGCGACACGCTGGACGTCGACCTCATTACGCAGGGCATGGACCAACAGAGCGTGCTGACTCGTCTGCGGACGGCGATTCCCGTCGGTCCGGCGAGCGCACCGCGTACGCAAGGAGCGCTGTAACGATGTTCGCAATGCCATGGGTGGTCGCTGCCGTTTCTCTTACCCTGCAGCAGCCGGCAGCGCCGGCTCCCGCGACCCCTCCAACCCCCGCGGCGGCTCCAACGCGAGCCGCGCGGATCCACCGCGGGCTCGACGCACAACTCGAGGCCGCGTCCGCGGCGCTCCAATTTGCCCAGGCCGATCTCGCATCTCTCTCAGGCATGTCAGGACTCTCGGCTTTGACGGGGCTCTCCGGACTGTCGACACTGTCCAGCCTGGACGGGCTCAACTCGCTCAGTAGCCTCGCGGGCCTGGCGTCGCTGGCAGGGGACTTCAGTGATGGTACGGACCTCGCGGGAGATCCCCCGTCTGCCTGGGATGACCAGGATCCCGGCGATTCACTGTACCGCTCGGCCCGGCGCCTCTTGAATGGCGGGCGCTACGACGACGCCGCGAGCGCATTCGCCGATCTCATCAAGCGTTATCCGCGCTCGAGCTACACGCCGGACGCGTATTACTGGCAGGCGTTCGCGCTCTACAAGACCGGCGACACCGGCAATTACCGCACCGCACGCACGGCCCTTGACTACCTTCGCACCCACTTCCCCCGCACTTCCACGCGCAGCGACGCCGATGCGCTCTACGCGCAGATCCAGGCAGCCCTGGCCAAACTGGGCGATCCGGACGCGGCCAAGTGGATCCGTGAACACGCGCAAAGCGCAGGAAACCCACGGGACACGACCTCCCGGATTTGCACCACATCCGACGATGACGACGATCCCCGGATCGCCGCTCTCAATGCCCTGCTGCAGATGGACTCCGAATCCGCCATGCCGATCCTGAAACAGGTGCTGGCGCGCCGCGACAGCTGCAGCGTGCAGCTGCGACGCAAGGCGGTGTTCATTATCTCGCAGAAGCG
>CAZXKN010000122.1:0-12585 GCA_964641815.1 uncultured Gemmatimonadaceae bacterium | reverse complement strand
TTGCAGCACCACGCCGACAGCCCCGCCGCCATCGAGGCGATGATCGCCCTCGTGGCGAGCGCGCAAGCCTGGGTCCACTTCGAGAATTACATCATCCGCGACGACGATACCGGTCGCCGCGTGGCCGACGCGCTGGCCGAGCGCGCGCGCGCCGGCGTCCGCGTGCGTGTCTTGTACGACGCCTTGGGCTCGCTCGGCACCGGATACCGCTTCTGGCGTCGGCTGCGCCACGCCGGCGCGGAGGTCCGGGCGTTCCACCCGATCTTCTCGGGGCACCCCTTCGACATCTTCGTGCGGGACCATCGGAAGCTCGTCGTGGCAGACGGCACGCGGGCGATGCTTGGGGGCCTGTGCGTCGGCAACGAGTGGGCGGGCGACCCGGCGCGCGGACGAGAGGCGTGGCGCGACACCATGCTCACGGTGTGCGGTCCCGCCGCGACGGCCTTCGACGCTTCGTTTGCGAATCTCTGGGGGCGTATCGGACCGCCGCTCGCCGCCGATGAACGGAACGCAGACCCCGAGGCGTGTGGTCCCGTCGCCGTGCAAGCCGTCGCAGGCGTGCCGTTCGAGGGACGCATGTACCGCGTCACCCAGCTCATCGCGGCCGCGGCCCGGGAGCGGCTCTGGATCACGGATGCATACCTCGTCCCTCCCGCACCGTTGTACGCCGCACTGCTCGAGGCCGCCAAGAGCGGCGTCGACGTCCGACTGCTCGTCCCCGGCGCAACCGATCTCCCGGTACTGCGCGGTTTCACGCGCGCCGGGTATCGCGAGCTCCTGCGCGCTGGTGTGCGCGTGTTCGAATGGCTGGGGCCCATGATTCATGCCAAGACGCTCGTGGCCGACCGGCACTGGGCGCGGGTCGGGTCGAGCAACCTCAATGTGTCGAGCTTGCTCGGGAACTACGAGCTCGACCTCCTTACCGACGACACCACCACGGCTGACACGTTGGCCGCGCAATTCCGGCGGGACCTGCAGGAGAGCCGCGAGATCGTGTTGCAGCCGCGGCGCCGCATGTTGCCGCCGCGGCTCGGCACGGCGCCCCAGGCGGCTGGCGCGGCGATCGATGCCGCCCCGCGCCGCGCCGGAGCCCGCGTCAAGCGATCGCGTTACGAGCTCGGGGCCGTGGCCGTCGTGGCACTGCGCCGCGTCGCCGGCGGCCTGCGCCGAGCGCTGGCCCTGACCGCCACCCTCGTGTTCCTCCTCCTCGGCGTGCTGCTGCTGGTCTTCCCGCGCGTCACGGGCGCGGTCGTCGCCACGCTGGCGTTCTGGCTCGCGTTGGGGTTTGCCGTATATGGATTTGGCAAGCGCCGAGCACGGGATCGGGACGATGGCGACTGAACCACAACGCCCGAATGGGGATGCGCGTAATCCCGGAGACGTGGGGGATGCTGCCCTCGTGGCACAGGCCCGGGGCGGTGATCGCGAGGCGTTCGGGACGCTGGTCGACCGATATGCCGATCAGGCCCGCCGCGTCGCTCGAGCGGTGTTGCAGGATCCCGACGACGCGGATGACGCCGCGCAGGATGCCTTCCTCGCCGCTCTGGTGAAACTCGACCAGTATGACAGCGCCCGGCCGTTCGGTCCGTGGTTGATGCGGATCGTCGCGAATGCGGCGACTGACCGGCGGCGCCGGCGCAGGGTGCGCAGCGCCGTGTCGCTCGATGAAGGACTGGTGGCCGGGGGGGCGCGGCCCGACGTCCTGGCCGAGCGCGAGGTTCTGCTCGGCCGCCTGCGCACCGCATTGGAAGAGCTGCCCGAGCGGCGGCGCATCGCCGTGGTGCTGTTCGATGTCGAAGGGTATTCTCACGCCGAAATCGCCCTGGTGCTCGGCATTCCCGAAGGCACCGTGCGATCGGAAGTGTTTCACGCGCGCCGCAGATTGCGGGCGCTGTTGGCGGACTGGAGGGATGACGGATGACCGAGTCACACACGCCGTTCGACCATCGACCCGACGCTCGTCTCGGCGCGGCCCTGCGCGAGGCGCTGGACGCGCCGCGGGACCGGGCGGCGTTCGTCGCGCGCGTCGTGGCCAGCGCTGCTCGGGCCCCGGCGCATCCGGTGGAGCACCTGCTCGCCCGCTGGGCCGCCCGCGGCATCGTGGCGGCTGCGGCGGCCGCCTTCATTGCCGGGCTGGTTATCGGCCGGGGTCGCACGCCGGTCGAGCCATCCGTTTCCGACGATCCCGGCGCCATGATCGCCGACGTGCAGGCGGAGCCCAATCTGCTGCTCGTCGCATCGTCGGGGCGCTGACCCCATGTTCAGTCGATCGCGGGCCTGGGCCGCAGCGCTGCTGGTCGCGGTGTTCCTCGCCGGCGGGGCCACGGGGTGGGCAGTGTCGCGCGCCACGCTCGTGATGCCGCCGCACGGCGGCGGGCCCGACGCCCTCACTGCGTACCTCGCGCGCCGGCTCGACCTCGACGCCGCACAGCAGGACGCCGTGCGGGCAGTGCTCACCCGCCACCACGCCGAGATGCAGGCGATCATGAGCTCGGTGCGGCCGCGGCTCGACTCCCTCCGCACCACGGTGCGCGCCGAGATCACGGCGCAGCTCACGCCGCCTCAGCGGGAGCGCTACGCGCGACTTTTGGCCGAGCTCGAGCATCAGCGCAACGGGCAACGGCGTGATTCCACTCATTCGACTTCGAGTTCGCACTGATGCGTCGATTTCTTTTCCTTATAGTGGCAGCCGGGGCGGGTGCCGTGCCCGCCCGGGCCCAGCAGGCCGATTCCACCGCAACCTCGCTGCAGGTCACCCTCGACGAGGCGATCCGCCGCGCCCTCGACGTCCAGCCGGCGATCATCCAGGCCCAGGGTGCGCAGCGCAACGCGGGGGCCGGTCAGCGGTCCGCCTTCGGCGCCTTTTTCCCAAGTCTGACACTTTCGGGGAGCTCGTCGCTGGCATCCGCCAATCGCTACAATACGGCAACCGGCCAGATCCTCCGCGATACGACCAACAACACGTCCTACAACGGCGGCATTTCAGTCAACCTTACGCTGTTCGACGGCTTCGCCCGCTTCGCCTCGTCCAATGCGGCGTCGGCCACCGCCACCGCCGCCGACGCCGGTTACGTGAACCAGCGGTTCCAGGTAACCCTCGCGACGAAGCAGCTGTTCTACAACGCGCTGGCCACCGAGGATCTGGTGCACGTCGCGGAGGCGCAGGTGCGGCAGGCGCAGCAGCAGATGGATATCGCGGTACAGAAGCTGCACGCCGGCTCGGCGACGCGCTCCGACTCGTTGCGCTCGATCGTGGATCTCGGCAACGCGCAGTTGGCGTTGTTGCAGGCCCAGGCGAATCTGCTCAACGCACAGGCGAATCTCGGGCGGCAGATCGGAGTGGACCAGCCGGTTCGTGCGGTGCCCGATTCCGCGCTGGCTCCGTTCCCCGACACCGCGGCGCTGCGGGTGGATGCCATCGCTCACGCGCCGCAAGTCGCGCAGGCCGATGCCCAGGCGCACGCCGCGCAGTCGCAGGTGACGGTCGCGCGGGCACAGTATTTCCCCACGCTCTCTGCGGGCTACTCCAACGGGTACACCGGCCTCGATGCCCCCTGGAATTCCACCAGCAGGTACGTGAACAATTGGACGCTGCGCTTTTCCGTCAGCCTGCCAATCTTCAACGGGTTCACGCGGGAGCAGCAGCTGGTGTCGGCCGACGTCCAGCGCGACGTCGCCATGGCGCAGGCAGCCGATACCCGACGGCTCGTGGGCGCGCAGCTCACCCAGGAGATCGCCGCGCTCCAGACGGCCTACAAGCAGATCGACATCGCCGCGGCGAACGTCGCCGCCACCACGGAAGACCTGCGCGTGCAGCAGGAGCGCTACCGGGTCGGCGCGAGCACGATCCTCGATCTCCTGACCTCCGAGGCGAGCTTGACGCAGGCGAAGACGAACCTGGTGCAGGCGCGCTTCAACTACAACATCGCGCGCGCCCAGCTCGAGGCGCTGGTGGGCCGGACGCTGTGACCGCCGCCGCGCCGATGAAGTTCCACACCGGGGACACGCCGCTCCCCGACATCGTGATCCTCACGCATCACATCACGCGCGAGTACGACATGGGGAGCGAGGTCGTGCGGGCGCTGCGCGGCGTGGACATCCAGATCCGCCGCAACGAGTTCGTGGCGGTGATGGGACCGTCGGGCTCGGGAAAATCCACGCTCATGAACCTGATCGGCTGCCTCGATACGCCATCGGGAGGCGAATACTGGTTGAACGGCCAGAAGGTCAGCGATCTCTCGGACGACGACCTGGCGCACATCCGCAACAAGGAAATCGGGTTCGTCTTCCAGACCTTCAACCTGCTGCCCCGCGCGGACGCGCTGCACAACGTCGAGCTGCCGCTGATCTACGCCGGGCTCGACACCAAGACGCGGCGCGCCAGGGCGGTGCACGCGTTGCAGCAAGTCGGCCTCGGCGACCGTATGGATCACAAGCCCAACGAGCTGTCAGGGGGGCAACGGCAGCGGGTGGCGATTGCGCGGGCGCTGGTCAATTCCCCCTCGATCCTGCTCGCCGACGAGCCGACCGGCAACCTCGATTCGGCGACCGGCGAAGAAATCATGAAGCTGTTTGAGGAGCTGTGGACAGGGGGACAGACGATCGTCCTCGTCACCCACGAACCGGATATCGCGGCGCACGCGCGCCGCCAGATCCACCTACGTGACGGACTCGTCGAGCGGGATGAGACGATGGAGCGGACACCGTGAATCGCATGGTACGAGCGGCACTCGTGGCGGGCGGGCTCGCCGCCTGCAAGAAAGCCACCCCGGCCCCGGTATTCGAGAAGGTCCCGGTCGAGCGGCGCGACATCGTCGTTGCCGCGTCCGCGGCCGGCGCCATCCAGCCGATCCTCACGATCGACGTGAAGTCGCAAGCCTCGGGCGCGATCACGGCGATGCGGGTGCAGACCGGCGACGACGTGAAACCGGGGCAGGTCCTGGCCCTGATCGATCCGCGGCTCCCCAAGAGCGCGCTCGACCAGGCGGAGGCGAACCTCGCCGTCGCCCGGGCGCAGCTGCAGACCGCCACGACCCAGATGGGGCGCGAAGACACGCTGCTCAAGGCCCAGGTCGTGACGCAGCAGGAATGGGAAACCACCAGGGTCTCCTTTGCCCAGGCGCAGGCCGCGGTTGTCAACGCGCAGTCGAATCTATCGGACGCCCGGATCGCCTACGACCAGACGCGCGTCACCGCTCCGCTCTCCGGGACGATCATTCAGAAGAACGTCGACCTCGGCACCGTGATCTCCAGTCCCGCACGCGACGTCGGCGGAGGCACGGTACTGTTCCGCATGGCCAACCTCGACACCGTCCAGGTGCAGGGACTGGTCGACGAGACCGACATCGGCAAGATCCAGGCGGGAATGCCCGTGACGATCACCGTCGACGCCTTCCCCAACCGGCCGTTCGACGGCAGTGTCTTGAAGATCGAGCCGCAAGCCACGGTCACGCAGAACGTGACGCAGTTCCCGGTGCTCGTGAACATTCTGAACCCCGGCCACCTCCTGAAGCCGGGGATGAACACCGAAGTCGAGGTGCACGTCGGGCAGCGCCAGGGAGTGCTCGCCATTCCCAACGCCGCGCTGCGCACGCAGGCCGATGTCGCGTCGGCAGCGGACGTGCTGGGCCTCGACCAGAAGGCCGTCCAGCAGGAGCTCGCCCAGCAGGCCACGCCGCGCAGCGACTCGGGCTCCGCGACGATGGGCGGCGGCGGGGCAAAAACGGATCCGGCGCCTCCCGCGGCGGGCGCGGCATCCAACACGTTGACGCTGCCGAACGGCATGACGGTCAAGCTGCCGCCCGGTGTGTCGGCCCAGCAGGTCCAGGCGGCGATGCAGAAACGGTTTTCCGGTGGTCAGCTGAGCACCGACGAGCAGGCGCTGCTGCGGCAAGTGTTCTCGCAGTTCCGCGGTCAGGGTGGCGGCCCGGGCGGCGCGCGTCGCAACGGCAACGAGATCGGCGGGCGGTACATCGTGTTCGTGCTGAAGAACGGCCAGCCGCATCCCGTGAACGTCCGCACCGGGCTTACCGATCTCGATTACAGCGAGGTGGTGAGCGGCCTGACGGAGAAAGACACGGTGCTGCTGCTGCCCTCGGCGTCGCTCGTCAACTCGCAGAAGCAGTTCCAACAGCGCGTGCAGTCGTTCACCGGCGGCGGCATCCCCGGGATGCGCCAGCAGACGCAAACTGCGCCGACCCAGACCGCGCGGCCCGCGGCGCCGCGGTAGTCGATGCTGCTCGACGAAACGATTCGCGTCGCGCTGCAGGCGATCCGGGCCAACAAGCTGCGGTCGATGCTCACCGCCCTCGGCATCATCATCGGCGTGGGCGCGGTGATCACCATGATCGCGCTGGGGACAGGGGCGAAGAAGGCGGTGCAGGACCGCATTCAGGCGCTCGGCCCCACGCTGCTCACGTTGTTCGCGGGCCAGAGCTTCCGCGGCGGCGTCGCCCAGAACAACCGCGTCAGCCTGACGATGGACGACGACACCGCGCTCGCCAACCAGGCGGCGTATCTCGCGGCCGTCGTTCCCGAGCTGGCGAGCAACATGCAGGTCCAGCTCGGCAGCCAGAACGCCAACCTCACCATTACCGGGACCACGCCAAATTACGTGCCGGTGCACACCTACGACGTGACGGCGGGTCGCATGTTCACCGCCGGCGAGAACGAAGCGCGGCGCCGCTACGCCGTGCTAGGCTCGTCGGTGCCGACGATCTTCAACGCGAACCCCGTGGCGATGATCGGCCAGGAGATCCAAATCAAGGGGATCCCGTTCGAGGTCATCGGCATCCTGAGCGAAAAGGGATCGCAGGGGTTCTCCAATCCCGACGAGCAGATTCTCATCCCGCTCGAGACGGCGCGTTACCGCATCATGGGCACCGACCGGCTGCGCTCGATCACCGCTCAGGTCGACAGCATGCAGAACATGAATCTCGCCATGATCGAGATCGAGCGCGTGCTGCGCCGCGTGCACAAGATCCGTGCGGGCGCCGAGAACGACTTCCAGATCCGCAACCAGACCGACGTGCTGGGTACGTTCCAGCAGACCACGCAGACGTTCGGCTTCCTGCTCGCCGGGATCGCCGCGGTGAGCCTGCTGGTGGGCGGCATCGGCATCATGAACATCATGCTGGTCTCCGTCACCGAGCGGACGCGCGAGATCGGCGTGCGCAAGGCGCTGGGGGCGACGCGCGGCAACATCATGCTGCAGTTCCTCGTCGAGGCCCTGGTGCTCTGCCTCGTCGGCGGTTCCGTCGGCGTCCTGCTGGGCTCGACGGGGGCGATCATCCTGTCGCGGGTCGCGCACTGGAACACCTTGATCTCCCCGTCCTCGATTCTGCTGGCGTTCGCGTTCAGCGCGATCGTGGGGCTGTTCTTCGGCATTTATCCCGCACGCCGGGCGGCGTCGCTCGATCCCATCGTAGCCTTGCGGTACGAATAGGAGGCCGAAAACGGCGTGGGAAGTGGGATGAGTGGGATTCGGCACGTGATGAGTGGCGAGTGACGGGTGACGAGTGGCGGGTGAAGCCGACACCTGGTTGTCACGCTCGCTGTGACAGCGATTCGTCAGAACCAGTCACAACCCACTCGCCACTAGCCACCAGCCACCCAGTATTATTCCTTCATGCTGGCCGTCCTTCTCGTCCTGCAGACCGCCGATCCCGGTCCCGTCTATCGCGGCTCTGCCCGTGAGCTGAGCGTCGCGCCGCCACGCATCGACGCGAGCGTGAAGATCGACGGCGCGCTGGACGAGCCGGTGTGGCGCCAGGCCGCGCTGTTGACCGGCTTCTCGATGTATCGTCCCGCCGACGGGCGCCCCGCCTCCGACAGCACCGAAGTCCTCGTGTGGTACGCCCCCGATGCGATCTATTTCGGGATCCGCGCGTTCGAGGCGCACGGCAACGTGATTCGCGCCACGCTGGCGAATCGCGACAATATCGATGCCGACGACAAGGTCCAGATCCTGCTCGACACCTACGACGACCACCGCCGCGCCCTGCTGTTTGCGGTGAATCCGCTCGGCGTCCAGGAGGACGGCGTGTTGAGTGACGGGGTCGAGGCCGCGGCGGGAGGCCCGCAGGCGGGCGGGCGCTTCGACGCAACCATCGACCTGAATCCCGATTTCGTGTACGAATCGCGCGGCCGGCTCACCGATTACGGCTACGAAGTGGAAATCCGCATCCCCTTCAAGAGCTTGCACTACCAGTCCGCCGATCCGCAGACGTGGGGCGTGCAGGTCGATCGCATCACGCAGCATTCCGGCTACGAGGACACCTGGACGCCAGCGGTCCGCGCCAACGCGAGCTTCCTGATCCAGTCGGGTCGATTGGTGGGACTGACCGGCCTGCACCGCGGCCTCGTGATGGACGTGACGCCGGAATTCACCACCAAGGTGAGCGGCACGCCGCGCGCCACGAGCTACCTGTACACGGCCGAGCCGGACGTGGGCGGCACGTTACGCTGGGGCGTCACCGAGAACCTCAGCCTCAACGCCACCGCCAATCCCGATTTCTCGCAAGTCGAAGCCGACGTCGGCCAGGTCACGGCCAACGCGCGGTTCCCGCTCTTCTTCCCGGAGAAGCGGCCGTTCTTCCTCGACGGCCTGGAGCAATACAGCTCGCCGAACCAGCTGATCTACACCCGGACCGTGGTGCAGCCGGTGGCCGGTGCGAAGTTGACCGGCAAGATCGGCACCACCAACGTCGCCTATCTCGCGGCGGTCGACGACAAGAGCCAATCGTTCTCGGGCGATAATCCGATTTACAATCTGTTGCGCCTGCGGCGCGACCTGGGCGCGAGCTCGACAGCCGGCATCGTCTACACCGATCGCGAGGACGGCCGCGACTACAATCGCGTGGCGGGAACGGACCTGCGGGTGATCTGGGGGAAAATCTGGTTCTCCCAGGCGCAGGTGGTCGGCTCCTGGACGCGCGACCCGGGCGGCGTGCGGAGCGGCGAGATCTGGGACGTGACCATGTATGATCGAACCGGTCGCGCTTACGGGAACCACGGTGAATTCGAGGCGGTCAGTCCCGATTTCCGGGCGGCCTCGGGCTTCGTGCCGCGCACCGACTACGTGCAGGGGCGGATCTTCAATCGGTTCAGCTGGTACGGCCAACCCGGCGCGCTGGTCGAGCAGGTGTCGACGTTTGTGTTCTACTCGCCGCTTTGGCACTATGATGACTTCTTCCATTTTCGCTCCACGATCGAAGGCGGACTGCAGAACTCGTGGAATGCGAACCTGCGCGGTGGGTGGAGCATCAACGCCAGTGTCAGCGACAACGAACAGCGATTCGACCATTCGGCCTTTACCGGCTATGCGACCGACTCCGCGGGCACCGCCTTCGTCGTCCCCCACGGCCTGTACAATCTGATCGGCGGCAATGCCGGTCTCGCGATGCCGAACCGGGCCCTCACCGCGGCCGTGAGCGCCGGGTACGGCGCGGTGCCGATCTTCGCCGAGGCAGCGAAGGGACTCGAGCTCGATGCCAATGCATCGATCACCTGGCGGCCGACGCAATCAGTGCGGGTGGACGCGCTGTGGACGCATCAGCGCATCACGCGCTCCCGGGACGGCAGCGCCTTTTCAACCGCCAACATCCCGCGCCTGAAGCTCGAGTACCAGCTGACGCGGGCGATCTTCTTCCGCTACGTCGGCCAGTATTTCGCGCAGCAGCGGCGCGCCCTCGTCGACCCGCGCAGCGGTGCTCCGCTCGTGCTCGACTCGGCCGCCCAGCAGCGCGTCGGCCCGTCCGGCGGCAGCGTCGTCAACGATTTCCGCAACGACTTCCTCTTCTCCTACCGGCCCACGCCGGGCACCGTGCTGTTCTTCGGGTATGGCGCGTCGCTCGACGAGCCCGACGCGTTCCGCTTCCAGGGACTGCACCGCAGCGGCGACGGATTCTTCATCAAGGCGAGCTATCTTTTCCGGATGTAACGGGTATCGTGGAAGTCGGGTCTCGCCGGAGGCTGGCATTCTCGCCCTCATTGCCCTCGTTGCCCTTCCCGCCCGAGTGGCCGCACAAGACTCCTTGACTTTTTCCACCGTCACCGCGGGTGCCACGCACACCTGCGCGCTGGCCACCACCGAGCGAGTCTATTGCTGGGGGGACAACGCCGAAGGGGAGCTGGGCAGTGGCACCCGCCTCGATTCGCCCGCCCCGGTCCCCGTGGCCGGCGACCTGCGCTTCCTTGACGTCGATGCGGGTGTGCAGTTCACCTGCGGTGTGACGACGAGCGGAGAAGCGTACTGCTGGGGTCGCAACGCTACGGGCGCCCTCGGCAACGCAGCCACGCCGCGCAGCACCAGGCCCGTTCCCGTCACCGGCGGGGTCCTGTTCCGCTCGGTCACCGCGGGGGGCGACCATGCCTGCGGCGTGGACGCCGACGGGAACGCCTACTGCTGGGGGGCGAACGATGCCGGCCAGCTGGGGACGCGGGACACCATGCCCAGTGCGCGCCCGGTGCCGGTCGCAGGATCGCTGCGATTTCTGGTGCTCACCGCCGGTGATGCACACACCTGCGGCATGACCGTCGACAGCCTGGCGTATTGCTGGGGCAGCAACCGGCGCGGGCAGCTGGGCATCGGCTCGCGCGGCCCGCGTCGCGGGCCGCAGCGGGTGGCGTACGACCGCCGCTGGACGATGCTGTCGGCCGGCGCCCTCCACACCTGTGGCGTCACCGCCGACAAGCATCCGTCGGTGTACTGTTGGGGCGACAACTTCCACGAGCAGATCAACGCCCGCCGCTCGCCGCTCAACATGGGTGACCCGATCCTGTGGGCCCCGACCTTCGCCGTCGAGCCACTGGAGCTGGTCGAGGTGAGCGCGGGACGCTGGCATACCTGCATCACGCGCCATCACGACGCGTTCGCGGTCAGTTGCTGGGGCACGAACCTCGACGATCAGCTGGGGCGGAACGTGTGGGGACCGTATGTCCACGTGAGTGCGGGAGACGCGCACACCTGCGCCGTGCGGCGCGACGGCGCGATCTTCTGCTGGGGCCGCAACGCCGCCGGCCAGCTCGGCAATGGGACCTCGTATAACGAGCCACGGCCGGTGCGGGTCGCGGGGCCCGTCGCGCTCCAGCCCTAGTCCCCTACTTTTGTGGCATGACCGGGCCCCTCGCGGGAGAGCTCTCCGACCAGTTCCGCGCCGAACACCGCTCCAAGCAGCGGCAGTTCGTGCTCGACGGCATCGACTCCCGTTGGCGGCTGATCGCCTTCGCGGTGGTATTGCTCGCCGCCACCCGTCTGCTGCACATCGTCAACGTCTCGTGGCTGTTCCTCATTGTGTTTTCGATCGTGAGCATCGCCGCGAATCTCACCATGTCCGCGCTGGTACGCCGCACCGGGTTTCGGCGCCAGTACGTGCCGCTCACCATGGCGCTCGGGGCCGGGATGATCTCGGCCGTGATCTACGCGCTCGACCGCACGGGCTTTGTGCTCTCGGCCGCATACCTGATTTCGCCGATCCAAGCCGGGCTGCACCTTGGCCGCCGCAGCGCCTGGCTCGCCCTCGGCATCAACATCGTCGCCTTCGGCATCGCCACGGCGCTGCGCATCGGCGCCTACGGCTGGACCTGGAGCGTATACCTCCAGGTCGCCCTCGTTCTGATCTTTGTCGGCGTGGCGCTGATTCCGCTGCTGACCGGGATCACCGGCCGGCTGCGCCGCACGCGGCGCCTGCTGGCGCAGGTGGAGCGCGGCGACCTCGCCGTCCGCCTCAACGACCGGGCGGCCGACGAGCTGGGGTACCTGAGCGCCAGCGTCGACCAGACGATCGCGGCCGTGGCGACGGCGGTGCGCGAAGTGCAGCGCCAGGCGCTCGAGCTCGCCCAGCTCGCCCAGCAGCTCGCCCATGCGGCGGGGGCGCTGCAGAGCTCGACGCGGCTCATCGGGCGCACCACGGAAACGCTGAGTGCCGGCGCCGAGCGGCAACGCCGGTCCATCGAGATCGGCCAGGGCGCGAGCGACGCCGCCGCCCGCATCACCCTGGCGTTGCGCCAGCGCTTTCAGCTCGCCGAGCGCCAGGTGGGCGCCGCCGCCCAGGAGGCGCGCCGTCACGGCGAGGAGATCGCGCGGTCGCGCGAGCTGCTCGAATCGCTGGTGCGGCATATCGACCAGGCGGGGCGTGCCGCGAGCACACTGGAGCAGGGCTCGCGCGACGTCGGCAAACTGATGGACGGGATCACTCGTATCGCGAGCCAGACGGAGCTGCTGGCGTTGAACGCGGCGATCGAAGCGGCGCGCGCGGGTGCGCACGGCGCGGGCTTCCGCGTCGTCGCCGCCGAAGTGCGCAAGCTCGCCGAGCAGTCGAGCCACGCCGTCGAAGAAATCCGCGGCCGGCTGCGCCTGACCCAGGAGCAGGTCGACAGTGTCGCCGGGGCGCTGCGGGAGGGTCGGGCCGCCGCGCAGGATGCCGGAACGGTGTCGGGCACGGCGCGGCAAGCGCTCGAAGCGATTTTCACCGCCTTGAACGACACCACCGAATTCGCCACCACCTTCACCGCAGAGACGGAAGATCAGGCGAAGCAGATCGACCTGGTGGTCCGCCGCATGGGGGAGCTGGCGGGAATCGCGGA
>CAZXKN010000121.1:0-14165 GCA_964641815.1 uncultured Gemmatimonadaceae bacterium | reverse complement strand
CCTTTCTCCGTCAGCTCCTTCGCGGCCCACCCGCCGGAGATACCGGATCCGATGACGATGGCATCATAATGCTGAGCCTGCACCGTGCCCTCCAAGAGTTGGCTCTCAAGTATGCTGCGCCGGGTGAGTATCTATCAATACTCGTCGGCGAGTCCGTCTCCGGGCTCGACTCCCCAACAACCGCCCCGCCGCACTCCAAGGTGTCTCGCTTCGCTCTGCAACGCAGGGCGGAGTGCCCCTCGCGGGCGACTCCGGGGTGTGGCGGAGGGGGGAAGTTGGGGAGTCGAGCCCGCGAGGGGGCACTCCGCCTGCGTCCGGTCTAATCGATTCGAGCAAAAGCACGAACGGGGAACGAACCCATCCCGCGCACCTTCACCGGAACGGCGAAGAACCTGAAGCCCTTGTCGGGCAGGCGCTCGAGGCCCGTGAGGTGCTCGACGATCGTCACACGGGCGCCGAGCAGGATTGTGTGGGCGGGTCTCGACCCATCAGCGGTGTCATCGATGTTCAGCGAATCGATCCCCACGAGCACCGCACCCTGATGCACGAGATATTCCGCGGCATCACTCGTCACGTACGGGTTTCCGGTGCCGTAGGCGGGCGACCCCCAGTGCCGATCCCACCCCGTGTGGATCAGGACCGCGCGACCCTCCACCGAAATGCCCGCAAACGCGTCGCGGTCCACGACACGGCCCATCCCCACGCGGCGGATCACGACGCCCTCGAGATCGGCGAGGGCTTCGAGCGGCAGATCGGCGAGGTCCGCGCCGTCGGCGTACCGATGCCACGGCGCATCGACGTACGTTCCCGTGTTCGCGATCATGTCGATTTTGCCGATCTGAAATTCCGTCCCCGGCGCGTAGCGCGCCTGCGACGCCGTGCGGCTCAGGTGATCGCCGATGACCGGCCCAGGGAGCCCGGGATAGGTCACCATTCCGTTGGAGACCACGTGACTGAGGTCGATGAGCGTCATGCGTCACGGGCGGCGAGCTTCGCCTCCTCCAGGTAGCCGCCCGCCACGCCACCCACGACCAGCACGAGTCCCACGGTGCCTAGGGTCGTCAGCCGTTGCCCGAAGATGGCGAACGCGAGCGACGCCGCGACGACGGGCTCGATCGTCGCTGCGACCGCCGTGGGCGCCGCGTCGATGCGCTTGGCGGCATTGAAAAACAGCACGTTGGCGAGGAGGACCGTTCCGGCGGCGAGCACCGCGATGAACACCCAGGCGCTCGTCGTCGCCGGCAGGGCGGGGGCGTGACCGGTCAATGGCAGCAGGATGCCCAGCCAGACGATCCCGCCCAGGATTTCGAGAAACAACACGCGCGCCGGGCCGTAGCGCGGCACGGCGTAGCGGGCGAGCAGCGTTGTCCCCGCGTACGACAGCGCCGCGAGGGCGCCGCCGATCACGCCCGCGAGGCGCGTCGTTTCGACGCTGACGCCGGCGGTGCTGCCGCCCCGCACCGTCAGCCCGGCGCCGACCATCACGAGCACGGCCAGCAGGAGGCGGAGCGGAGTGAGCCGCTCGCCGAGCAGCGGCGCCGCGAGGATCGCGACGAGCACCGGGGCGGTGTAGAGCAGGGCGGCGGCGCCGGCGACTCCGGCGCCCGAGATCGCGTACTGGTACGCCACCTCGAACAGCGCGACGAGCGCGCCGCCGCCGCCTCCCACGAGCAGCCAACCGCGCCGGTCGACGCGAAACAGATCGCGTTGCCAAAGCCCGAAGGCCACGAGTCCCGCGATTCCGATCGCGAGGCGCCAGAATCCGATGCCGGTGATCGCCGCTCCCTCGGCATACAGGAGGGTCGAGAGCGGACCCGTCGTCCCCCAGATCGCGCCCGCGCCCAGGGCGCAGGCGTAGCCCACGAGTCGAGTCTGTCGAGCAGTCACAGTCAATCGGGATCGACGTTGAGCTCGCCGCGCAACACGACGACTGCCTGGCCGGCGAGAATGACGCGCTCTCCTTTTGCCCGCACCTTCACGATGCCGCCACGCGCCGACGCCTGGCGGCCAATGAGCTCCGTCCGTCCCAACTTCGCCGCCCAGTACGGGGCGAGGGCGCAGTGTGCGGAGCCCGTCACCGGATCTTCATCGACCCCGGAGCCCGGGGCGAAGAAGCGGGAGACGAAATCGTAATCGGCGCCCGCGGAGCGGGCGGTGACGATCACGCCGCGCACGGGGAGTCGGCGCAACTGGGTGTGGTCGGGTGCGGCGGCGAGCACCTCCGCCTCGGAACCGACCTCGACGAGGTAATCCATGCGGTTCCTGCCGACGGCGACGGCCGTGACACCGAGCGCGGGGAGGAGGTCGGGTGGCGCCGCGACCGGCGTCACCGGGACGGCGGGGAAGTCCATCGCGATCCACGAGCCGTCGCGGTCGGCCGTGAGGCGGCCGCTCATCGTATCGAACCGCGCCTGGCTCCCCGCGGGGAGCAGCTGGTCCTCCCACAGCACGTGTGCGGAGGCGAGCGTCGCATGGCCGCACAGCGCGATCTCGACCGTGGGCGTGAACCAGCGCAGCTGCCAGGCGTCGCCCGAGCGAACGAGGAACGCCGTCTCCGAGAGATTCATCTCGCGGGCCACATGCCGCATCCATTGCTCGCTCGCCGGATTCGGCAACACGCAGACGGCGGCGGGGTTGCCAGCGAATGGCGTAGCCGTGAAGGCGTCGACCTGCACGATGCGGATGCCCATGCGCTTTTGAAGATAGTGTGAAGGGCGGTAGAAGGCGGTAGATGACGGACGAGGGAACCTCTACCGCCCTCTACCGCCCTTGTAGCTGTCGCGGAACTCTAGCCGCTCGCGCCCGAGCCGTTGCGGTGGTGCGATCCGGGCGAAGACCGATGAATGTGCCCCGGTTGGTTTTTCGGCACCGTCGGCGTTTGATCCGCCTTTTTCTGACACAGCAGGACGACGAGACACAACGATGTCACCGGCACCCACCGGTACTTACGCCACACGCGCATACGCCCCCTTAACCCTGGTCCCTCAGATCGCATTCCGCTCCTGACTGCTTCAAGACCGGTTGGAGCGGCTGGTCGTCACGGCTCTACTCTAATAGATCACGCAGAGTCCATGGCTGGAGAATCCCCACCGTTTGCCGACCAGCTCGCGCGCGCGCCACTCAGACCAGTTCCACGACCGCCAATCGGAGCCGTCGCTGCCACACCCCCACCGTGCCCGCAGGTTGTCCCCCACGACCGCTGCCTCACTCCGCTGCAGGCGGGGTAGCGCTTCGAGCAGCACCGGTACCGCATCGGCGCTCAGGGTAGTCGAGAGGTATGCCGCGTCGAGTGGATGACTGGTGTAGGACCCGGTGATCAGCGTCGGTGTTGCCCGCCCCAGGTTCACCCGCGCAATCAGCGCATCAGGGTTGGCGATGTGGAGACCCGCCATCACGGCCAGGGCCTGCACCAATGCCCCGAACGCGAATCGCGGGCGCCCATCCCGCAGCACCGTCAGCGTGAACCAGACGAAGACCCCGCCCAACCAGATCATGAAGGCGGTCGTGTAGAGCCGGAGCTCCGTGAGACCAAACGTCGCCACGTAGAGCAGCATGCGCTGCAAGGCCGACACGAGCATCACGCCCACCAGCGCCACGAGCGACCCCGCGAGTATGCGGAACATGCGCCGTTGGCGGGGACCCTCGACCAGAGTGGCCCAGTCGGCGACCAGCAGCACCGGGAGGGCCAGGGCTGAGGCGGTCACCAATTCGAAGAAGCCGCGCCGCGCGTATTCCGAGATCGTGAGCCCGGTCGTCTCGACGATGACGGATTGGCCACCGAACAGGTACCGCAGCTGCAGCGTCACGAAGATCAGAAACAACAGATCGAGCGCGCCCAGCGCCGTGACCGCGCTCGTGAACCGCAATTCCGGACTGGCGGTCCGTTCCCCGAGCCCGGCGATTTCCGGCGTCCCGATGAAGGCGCCGCGCAACGCCCCAGCCGAGAGCCCACCGATGACCAAGGTGAGAATGACGTGGCCCGCGAGGGTCGGGATGTCGATCTTCACACTGTCGACCACCGATGCGAACGCCGCGTCGGCAGAAACGAACAGGCCGCCGAACACGATGAGCAATGGCGCCGCGACCAGAAGGCCGAGGCCGACCGCTCGCAGCTGGCCCCAGCGGCTGCGTTCGTGGGCGTCGCCCCAGGCGATATCGTTGAAGAGCAGCCGCGGGGTGCCGAACCAGGCGTGCGCGCAGGCCACGATGGTGGCGTTGATGTAGGTCGAGACGCCGCGCAACCGGATCCGTCCTCCCTGCGCGGCGAGTGCCGTGAGCGAGAGCAGACCAACGAGCGCCGCCATATCGAGCAGCTCCAGTGCCCGGGAATCGCGGCGCACGAAGGCGACGGCGCTGAGCACCACGGAAAGGGCCAGCCAGGAGAAGTCGCTCGAGACGGGGATCTGGTAGCGGCGCACGAGCCAGTAGCCGACGCCCATCAAGGCACAGATCCAGAGCGAGAAGTTCAGACCCCAGGGAGCCGCGCGCAGCAACAGGTCGCCTATGATGCCGAGGGCGAGTCCGTAGGCCAGCACATCGACGCCGAGGCGCGAGCGAGCCGGCAGCATGACGGTGCTCATGCGGCCAACCGGAACAGCACTTTCCCGTGCAGGAACGCATTCTCGTGAGCGATCATGAGATGCGTCGGCCAGTCGCCGCTCTCCAGCTCGAGGCGCGGCGTCCCGGCATCGGCCGGCACATCGAAGACGAAGTCAGTGGTGTACTCCTGGCCCGGGAGCAGCTGGCGATCGAGGGCGTCCGTCGCCGCGGGGTAGCGGCGACCCTGCGCGTCGATCAGTGCCACGCTGCGCCCGTTCGGGTAGACGGGGACGTCGCGCGGCCGCCAGCTGGCGATCGTGCCCGAGTCGAAGCGCACGCGCACGGTGATCACGTAGAACATGCCCTGCGCCGTCCTGCCGCCCCACACCTTCACCGTCTTCACGCCGGCGATGGAGTAGGCGAGGTGGCAGTCGACCTCGCAGATGTGCTTCTCCGTGCCCACGGCGAGCTCCTGGGTTCGCGAGGCGAGCGACGTGATCAGGAAGAGTCCGGCGTAGAGGGCGAGACCGCCCGCTTCGACCCAGGCGATGACCCGCGCCCACTGCGACTTCTTGAGCAGCACGGCGAGCACGAACGCCGCCCCCGCTGCCAGCGTGCCGAGCACGGCGACGATGAAGAGCCCGAACGAGATCGGGCCCAGGCTGTCGGTGATCATTGGTGCTCCCACGGTCGGGGTCAGCCGGCGGCCGCTTCGGAGATGCCTCCGAAGCGGCGGTCACGGGCGTGATACCAGTTGATGGCGGTGGCGAGCTCGGCGGTGCCGAAGTCGGGCCACATCGTGTTGGTGAAGTACAGCTCGGCGTAGGCGCATTCCCACAGCAGAAAGTCCGACAGGCGCTGTTCGCCCCCGGTGCGGATCAGCAGGTCGACGTCGGGAAGCAGGTGCCCGGTTTCGATGGCGTGGCGCGAGGAGTAATCCACCGCGAGCCGTAGCTCGAGGCGGGTACCGCCCTGCGTGCGCTCTTCGGCGGCCGCGATCGCTTCGACCAGCGGCCCCGTGAGCCGGTCGCGTCGCCCCACGACGCGCAAGCGGATGCCGTGCTCGAGGCAGCGGGGCGTCTCGGTGCGCAGGTGGCGGGCGAAAAGGCGCATCAGGGTGCTGACCTCGGCGGGCGGACGCTTCCAGTTGTCGCTGGAAAACGCGAACAGCGTCAGCGCGCCGATGCCGAGCTCGGGCGCGGCCTCGACGGTGCGGCGCACCGCCTCGGCACCGACGCGGTGGCCGGCAGTACGCTCGAGGCCGCGACGCTGCGCCCAGCGGCCGTTGCCATCGAGGATGATCGCGACATGCAGAGGACTTTGCGACATAAAGTTTACCCTCAAAAAAAACGCCTCACCGCGTAGCGCGGATCAGCGCTTCCATGTGGTCGAGATACCGCTCCAACGCCCGGCGTCCCGCGGCGGTGAGACGGTACTCGGTCTTGGGGATGCGGCCGTCGAACGACTTCGCGCAGCTGATGTAGTCGGCCTCCTCGAGCTTGCGCGCGTGGACGCTGAGATTCCCGTCCGACACCTTGAGCAGGGACTTGAGCTCGTTGAAGCTGAGCCGGTCGACTCCCGCCAGCGCCGACACAATGCCCAGCCGCACGCGCTCGTGGATCAGGCGATCGAGCTCGGCGGCGGCCCGTGCCGCGCCGCGCGCCGCGGATTCGCCCTGCGGCGTCGGATGTCGTGCTGCCGACGATCTAGCCACCGTACCTCCGTGCGATCCACAAGCCGAACACGATATGCAACCCGCCGAAGCCGGCGGCGAGCAGCCAATTGGCTGCTCCGGGAGTAAACAATGCCGCCGACCCCAGCAGGAGAAATCCCAAACCCATCACCGGCACGATGGGGACCGAAAAGGCTCCTCCCGCGACCACACCCGTCCCGTACAGCAGCAGCCACACGGCGGGAATCAGCCGCCGGTCACCACCGAAGTACAGCGCCACCGTCAACAGCCCGCCGACGATCAGCGGCGGGAGAAAGCTCAACCCGAAGCGCCGGCCGGGGCCGGAGAGCAGCGAGTCGTTGGCAGCGCGCGCCTTGCGCACCATGGTCCAGCCGCCGATCGCCAGCGCCACGATCGCCTCGGCGAGCCAGGTCACGAGCCAGTTCAGCACCGACGTCTGGCGCGCGGCCAGCGCCGCGGCGCCGAGCGCGGTGACACCGATACCGACCTGACCCCATCCGGGAACGGCGGTGAACGACCCCGCGCGTTCCATGGTGCGGCGGATGTAGCTCAGGTTGTCGAGCGCGCGGTCGGCCAATGGCTGCGGCGACGCCATGCTGGGAGGCAATATGGGGGACCGGGAGTTCATTGTCAAGTACTTTGCAGTATAAAGCGTAATCGGTCCTCGGCCATCGGTAAACGCGCACACCGACAACCGATTACCGATGACCGAAAACGCCTCATCGTCTGTCCTTCAGCCGCCGCACCAGCTTCAACCCCGACCACACCCCGTCCACCGCGCACACTTTCACGTCGACGAGGCCGCCCGCCAGCGCCACTTCCCGCACGACGTCCTCCGTGAGGTCGGTCGCCACGCCCGACGCTTTCTTGGGCCACGACACCCAGAGCACGCCGTCCTGCGCCAGCACCCGCTTCAGGGCAGGGAAGCGCCGCTCGAGGAGCGAGCGCTGCTTCGTGAAGAAGTGAATGAATGGGAGCGTCCCACGCGGCGTTGCGGTCACCGAAACACCGTGGGGCAACGGCCCGAGGGTCGCGCGAAATCCACCGGGCGCGCCGACGATCGCGATCCGGATCCCCGGCTTGATACCGAGTTTGTCGACAAGACTCTTCCCTGAATACCCGCTTGTCCTCATCCCTCACTCCTTGGCGTCCACTCGGCGGCCCGGCGACTCGGCGTCTCCCTCGTACCTCGTTGCCTCTTTCCCTGCAAAGAGGACTGGACCGTACTCGCCGACGACGCGAAACCCGATTCCCACATACGCCCACTTCGCATCTTCCCGCTCGGCAATCGAGCGCAGGAACATCGAGAAGTCCGCATGGCGGATGAGGAACGCCGCGAGCGCCGGTTCGTCGCCCGCGCCCAGCGCGCGTATCACTGCGGCTCCCCCTACGGAGTCGCCGTCACGGCGGCGGGGTCGCGGACGAAGTCCGCCACCAGGTTCGCGACGGGATCGGCGGCATCCGCGAATCCCGTCGTCGTGGTGATGTGGCGGCGGCCCGCGAGAATGCGGATGTCGGCGGAGCGCTCGAGCTCCCGCATGCGGCAGACGAAGTGCGCCCCTTCTTCGAGAATCGACGGAAAGAAGCGCTCCGATTCCGCCACCAGCACGAGGAATGGCGGTGCCGTCGGCCCGATCCACGCCGTCGGGTTGGCACGCAGCCGCCACGCCAGTGTGCCGTACAGCTGGCGGTCGGTGTCGTCCCGGGCGAACCGCTGCGCGAGCCTTTCCGGGTTGCTGCCCTTCCCAGCGGTGTCCCACGGTGCGAGGGTGCACCCCATCGCCACGACGCCGGCGATCGCATCGGTCGTGAGGCCGCTCTGCTTCAGGTAGATCGAGTCGAGGGCGACGAGTGCGGCCAGAAAGCACCCGGAGCTGTGACCGGCGAGAACGATGTGGTGGGGGTCGCCGCCGCGGCTCGCGACCGAGTCCGCGAGCCAGCGCACTGCGGCGGCGACGTCCTCCGGCATCGCGGGCCACCGAAACGACGGGGACAACCGGTAGTCCATTGTGGCGCACACGATGCCGCGGGCAACGAGTCCCGGACACACCGGGGCATACATCGGTGAGGAGCGGCGCTCGCCCGCTTCTTCGAGCGAGCCGCCGTGAATGAACAGCACGACCGGCGCATGGGCGGCGCCAGTCGGCGCGTACAGGTCGAGGTGTTGCTCGGCCGAGGCGCTCGGCCGGTAGGGGATGTTGCGCTCGACGCGCTGCGCGCTCAGCCCGGTGACGGCACTGAGCGCGAGCAGCGCGACAAGGAAGAACCAAATCCCGCTTACTGGACCGCCCGCAGCGCGTTGACGAACCCGCCGCCGTAGAAGTCGTCGTTGCCCGGCTTGCCGAGATCGTCGGCCGAGTGTTGTAGTGCGGTCAGGACCTGCGCGGGCTTCATCGAGCCACCGTGTTTCCCGATGATCAGCGCGGCGACGCCCGCGACGTGCGGTGCGGCCATGCTCGTGCCATCCGCGAAGAAATATCCGTTGCCCGTAATGCTCCCGGGGCTCAGCACGAAGTCGAACACGAAGCAGGGCGCCACGATGAACCCGGACGGGATGAACGGGATGGCGCAGTTCTGGCTCGTCGGGGTGTAGACATTGTCCCCGCCGGGAGCGGCCAACGAGATCGCCGACTGGCCGAAGTTCGTATACGACGCAGGGCGCGTGAAGTTGGTGGCCCCGGTGGCGAACCCGACCGGACCCGTCGCCGCGACCGCAATCACGTTGGCCGACTGCGCGGGGATGAAGATCAGGTTGCTGGTGTGGTCGATGTCCGCGGCACTATTGCCCGCGGAGGCGATCACCGTCGTGCCGTGTTGCGTCGCATACGTCGTCGCCCGGCTGAGGGCCAGGGCGAGCTGTGCGGCGTCCTTCCCTTGGAGGTTGAAGCCAGCGCCGAGGCTCATGTTGATGATGTTCGCACCGGCGCCACCGTCCCCGATCGGCGTAGACGCGTAGAGAATGCCCTGGATGACGGCGGCGAACGAGCCGCTCCCGTTATGCAGTGCCTTGACGGCGATGATCGTCGCTCCCGGAGCGACTCCGATCGTGCCGATGCCATTGTCCTTCGCTGCGATGATCCCGGCCACGTGCGTGGCATGCGAGAATCCCGCAACGTCCTGACTGAAGGTGAAGCCAGGCACGAACGAGGCCGAATGGGCCAGGTCCACGCTGCCGCTGAGATCGACGTGCGTGACGTTCATCCCGCCATCGATGATGGCCACGCGAACGCCGGTTCCGCGCGCACCCAGATCCCACGCCGCCGGGGCGTGAATCGCCTGCATGTTCCACTGGGCGTTGAAGAACCCCTCGTCGCTGCCGATGCTCGCGCCGGTCACGTCGCCCGCATCCCCCGGGTCGCCGGCTGGAAACGCCATTTCGTTCGGATCGACCCACGTGACGAGCGTATCCCGGGCGACGCTCTGCACTCCCGCGATGCCCGCGGCGGCCGTCTGAAAGTTCGGATCGCTGGACGTCGCCACCGCCACTCCGATCTGATTCATCGTGGTGCTGACCGTTCCACCTATCGCGGCGACTGTCGCCGCCAGGTTACTCGGGAGTGCGTTCCCGTTGCCGAGGAGCAGGTACGAATTCCCCGACTGTACGATGGTGAGTGCCATGCGCGGAACTGCGGACTGCTTCTGCGGCCCCGTGTTGTCCGCCGAGCAACCGACGAACAACGCGCCGGCAGCAGCGGCGGCCAACGAGATGAACTTGGAATGCATCGGAACCTCCTTGTGGTGCGGAACGGCATGCTGCTCAGGTATCACAATCCACGACCTGCTGTGTCTGTTCGAACCGCACGTCGCCGCCGGTCTTCGCGAGCCGGGCAATATCGATCGGCTGCGTAAACGCCTGCGTGACGATGCAGTGCGCGCCAGGGCTCGTTGCGCGCACCGCGATGACCAGACCGCCGCTATCCTGCGCGGCCCCGGTCAACAACACATCGTAGCCGCCAGTCGGCTTCCCGCCGATCGCCGTGGCGACCACCATCTGGGTGTTGAAGTCGACGTCCGGCAGCGGCGGCACGGGGGTTTGCGTCGCGTAGATCCGCTGCCACAAGTCACTCCAGGCCGCCGCATCCTTGATGACGAAGTTCTGCGCCTGTCCGACCCCGGAGAAAGACTCGAACGCGATCGAATCAGTGCGGAGGCGGATGAGCGGAATCGGAACGGCGTGGGGAGCGTTGCTGAAGCTGGATGCAGGGGCGTCGCTGGTGCGGCACGCGACGCACAGCAGCGCCACGGCGAAGGGGATCGTTCTGAGAGACATGGAAACCTCCTCAGAAAAAGCCTTTGCACCCTCGATTGTGAGTTACTGTTGGGGTGGGGAGACCGCTAGTCGGGAGTCCCCGGAACGTGCCGTGCGGCCAGCACGACGCACGGCGTGATCGCGAGCATCGGTCTCATCGTACGTTCTCCCAGGCCATCGTCAGGGCCTCGCGCACCGCGCCCTTCTTCGCGGTGGGCAGCGCCACGTTCGTCGCCCCCGCTCGGCCCCACGCGCCCTTCACCGGCATGAATGCCTTGGGCTGGCTGCGCACGAACAGCTCCTGCTGCTCCGGCGTGAGCTTCACCATCCCCCAGCCTCGGCCGGGATACCCGAGGGTCGCGAAAATCCTGTTGGCGACGCGAAAGTCGGGGTGGCCCATGTGCTTCTGGGCGGTCGCCCCATTGAGCTTCAGAGCCATGCGGCGGAATTCCTGCGCAGTCATGGGTTCTCCACGAAGCGATAACTCGCGTGCGAGCCGTAGTCGATGCCGTGCTTGCGCTTCAGCTCCTGGATGTAGCGCAGATCACCCTTCGTATGGGGACTCGCCACCCCATCGCCCAGCGGCTCGAAGGTGTGCAGCAGCGTCTCCTCGAGGCAGCTCGTCAGCGACATGCGCTTGTGCTGCGCCAGGTCCTGCAACGCCGCGGCGAGCCGCTTCTCGAGCCGCAGCGGCACGTCGACCCGCTCGATTTCGAGCGGCTCACCGGTGTTGAAGATGTAGTGGCCGAATGCCAGCCCGTAGCCGTTCAGGTCGCGAATACCGTAATCGCGCAGGCCATACGGACGGTCGCCCGGCGGCTCCACGATTTCGACGCCCTGGGCGCGGTGAAATGCGTGCAGCTCGTCGGCGTCCCCGACGACGAAATACGCCGACGTCCGGTTGGGAGCCGGCGTGCCCTGCTCGAGGAAGATCTGCACCTGGTCGAGGTCCATACCGGCATAGGTGGCCGGTTCGCCATACAGAAACCCAACCTGGAACCCCAGCTGCTTCGTGTAGAACTCCACGGCCCGCGGGACATCCGGGACCACGAAGATCGCGTGCAGTCGTTCGCAGTCAACGCGCGGGGCGGTCACCGCTTCGCGCTCGAGAGCCGCAGGAGACTAAACGCCCAGATGGACAATCCGGCAGCCAGGAACGTGAGCACCCACAGGAACGGTTCCCGCAGTGCTCCGCCCTCGGTGATGAAGCGCAACACGTGCGACGCGACGATCAGCGCGAAGACGGTGCCGGTGGTGATGAGGTAGGCCTTCATGGCGACGCGACGTCCCGAATGAGGTCTCGGAATCTGTCGCGGTGCTCAAAAATTGGCGAGCGAACCCCGGGGCGATGAACCCCGGGGCATGGCCCCGGGGTTAACACGAGCGGGTCGGGCCTTAGGCGTACATCAGGGAGCCGGGCGTCGTGAGCTGCTGCCCCGTCTCGAGCAGTGTCTTCAGCCCCGACAGAATCATCGGCCAGCCGCCGTAGAGCTGATCGTTGGCGCCCGCGCGCAGCTGGTCGTGCGTGACGGTGAGCCGGCAGGAGTCGCCGATCGGCTCGATCGCCCAGGTGACGCGCGATGTCCCTTCCTTCTTGACGTCTTCACCCCACAGCGCCCGGAAACTCTGTACCAGCCGCCGCGGCGGGTCGACCTCCAGGTTTTCTCCCTCGAGCAGCGGGCCTGGCGCTTTCGGGCTACCGCCTTCGTAGCGGGAGCCGGGCGTCCAGTCGGATTTCACGACCATGCCGAAGCTGTACTTCTTCCGCATCTCGGGGTTGGTGATCGCCTCCCAGAGGCGCTCCGGCGTTGTCTTGATGTAGATCTCGAAGACCTTTTCCATCGTCCCATCCTCCATGTTGCGCTTCAGCTCGCTCAGGGTCGCCGCCCACGGCTCGGCGTACTTGCTCACCCACCGGTCGTGGACGAGCCGGATCGGAACGGGGTTCAGGAAGTGCAGCTTCTCGCGGCCGCGCCGCTTCGTCACCACCAGCCGGGCCTCCTCGAGCACGCGCAGATGCTTCATCACCCCGAAGCGCGTCATCGGGAGGCGCCGCTCCAGCGCGCCGAGGGTTTGCCCGTCCTGCGTGAACAGTGCGTCGAGCAGCTTGCGGCGGCTCGGATCGGCCAGGGCCCTGAACACCGCGTCCACGAGGTTAATATGTGACTATTTGATCACATGTCAATGGTGCCAGAAACCCGCCTGCAGGGTGCTGGTGCGGGTAGACTGACCCCGGGGCCATGCCCCGGGGTTCAAGGCTTGGGGATCAGCTCCCAGCGACCGTACACCGTCACCGAAATCGGGATGGAGGGACGCATAACGACCGTGCCAGTTCCCGCTTGACCAGCCGCACCAGCCGTGACCGTCACGCCGTCCAGATACAGACTGCCGTCCTCACGCGACGAGTAGTCGGCCTGTGTGGACAGCGACACCACTCTCCCGAGCTGCATGCCGCCGGCCGCCGCGATGATCTCCGCCTGGGCGCGCGCGCGCATCGTGGCCTCCCGCAGCGCCTGGTCCTGAGCGGCGCTCACGTCCGTGGCGGAGAATCGGAGATCGGAGATATCGGTGAGCCTGCGGCCGAGCAGCGTATCCATCACCGCGCCCACCCGTTTCAGGTCGTGAATCCGGATTTCCACGCGATCGTTGGCGCGGTAGCTCGTGTCCGGCATCTGATCGCACCACGGATCACCGGGACGCGGGGCAGTGCGGGGGACGCACTTCGTGCGCTGAATGATCTCGATCCGATTGCCCCACCAGTACCAGCGACCACGATTGACGAGCGAATCCCCGGGGATGCCCAGCGTCGCGAGCGCGTGGCGCAGGCTGTCCGCCCGCGCGGCCAGGTGCCCGCCCGCCTCCGCAGGGGTTGCCCCGGTGGCCGAGAATTGCACCGACACCGTCGCGAGATCGGGATCGACGGTGCGCTGCGCAGTTCCCGACGTGCGCACCTCGGGAGCCCGATTCGAGTCGACAGACTGTTGCGTCAGACCTGGGGCGCCGGCGAGAAGGACGGCGGCCGCACACGAGAATGGGTGCATACACGCTCCAGGAAGGGGGACGTGAGATGGTCTTCCTGGGGGGACGACCGGAGACGGCAGATTTGCACACGACGTGAGGCTAGGCGGGCACCCCGTCGAAGAAGTCGACCACGCCGGTCTCGAGAGAATACTCCGCGCCCACGATCAGCAGTCCATCGCGCGTCTCGAGGCGTTCCAGGATCTCCGAGCCGTGCCGCAGGTGATCCGTCGCGGCGCGGACGTTTGCCCGCACCGCCTGCGCGATCAGCGCGTCCGGATCCCGGCCCAGCGGGGTGGAGAGCAGTGGCTCGACCGACGGGCGGATCCGGTCCACGATCGAGCGCAGATTGGGCGAGCGGTTGGGGACCGGCTGCTGCAGCTCCTCGAGCGTCGCGGTGATCGCCCCACAGCGCGTGTGTCCCAGGACGACCGCGAGCCGGACCCCGAGTTTCCCGGCGGCGAACTCCACACTGCCCACCTGAGACGGGGCCACGATATTGCCGGCGACGCGGATCACGAACAAGTCCCCGAATCCCTGCCCGAACACCAGCTCGGCGGGGACCCGGGAATCCGAGCACCCCAAAATGACCGCGAACGGCTCCTGCCCCTGGGCGAGTGCGTTGCGGCGCGACTCGTCGAGCGCAGCGGAGAGGTCGAGACGGCC
>CAZXKN010000120.1:0-5533 GCA_964641815.1 uncultured Gemmatimonadaceae bacterium | reverse complement strand
GTGCCGCTATCGGGACGAGCACATTCGAGCTATGTTGACGGCCGGCTCACGGATCCTGCGGTACTTACTGCGAGCTCGCCCGACCAGGCGTCCCGTCGTCCTCCCCATTTCCATCGCCATTTGATGCGCCGTCAGACGCTCAGGGCAATCCTTGCCCCGGGGCGCTCCGTTCCACTACTCCATCGAGGATTGCAACAGTGAACGTCACTCGCAGCTTGCTCGCAGCACCGTCGTTGCTGTGCATTGCCGCCGGCGCACTGCTGGCGCAGGGCCAGCCATTGCCGACGTCGCAGCCCCAGCTGATCACCATCACGCGTGAGTCGGTGAAGATGGGTCGCGCGGCTGAACATGAGCGCATCGAGGCGGGGTGGCCCGCGGCGTTCGCGAAGGCCAAGTCCCCGTCGTACTACCTCGCCATGACCTCGCTCACCGGGCCGGGCGAAGCCTGGTTCCTCAGCCCGTATGCCGATAACGCCGCGATCGCGGCGGACATGAAGCTGGCGTCGTCCGACACGGTGCTGGCCAAGGAGCTGGACCGGTTGTCGCACGCGGATGCCGACGTCCTGACCGACACGCGCACCATTCAGGCCCGGGCCCGGCCCGAGCTGAGCCACGGCGCGTTCCCCGATCTCGCCAAAGTGCGGTTCTGGGAAGTCACGACGTTCCGCGTCCGGCCCGGGCATGAAGGCGAATTCGAGGCCGCGGCCAAGGCCTACGGCGCGGCTGCCGAGCGCGCGAATCCGGGCTACAGCTACCGCGTCTACCAGGTCACGCTGGGGATGCCGCAGCCCACGTTCCTCGTGTTTGCGACCGTGGACGCGTACGGGCAGTTCGATGACATGGCCGCGAATGGACAGAAGACGATGCAGGGCATGACGGCCGAAGAGACGGCGACGATGCAGAAGTTCTCGACCGATGCCCTGATCAACTCGGAATCGAATCGTTTCGCCCTCAATCCGACGATGAGCTACGTGGCGGCGGCGACGCGCGCTACGGATGTGGCGTTCTGGATGCCGAAGCGGGCGACGCGCCGGCCGTAGTTCGCAGCACAAAAGCCAGCAAATCCAACGAACCCGCGGGGGTGCCATACTCCCGCGGGTTCGATTGTGGTAGGCTTCAGGGTCACCCGCAGCTCTCCATGTCTTTCAGATGATCGGCAGGGCCCTATGGGAACGATCGAGATTTCCGAGCAGGAGCTCGTCCAGTTCGAGATGGCGGTCGCCGTCGCCTGTGCGAAGAAGTCCGACAAGCGGCTGGAGCGTCAACGCCCGGCGAAGGGCGATCCCGCGGCGCAGCCCGTGCCGCCCTGCTTCAACAGCCCGGAAGGCATGCTCGTGATCTCGTTCGATCGCAGCTGGTATCCCTATCTCTGCAACACCGGCGGGGAGGATGCCACGCCGGCGCGGTGGTACATCCCCAAGGCCAGCCGGCTCATCGCGGCGATCGCAGGCGCGCTGCAGACGCCGATGCAACGCTCGGTCAGCTACGTCCCGGGCAGCCGGATCTTCCTCGACTCGGCCGGCGGCCGCCGCCGCCCCGAGGGCAAGGCGGAGATCGCGGTGCTGGGATGGAATTTGCCGCGCAAGAGCGCCCTGCTCCCTCCGCGGTAGTCGTCAGGCAGGCTCGATTTCGGTCGCCCTGCACCATGCGTCTTGCCGACGGACTGTGGGGACGCGATAGTGGTGCGGGGCGTTTTACATGAAGCGCATTACCTCCCTTCTGATCATCGGCCTCGCGGCCGGGTCCTGTTCCAAGGACACGACCGGTCCGTCCCCTAGCGGCCTTGGACCGGCGACGGGCCACTGGATTGCCAATGGGCCCGACTTCATTACCACCCTCGATCTGCGCGATACCGTCCTCAACGCGTCGGGCCGCGACACCGTCCAGGGAAGCGGGACGTTCGCGGGCCCGGGGATCAGCGGCGGAGGAGGGACATTCGCCGTCGCGGGAACCGATTCATCCAACAACGTCCAGCTCGCCATATCCGACTCCGCACACTCGCCGGCATACTTCAGAGGCCGGATTTATGGCGATACGGTTATGGTCGGGAATATCGATGGCTCGGGATTCAGCCTCCTCCCCCTCACGTTCAGCCACAACCCGGTGGTGGTGTCCATTACCATACCGGTCGACTCAACCGTCGCCGGGCACACGGTCCAGCTGAAGGATTCGGCTTTCGATCTCCTGGGGCGCTCCATTCCCCCGCCGCCCGTGACGTGGTCGACGTCCGATACCACGCTCGCCAAGATCTCGGCGACCGGCCTCCTCACCGGGATCGCCCCGGGCGTGGTGACGGTGCGAGCGACGCATGGCAGTGTCGTCGGCCAGGCAGCGGTGACCGTGCTCGTGCCGGTGGCGACGGTCACGCTGAATCCGCCGTCCCTGACGCTCGTGACGCTGGCCGGCGTACTCCCTACGGCGATTCTGCGCGACGCGACGGGCAACCTGATCACCGGACGTGCCGTCGCGTGGGTGAGCCTGAACACGACGGTCGCGCGGGTGAATCCGGACAATTCCGTGGAAGCGCAGGCACTGGGCTCGACCGACATCAAGGGGACCGCGGTGCTCGATGGCCGCAGCGCGCTGATGCACGTGACGGTGCGCACGGTGCAGCCCACACAGCTTGCCGGCGGCGCGACGCACACCTGTGGGATCGACGCCGATGGCTCTGTGGCGTGTTGGGGTGACGGACTGGTGGGCCAGCTCGGCTCAGGGTTCCGATGGACCGTGGCAGCACCTGTCTTCATTACTAGCGGGGTGCGGTTCGAGGCCCTGGCCGCCGGCTTCGTCCACACGTGCGGGCTCGCGGTCGACAGTACGGCCTACTGCTGGGGCGGAGATGGATCCGGCCAACTTGGCAACGGCATCGTTATTCCGGATACGGTTCCCGTGGGTGTCACTGGAGGGCTCAAGTTCGTCGCGCTCGCCGTCGGATACCAGCATACCTGCGGGTTCGTCGCCGGTGGCGCCGCCTACTGCTGGGGCAGCAACCTGGCCGGCGAGCTGGGGAACGGAACGACCTCTCAGAACCCGAATCCAGCTCCCGTGCCCGTCAGCGGAGGCGTGTCGTTCACGAGTCTCGCCGCGGGCGATGCACATACCTGCGGCCTGGCGTCTGATAGCACAGCGTACTGTTGGGGAGGAAACGACTTCGGGCCGCTCGGCGACAGTACCACGACCAGTCGTAGCGTGCCGGGCCCCGTGGCGGGGGGACACAAGTTCGTCGCCATCGCCGCGGGTGGCTCCCACACCTGTGCGCTCACTGGTACCGGTGACGCGTATTGCTGGGGCAACAACAGCTCCGGCGAGCTCGGTGACAGCTCGGGCAACGTTATGCAAGTGGTCCCTGTGGCCGTCCACGCCGGCGGCGTGCGGTTCACGTCGATCGTCGCGGGCAACGGTCACACCTGCACGCGCGCGACAACGGGCGACTTGTATTGCTGGGGCGCCAACGGCAACGGGCAATTGGGGCCGAACGCGGGTGGCGCGGTCCCCGTCGCGGTGGGACTGTCGGGAAGTGCGATCGTGGCCGGGGGATTCCATACCTGCGCCATCACCGCCAATGGAGCATACTGCTGGGGCTTCAACCAGCTGGGGCAGCTCGGTGCCGGGATCGCGTCACAGCAGAGCGCGACTCCGCTCAGGGTCAGCGGACAGCCTTAGTCCTTCGCGCCCGATTCAGCGCCCGCCTTCTCGCGCTGCAGGTCCGCCAGCATCTGATCGCGCAGCGCGCCCACGGCCTTGCCTCTGATGTTCAGCAGGCCGCCCGGCATGTTGTCGAAGCGGTAGCGCCGGAAGATGAGCAGATAGCTCGCCGGCCGGCCGTCCCGCCCCTGGGTCTCGACGATCGAGGTCAAGTCCACCGCCGCCTCGAAATAGTGATCGGCGTAGATCTGCTTCGCCGCGATGAGGGTCATGCCCGGCAGCTCGGGCGGTGTGAACACGACCTGGTGCGTGACGCTGAGAATCGGCCGCAGGTGGGGCAGCACGTCCTCGGACCAGTAGAGCACCTCGCTCGCGTCGGCCAAGGTGACGCGCGGGTACTGCGCGAGATAGCGCTCGAGCGACGGCACGGTCTGATAGACGTACGGTGATTCGGCGAGCAGTGCCGCGAACGCGTCGCTCGCGTGCACGTTGCCCTTGTCGTCGTAGATCGCCAGCGCCGAGTCGCCGCGGGCGCGGTAATCGGTGATGTATTCGATGAGCCGGCGCCGCCCGTAGGCACTGAGCTGCGCCACGAGGTCGGGCGCCGACCAATTCATGTCCGTGTGGATCCGCTGCATGTCCGTGGCGGGGAGCTTCACGACACAATCGCCGGGCTTGCAGTCCTTCATTTCGTTGGCGTCGCGCTGGCTGATCGTGAACGCCGCGACATCCGCGGGCGACGCCGGGCTACTGAAGAGACCAAAGCTGCTGCGGGTCGGTGTGCGCAGCCAGTTCTTCGAGTCGCGCACGCGTGCGACATACGCTGTGCGTGACACGGCGACCGTGGTCATGCCAAACACGGCGATATCGCGCCGCTCGCGGGTGTCGAGCACCTTCACGACCGCTTCACCGCGCATCGCGGCCGTGAATTGGTCCGGAGTCAGTTGGATGCTTTCATGCAGGAAGCGGACCAGCTCGGCCGGCGGCTCGGGCGTTTGGGGGGCCTGCATGAGCGTCAGCCCGAGCGAGCAGAAAGCGATCAGGGGATTGAGGATCATTACCTTCAAATAACCCGGGAACGCAGCGACGGCGATGGTCATCGTCGTGCGGTCGGGCGCTTGCGGGACCGTTGCGGGGCCTTCGACGCGACGGGCTTCTGGCGGATCGTCTTTGCGGGGACGACCAGGATCGAGGTGGGGAGCTCGGTCACCAGTCGTTCCGTCGTACTGCCGATGAGGATACGGTCGACCCACCCCTTCCCGTGTGATCCCACGACAATGAGGTCGGCCTGCCATGCGCCGGCTTCCTCGACAATCGTTTCAGCCGCCAGCCCGTTGCGGATCACGCGGTCTCCCTTCGCGATCGCCTTGAAGGGCGCCGCAAAGCGGTCGAAGATCTCCTGCGACGACCGGTAGTACGCTCCCTCATCCCACTGATCGGGCGCGAGGTGGGTCAAGCGGAACGGCTCCACCACGTGGAGCAGGCGGAAGTGTGCGTCGAGCAGTTTCGCGAGCTGCCGCGCGGCCTCGACCGTGGGGATCGACAGCGTCGAGAAGTCGACGGCGGCGAGCACTCTGCGGATCGGGGCGGCGGATTGTGCGACGACGAGGAGCGGCATGTCCAGCGTGCGCACCAGGTAATGCGCGGTGCTGCGCCCCAGCCCGCGAGCCAGCGCCCCGTGGTGTTTGCCGCCGAGCACGACCAGGTCGGCCCGCCGCCGGCGGGCCACGTCGGCGATGACGAAGGGTGCCGGGCCCACCTGCACATCGAGCTGTTGCACCGCCGTGGCGGGGAGCACGCTCCGGAGTTCGCGCTCCACCCGCGCTCGCGAGGAGCGAGTGACGACGTCCTGCAGCTCCGGAGAGTACACCGGCATCGGGTTGAGTCC
>CAZXKN010000119.1:0-27209 GCA_964641815.1 uncultured Gemmatimonadaceae bacterium | reverse complement strand
CGAGCTGCTACAACCGCAGCTGGTGAAGTTCCAGTTTCAGGTCTCGACCATCCGCCAGGGCTACGACGCCGCGGAGTATTTCACCAAGTACCCCGGGCGCTTTATCTCCATGCACGTACAAGGCTGGTCGGCGAACACTCGCAAGATCATGCCGGTGGGACAGGACACGCTGGACTGGAAGAAGATCTTCACGGCGGCCAGGATGGGCGGCATCCGGAATTACTTCGTGGAGATGAACCTGGACATGATGCGGGCCAGCGTTCCGTACCTGCGGGGCCTGCAAGTCTGAGCGACGGCAGAAGCACAGCGGCCCGACGAAAAACGGCGAGCCTTTCGGCTCGCCGTTTGAGTCGGGACGGCGGGATTTGAACCCGCGACCCCCTGAACCCCATTCAGGTGCGCTACCGGACTGCGCTACGTCCCGCACTGCCAGACGAATAGACGTTTAGACGTCTAGACGTCCAGGAAATGCTTCCCCACTCTGCCCCAACCCCTTCTCCAATCACGACTGCGCGGAGCCTGCCCCGAGCGCAGCGAGGGGTCCCGCACTGCTAGACGCATAGACGTACAGACGTCTAGACGTCCAGGAAATGCTTCCCCACTCTGCCCAACCCCTTCTCCAACCCCGACTCCGTGGAGCCTCCCCGAGCCGCCGCCCCGAGCGAAGCGAGGGGGAAGCGAGGTGTCAAGGCGCCTCGATGCCGAGGCGGCAAGATAGTATCGCTCCGCCGCGGTGACGAGGGCCTCGGGCATCGGCCGCCTGAGAGTAGCGACATCTCGCGACAATACCACACGTGGGCTAGACTCCACCATGGCGTTGCTCGCCACCCTGCGAACCCTCCACACCGAACGCCGCCAGCTCGGCTGGAAGGGCGTGCTGCGACGTCGCGGTTGGATGCTGGTCGCCCTCTTCGCGGCCGCGTACCTCGCGCGCGACCTCATTCTCTACGTGCTGGTGCCGCTCGCAATCGCCGCGGGCCTGCGACGCTGACGCAGCGGGCGGCGCGTGGAGACGGCGACGCCGCCCCGATCCGCTGCGAAATCTCCGGGAGTGGCTAGTTTGGCCGCCACCTTCACTACGAGGTTCTGATGCGCCTTACTGCTTCGCTGGCCGCGACGGCGCTGGCCCTGGCCGCCTGCAAGCCGGCCGCGACCCCGCCGCCGGACACCACCGCGGCCGCACGCACCGCCATCGACGCCGCCAACGCCAACTGGCCGCGGCTCACCTCGACGGGCCACGCCGATTCGATCGCCGACCTCTATACCGCCGACGCCACGATGATGCCGCCCAACATGGCCACCGTGCACGGCCGCGATTCGATCCGCGCCTTCTTCGCCGCCCTGAACACCATGAAGGGCATCACGCTGACGCTCAGAGCCGAGTCGGTGTGGGGCTCGGGCGACGCCGCCACCGAGCTGGGACGCTGGACCTGGTCCTGGGCTACCGGCACCACACCGCCGCCGGGCGTTCCGGCCGCAGACTCCGGCAAGTACCTGGTGCGCTGGGTGCAGCAAGACGGAAAGTGGCGGCTGGCGCAGGACATCTGGAACAGCGACCTGCCGCCGATGACAATGGCGGCGACACCGGCCGCTCCGGCGAAGAAGTCGCGCTGATACCAACCGCGTGAGAGGTGAGAAGTGAGACGTGAGAGGCCTGCCCATCTCACCGCTTACCTCTCACGCTGTTGTATTCTGGCGATCAGTCGGTGAAGCACCCCACGAGCGACGAGATCCCCACCGCGGCAGCCGCCGCACGGAACCCCGTAGTGGCCAGCCCGCGACCCACCTGCCCCGCGTAGAAATGGCCGACGCTGGGACCAACCACGATGCCCGAGAGAAACACCCACGCCCCCCCGGTCGAGCTCGTGACGACCCCGAGTCCCATCGGGACCGTCGTGCTCCCCAGCGACAACAACAAACCGGTCGTCGGAGATCTGTAGTGGCGCGGCGCCTGCACCGGCGGCGGCTGCCGCCGTCTGCCGAGCGGCAATGAGACCGATAGCCCGTACGATCCGTCCCGCAGGTTCACGAGCGGAGCGATCGACAGCTGGCGCTCGTTGTAGCGCCGTACCGACGCGGGCGCGGTCGCGATGTCGAATATCGCCAATCCCGTCACCACCCCGGTCGAAGCCAGGAACGTGACCCCGCTGCAGTCCTGCGCCGCACTGCGCACCGGGATCCCGGTGACAAACAGGACGGCCAGAGCCGCAGTGCAGGTCGCGGAGGATCGCAGCAGCATGTCCGACAATGTAGGACTCTTCATCAAAGTCGCCAGCGACGCCGACCCGTGCGGCATACCTTTCAATCAGCGATCCACTCCTCACAGGGGGCAGTTCGATGAACCGCATCTGCATAGTGATGGCACTCGTAGTCGCCGCTCCGCTCGCGGCGCAGCAGCCCGACAGCGCAAAGCCGGTGATGCCGATGCATCGGCATAGCGAGATGGGCATGGACCCGATGATGGGCCATATGATGGCGGGGATGATGGAGATGATGGGCCCGATGATGAGCACGATGGCATTCGAGCCCGAGCACCTGTTGGCGCGCAAGGACGCGCTCGAGCTGACCCCGCAACAAGTCACCCGCCTCACCGCCCTGCGCGACGCCGCGAAAACGGCTCACGACGCCGCTCACGCCGGCATGCAAACCCACATGGCGGCCCTGGCCCAGACCATGAAGGCCAACGCCCCCGACACCGCGGCCCTGAAGCAGCATTTCCAGGAAGCCCACGCCGCCATGGGCCGGGCGCACTGGGCCATGCTGTCGGCGGCGGCGCAAGCGCGCGCCCTGCTCACCGATGCGCAACGCGGCCGGGTGGATGGCTGGACAGACATGATGCAGATGCACATGCGTGAAGGGCACGGGGAAATGCCGGAACACGAAGACCATCACCCCGAACGGAACTGAGCGGACACTACCGCAGCCGCACGAACAACTCGCCGTTGTAGGACGTGATCGACCACGCGCCGCCTTGCCTGGTCGCATACAGGCTGGTGAAGTACAACACCCCGGCCGCGGGCCCCGCCGTCGCCTCGGCACGCAGCACACCGAGCGGGACGCGGGAGTCGTCGCGCTGCGGCCGGTACGCCGCGGCCCGATCGAACATCGGTTGCAGCGGGATGTCGAGCACGGAGCGCCCGTTCGTCGTCACCCGGAAGGCGTTCTGTTCCTTCTTATAGAAGACCAGAGTGCCGGGCTCGATTTCCACCGAATCTCCCATGGATTGGGGAGACAGGTGCAGCACGTAGGTGTACCCGGCGACCCGCAGCGGCGTCTTATCGAAATTGGATGAGAGGTACAACGTCTCCAGGCTGTCCGAGCGTCGCCATTGATTGACGTAGGCCACGCCGAGGCTCGCCATGATCGACCGCACGCGCGACTCCACATTCACCGGTTTCGCTGCCGCCGAGCCGCCGAACCGCGCCGCGATCGCCTTCCCGTCCTCCCGCTCGAGCAGATAGCGTAGCGTCGCGGCGATCTCCTTGCGGTCGTCGAACGGCACCTCGCGCGACACGCTGCTCGGCTTCAGTCCGTACTGCGCCACCAGGTGGTCGAGCCGTCCCCGCTGACTCGCCAGCGACACGCGATACGCCCCCCACGGGCCCAGGAACGTCACCAGCCCGAGCACGCACAGCGTCGCGGGAATGACTTTGATGTTGCGGGACTTGCCGAGCGTGTAATAGATCGCGATCCCCGCCCACCATAACGACAGCACGATCATGAAGTAGCGCCGCTCGGTGACGCCGTACTGCGCGACCCGTTTCCCGATCGCGAGCCACAGCATCACGATGGCCGGCAGAATCGCGATGTAAAACCCGCGCGTGTACGTCCGCACCCAAACGTGTTCCGTGTCCTCGAGCGGCCGCACGAGCAGCCAGGCGAGAATGCCGATGGTGGCGACGCTCGATACGAGATAGCCGATCCAGCCGCTGGGCCATTGCCGCTCGATCAGCACCTTGCCGAGGTACAGCGTGAGGATCACGAGGTAGATCACGACGATCGGCACCAGCACGTACTGCGCAAAGACCCGCAGGGCCGCCGGCACGTCGCGCTGCTGCTCCAGCGCCGCCAGATCCTCGGGCACGCCGCCCAGGAAAACCCAAGTCGCGAACACGAACGCCATCAGCATCCACAGCCGCCCGTAGGCCTCGTTCGGGACATCGACGCCGAGCAGCTTGTCGAGCGCGGCCAACGCCACCGCGAGTCCGCCGAACAGCACGGCGGCGAACAGCCCGGCCATCAGGAAGCGGATGAACAACGCCTTGTTGTAATGCCAGAAGCCGTTCTGCTCGTCGACGCGCGCATACGGCAGGAACGCCGCCAGCAGGTGGAAGGAGACGCTCAGCTCGAAGTAGCGCCCCACCTGCACCGGCTCGGGCCAGTGCGGCCATGCTGCCCAGAACGCCACCAGCATCACGACGCCGATCCCCTGCAGCAACCAGCGGCGCGCATCGCCCGGCGCGAAGCGCCGCTCGCCGGTGAGCGTGAGGGCGAACAACAACGGCAGGCCGAGCGTTGCCGCGGCGAGCAGCCGGACGTACGGCTCGTTTTCGGAGCTGTTGACGAGCAGGATCCCCGCGGTCGCGGCCAGCAACCCGCAGGCGAGCAGCAGCGGAAACCGCCGTGCCGCTCGGGCTGCTGCGGTGACGACGACGCCGAGCGTTGGGAGCGCGATCACGGTGTGCGACGCACCAGACGCCCGCGCTCGTCGAGCTGGTCGAACCACCCCTCGAGCACGCGCAAGTAGTGCAACGTCTGCCGCTGGCGCCAGCGGTACACGAGGGCCGACACTTTCACGATGTTCGGCCATAGCGTCGGGTCGAGGCGCCGGCGACGCGCCAGCCGCGAGGCGCGCTGAATCGTGATCAGGCCTGCATTGTAGCTCGCGAACATGAAGCAGCGCTGATCCTCAGGAGTCGCGGCCCGGTCCCACATCATCCACAATGCCCGGTCGTGCTTGATCCCCGCCGCGATGTTGAGCTCGGGATCCTGGACCGAATCGAGGTCGGCGCCGTGCGCGCGAATCGCCGCCAGCGTATTCGGCATCAGCTGCATGATGCCGCGCGCCCCGTTGCGGCTGCGCGCCGCCGTATCGAGACCGCTCTCGGCCAGCCCCTGCGCCTTGAAGTGCCGCCAGTCGAACGCGGGGCCGAAGAAGCGCTTGGTGTACTTGCGGAACGCCGGGTCGTAGCGGTCGGCGTCCCGGGCCCGCTGCGCGCCCAGCCGCGCGCACACGAGTGCGAGCAGCGCCGCTGCCAGCGCGGGCCTCAGTTGAGCGCCCTGCCGATGATGATCGCGATGGCGATGAACAACGACCCGATGAAAATCGCGACCGCGATATTGCCGCGCTTCAGCTCGGCCGGGAAATCGACGCCGCGCGTGAGCAGGTCGAACGCGCGGTACGCGACGTACATCAGGACCACGCCCAGCGCGGCATAGAGAAAGTTGAGCCCCACGATGCGCCATTCCATGCGGCAACCTCCCTCGGACAGGCCCACCAAAGGAACCTTCCGGGGCCCGACCGGCAAGTAACCGCCGTCACCGACACGGCGGTCTGGCGCGACCTGCAAGCCCGCAAACCGGTTATGCTTCGATTCGACACGAAACCGGAGCACCGGGCTATCGCGGAAGAACCACGCCACACGAGGAAATTCCGACTGCTCGGCCTCTTCAAGGGCCGCCGACCCCGAAGAGCCGAACCGCCGCTCCGCGCCGAGCTGCTGAGCATCGAGCGCCTGGAGGAGCGCGCCAAGGCCCTCGCTGCCAGCTTCACCCTCGCCCGTAACCCGCGTCGCAACGCCCACCCGTTCTTCGCACGGCTGGAAGACAACGCCCGGGTGCTGCGCGAGGCCTATCGGGTCTTCTCCGACGAAGTGCACCGCGGCGCGTTCATTCCCCCGGCCGCCGAGTGGCTGCTCGACAACTTCCACCTCATCGAGGGCGAGATCCGCGATACGCGGCACGACCTGCCGCGGCAGTACTACCTGCAGCTCCCCAAGCTCGCATCCCGTGAGATGGCCGGCATCGCGCGGGTCTACGCCATGGCGCTGGAGCTGATCCGTCACACCGACGGTCGTCTGGAACGACGCCAGCTGGTGCGCTTCGCCACCGCCTACCAGACGGTGGCCCCCCTCACCATCGGCGAGCTGTGGGCGTGGCCCAGCATGCTGAAGCTCGCGCTCATCGAAAGTCTGCGGCGGCTGGCGGACGAGACGCTCCGCGCGCGCGACGCTCGGCTCGACGCCGACGCCTACCTCGCCCAGATCGGCGGCGTCGAGGAGCCGGCTCCCCTGGCCTCCCTCCCGAGTCTCCTGGAAACGCCCTACGTCGTCCGCCTGCTGCAGCGGATGCGCGAGTACGGTCCGCTCGTGTCGCCGGTGCGCGCGGCGGTGGAACAACGTCTCGCTGCGCAGGGCATGAGCGCCGAGGATGCGATCCGCACGGAGTATCAGGCCCAGGCGGCCGGCCAGGTCTCGATCGCGAACGCGATCACGAGTCTGCGACTGTGCGCGACGCTCGACTGGACGCAGTACTTCGAGAACGTGAGCCTGATCGAGCAGGTGCTGCAGCGTGACCCGGCCGGTGTGTACGGCAAGATGGATTTCCAGAGCCGGGACCGGTACCGGCAGGCAGTGGAAGAGCTGGCCGAACCCACCGGAGAGGCGCAGCTCCGCGTCGCACTGCGCAGCGTGGAAAGCGCCCGTCAGGCAGCGGAGCAGCCATCGGGGCACGCGTCAGCCGTTCACGTGGGCTATCACCTGATCGGAAACGGCCGGCCCGATCTCGAGACCGACGTGGAGTACCGCCCGCGATTCGCTGAGCGCGCCCGGCGCTTCATGTTCGCGCACGCCACCACGTTCTATCTGGGGTCAATTGGCCTCGCCACCAGCGCCGTGCTGGCCCTGGCCGTCGCGTACATCCGGTCACAGGGTGGCAGCGCCTGGGCGCAGATCGGGACCGCGGCGCTGCTCCTCTTACCCGCGAGCGAGCTCGCCATCGCGCTGGTCCAACGCGTGGCCGCTCGTCTCGTGAGGCCGCGGCGGCTCCCCCGCCTCGACTTCCAGACCGGCGTCCCCGAGGACGCGCGCACCATGGTCGTCGTCCCGACCCTGCTCACCAGCGTCGCCGGAGTGGCGGAGCTGGTGGAGCACGTCGAGGTCCTGGCCCTCGGCAACATCGACCCCCGCATTCATTTCGCCATCCTCGGTGATTTCGCGGATGCACCGACGCCCGAGCTGCCGAACGACCAGGAGATCCTCGATGCGGCGCGGGCGGGCGTGGAGGATCTCAACGCCCGCCACGGACACGGTCGCAACGACCGGTTCCATCTGTTTCATCGCACACGCCAGTGGAATGCCGGTGAGGGCTCGTGGATCGGCTGGGAGCGCAAGCGCGGCAAGCTCGAGGAGTTCAACCGCCTGTTGCGGGGCGCCACCGACACGAGCTACCGCGTCCATGTCGGCGACCCGGACGTGCTCGCGAGCGTGCGCTACTGCATTACGCTGGACAGTGACACACGGCTCCCGCTCCACGCCGCCCGCAAGCTCATCGGCATCATCGCCCATCCGCTGAACCGCCCGGTCTTCGATCAGCGACTGCGCCGCGTCACGCACGGATACGGCATCCTGCAGCCGCGCGTCAGCGTGACCATGGCGAGCGCCGCGGGTTCGTTGTTCGCCCGCGTCTACGCCGGGCATACGGGCGTCGACCCCTACACGACCGCGGTCTCGGACACGTACCAGGATCTGTTCAACGAAGGGACCTTCACCGGAAAAGGTCTCTACGACGTCGATGCGTTCGTGGCGGCCCTCGACGGACGGATCCCCGAGAATGCGCTCCTGTCGCACGATCTCTTCGAGGGGCTGCACGCGCGGGCCGCACTCGTGACCGACGTCGAAGTCGTCGACGATTACCCCGCCAGCGTGCTCGCGCATGCCCGGCGCCAGCACCGCTGGGCGCGCGGCGACTGGCAGATTCTTTTCTGGCTGTTCCCCTTCGTTCCCACGCGGCGGGGCCTCGAGCGCAATCGCCTCCCGGTCATTGCACGCTGGAAGATCTTCGACAATCTGCGACGCACGCTCGTCGCCCCCGCGACGGTCGCATTCCTGGCGGTGGCGTGGCTCGGATTGTCGGGGAACCCCCTGGTATGGACGCTGGGCGTGCTCGCCGCGATCGCGTTCCCGCTCTACCCGCTGGCGATCCGCTTCTCCGCCGGCCCCGCCCCGCAGCAACCGCTGGGCGTGTTCCTGCGCATTCTCCGCGAGGACCTGGAGACGGCCGCCGCCCAGACGCTGCTGCAGATCACCTTTCTCGCCTATCACGCGTACGAAATGGCGCACGCCATCGTGCTCACGCTCGTACGCGTCGTCATCACACAGCGCCGTCTGCTGGAATGGGAGACGGCGGCGGCCGCCGCCGCACGGGCAGCGGGACTGAGTCCGCGGGCCGGCGCGCTCTTGTTCCTGGTGGAAATGGCGGCCAGCCCGCTGATCGCCCTGATCCTGCTCGGTGTCATCGTCGCGATCCGACCGGGCAGCCTCACCGTAGCCGGGCCGCTCGTGGCATTGTGGGTTGCCGCTCCGCTGGTGGCGTACTGGCTCAGCCGGCCGGTGCCGCCGGAGCGGCACGATCTGAGCGCCGAGGACGTGCGCTACCTGCGCCTCATTGCGCGCAAGACGTGGCGCTACTTCGAGACGTTCGTCACCCCCGAAGACCACGGTCTGCCGCCGGACAACGTGCAGGAGACACCCGCCCCGACGGTCGCCCACCGTACGTCTCCGACGAACATCGGGATGAGCCTGCTGTCGACCCTGGCCGCGCATGACTTCGGGTTCATCCGCACGCCTGAGCTCGTGCAACGGGTCGAGGCGACGCTCTCTACAATAGAAGGCCTGGAGCGCTTCGAAGGTCACCTACTCAACTGGTACGACACGAGGACGCTGACACCACTCACCCCGCGCTACGTCTCGACCGTGGACAGCGGCAACCTGGCAGGGGCGCTGCTGGCCCTGGCGGAAGGACTGCGACGCCTGGCCGGGGAGACGCAACCAGCGACCCGGATCGCGGGCGGCCTGGCCGATACCGCGGCGCTCGCGCTGCAATGCTTGAAGAGTCTGCCAGCCACATCCGCTGCACCCGGGGACAGCGTGGTGAGTCTATCCGCCGCGGTGTCGTCCATCCTGACGGTGGTGGAGGATCCCGAGGACGCGGCGCAGCAGCTGCAGCATGCCGCGCAGCTGGGCCCGGCGCTCGTTCGCGCGATCGGGCAATTCGAGATCGCGACAGCCGCCTCCCCCGAGTCAACCGAGGCGATCCACTGGTCGCGAGCGTTGGCCACCGCGGTCACCACGCCGGTCGAGGACGCGGTCGGGCTCGCCCGGCGCCTCGAGGCGCTGGCGCAGCGCGCCCTGACGTTCGTCGACGACATGCGCTTCGACTTCCTCTATGACTGGCAGCGCCAGATTCTCGTGATCGGGTATCGCCTCGCCGACGCCGAGGGGACAGGCCGGCTCGATCCGTATTTCTACGATCTGCTCGCGTCCGAGGCCCGTCTGGCCAGCTTCGTCGCCATCGCCAAAGGCGACGTCCCCGACAGTCACTGGTTCCACCTCGGGCGCTTGCTCACGAGCGTGGACGGTGCGTCTACGCTGCTGTCGTGGAGCGCCAGTCTGTTCGAATACCTCATGCCCCTGCTCGTGATGAAGAGCTACCCGGGGACACTGCTCGACCAGTCGTGCCGGCGGGCCGTGCGCCGCCACATCGAGTACGGGAAGCAGCAGGGCGTGCCGTGGGGCATCTCCGAGTCGGCCTTCAACGTCGTCGACCATCAGGGGACCTACCAGTACAAGGCGTTCGGTGTCCCGGGCCTGGGACTCAAGCGCGGCCTCGGGGACGAGCTGGTCGTCGCCCCGTACGCCACCGCGCTCGCCGCGATGATGGATCCGGAGCGGGCCGCACACAACTTCCGGCGTCTGGCCCGCGAAGGGCTGTCCGGCCCGTACGGGTTTTACGAAGCGATCGACTACACGCACCGCAAGACGGATGACGCCGAGAGCGCGAGCGAGCCGCGACCACACGGCTCGAGCGGAACCGTGGTCCGGACGTTCATGGCTCACCACCAGGGCATGAGTCTCGTGGCCCTGGCCAACGCACTGCTCGACGCCCCGATGGTGGAGCGCCTGCACGCCGACCCGCGGGTGCAGGCCACCACGCTGCTCCTGCAGGAGCGCGTGCCGCGCCACGCACCGATCACCCAGCCCCGGCCCGCCGAAGAGACACGGGTGGCCGCTCCGGCTGCCGCGGTGGCGGTGCGACGCTTCCGCTCGCCGCACACGCGCTACCCGCACGCGCAGTTCCTCTCGAACGGCGCCTACACCGCCGTGGTCACCAACGCGGGAGGCGGGGCGAGCTTCTGCCGCGACAAGGTCGTCACCCGCTACCGCGAAGACCCGACCTGCGATCCGGGCAGCCAGTTCCTCTACTTGCGCGACGTGCGCAGCGGATCGGTCTGGTCCGCCACGTATCACCCCACCGATCGGGAGCCGGAAGAGTACCTGGCGACTTTCCATTCCGAGCGCGCCGTGTTCCGCCGCAGTCACGAGGACATCGTCACGCAGCTCGATATCGCGGTCTCCACCGAGGACGACGTCGAAGTGCGGCGCCTGACGGTGACCAACCGCAGCGACCGGCCGCGCGAGCTCGAGGTGACGAGCTACGCCGAGATCGTCCTCGCCTCCGTGGCCGCGGACCTGGCCCACCCGGTGTTCAATAAGCTCTTCGTCGAGACGGAGTACCTGCCCGAAAGCGCGGCGCTGGTCTGCACGCGGCGGCGCCGCGGACGGGACGACGCCGGCGTGTGGGCGGTGCACGTGCTCAGCGTAGAGGGGCGCATGCAGGGACCAGTGGAATGGGAGACGGACCGCGGCCGCTTCCTCGGCCGGGGCAGAAGCCCCGAAGACCCGGCGGCGCTCGATGGGCGCGCGCTGTCGGGCACGACCGGCGCCGTGCTCGATCCGATCGTCAGCCTGCGGCAACGGATCCGCCTGGCTCCCGGTGCTTTCGTGCGCTTGTCCTTCGCCACGGGGATGGCCGTCAGCCGGGACGGCGCGTTGGCCATGGCCCACAAGTACCACGATCCCAGCGCCGCCGCGCGCACCTTCACGCTGGCCTTCACCCACGCGCAGAGCATGTTGCGCCACCTCGGCATTTCGAGCGAGGACGCCCAGCTGTTCGAGCGCCTCGCCTCGCGGGTGCTGTATGCCGACGCGTCATTGCGCGCCGGACCGGAGGAGCTGAAACGCAACGTTCTGGGTCAACCGGGATTGTGGGCGCACGGAATCTCCGGCGATCTCCCGGTGCTGCTGGTGCGCGTTGCCTCGGGCGACGACGTTCCCCTCGTGCAGCAGGTGCTCCAGGCCCAGGAGTACTGGCGGCTCAAAGGTCTCAGCGCGGATCTCGTGATCATGAACGAGTTCCCCGTGGGCTACGTCGACGACTTCCACGTCCAGCTCGCCGCCCTGCTCGACTCCGGACCCTGGGGGGCGTGGAAGCACCGGCCGGGTGGTGTGTATCTGCTGCGCGGCGACCACATCGGCGACGCCGAGAAGAGCCTCTTCGCCGGCGTGGCCCGCGTGATCCTGAGCGGCACGCGTGGCGACCTGGCGAGCCAGTTGGAGCTGCCCTATCCCGAGCCGCAGTGGCACCGCGAGCTGCCGCCGGCCCGGCCGCGCCCCGCGCCCGAATCCGCAACGGCCGAGATCCAGGTACCCGCACTCGCCTTCGCCAATGGAATCGGCGGTTTTGCCGACGACGGGCGCGAGTATGTGGTCGTGCTCGACGGCGACCAGGAGACGCCCCTGCCCTGGGTGAACATCATCGCCAATCCCGGTTTCGGGACCGTGGTCTCGGCGGCGGGCTCGGCCCACACCTGGGCAGAGAACAGTCGCGAGAACCGTCTCACCCCGTTCGCCAACGACCCGGTGAGCGACCCGACGACTGAGGCGCTGTTTGTGAGAGACGACGAGCGTGGCGACGCCTGGTCGCCGACGCCGGGACCCGTGCGACGGACTCCGGACAGCGGCCGCTATGTGATCCGCCACGCCGCCGGCGTCTCCCGCTTCACACACGCCTCGCACGGGATTGATCAGGATCTCGCCGTCTTCGTGGACGCGCAGGATCCCGTGAAGTTCTCGCTGCTGACCCTCATCAACCGCACCGATCGGCGGCGGCGCCTCAGCGTGTTCGCGTACAACGAGTGGCGCCTCGGACCGCCGCAGCCCGGGGACCACTTGCACGTGGCGACGGAGCGCGACCAGGAGACGGGCGCGATCCTGGCCGCCAACCCCTACAACCAGGAGTTCGCGGGTCGCATCGCCTTCACCTGCGCGAGCGAGGTACCGAGCAGCGCGACGGGAGATCGTTTCTCTTTCCTGGGACGCAACGGCTCGCTCTTGCGGCCGGCCGCGTTGCAACAGTCCGCGCTGTCCGATCAGTTCGGCGCGGGACTCGATCCGTGCGCCGCCCTGCAGGTTCACATCTCGTTGGATCCGGGGAAGAGCCGCCGCCTCGTCTTCATCCTGGGACAGGGTCGCGACCGCGCTCACGCTCGCGAGCTGGTACGCCGGCACGCGAGCGTTGCCGCCGCCGACCGCGCGCTCCAGGCGGCGCGGGCGTTCTGGGCCGAGACACTCGAAACCGTCCAGGTGCACACGCCGGACGACTCGTTCGATGTGATCATGAATCGCTGGCTGCTATACCAGGACCTGAGCTGCCGGCTCTGGGCCCGCACCGGCTTCTACCAGCCGAGCGGCGCCTACGGTTTCCGCGATCAGCTGCAGGACGTCATGGGGCTGACGCTGGCACGTCCCGACCTGGTGCGGGCGCACATCCTCAAGGCCGCCAGCCGGCAGTTCCTCGAAGGAGACGTGCAGCACTGGTGGCACGAGCCGTCGGGTCGCGGGCTGCGCAGCCGCTGCTCGGACGATCTGCTGTGGCTGCCGTACGTCGTCGCGCACTATGTCGAAACGACGGGTGATCACGGCGTGCTCGACGAGTCCATCTCCTTCCTCGAGGCGCCGCTGTTGGGCCCGGGAGAAGTCGAGGCCTACGGTCTGCCGCGCGTGTCCGAGACGCGCACGTCGTTGTTCGACCATTGCGTGCGGGCCATCGACAAAGGCATCACCGCCGGGCCGCACGGCCTCCCGCTGATCGGCAGCGGAGACTGGAACGACGGCATGAATCGGGTCGGGGTTCAGGGCCGCGGCGAGAGTGTCTGGCTCGGGTGGTTTCTGCACACGGTGCTGCGTCAATTCCTCCCGCTGTGCGAGCAGCGCGATGCGGCGCGGGCGGTGCGGTACACCGCCGAGGCCGGCCGGCTGGCGCAGATACTCGATCGCTCGTGGGATGGAGAGTGGTACCGTCGCGGCTACTACGACGACGGGTCGCCGCTGGGCTCGGCGCAAAACGACGAATGCAAGATCGATTCGATTTCCCAATCCTGGGCTGTGCTGTCCGGGGCCGCGCCCCCCCGGCATGCCGAGCAGGCCATGGATGCCGTGCGCACGCAGCTGGTGCGGCGCGGAGCCGGGATCGTGTTGTTGCTCACGCCTCCCTTCGATCAGTCGGCGCAGGACCCGGGGTACATCATGGGCTATCCGCCGGGAGTGCGGGAGAACGGGGGCCAGTACACGCACGCCGCGGTGTGGACGGTGATGGCGGTCGCCCAGCTCGGGAATGGTGACGAGGCGGTGGAGCTCTTCCACCTGGTGAATCCGATCAACCACACGCGCACGGCCGCGGACGTCGAGCGCTACAAGGCCGAGCCGTACGTCACGGCGGGAGACGTGTACGCGCACCCCGCCCACGCCGGGCGCGGCGGCTGGACCTGGTATACCGGCTCATCGGGGTGGCTGTATCGCGCCGGCCTGGACAGCATCCTCGGCCTCACGCGCCACGGCGCGCGCTTCGTACTCGACCCGTGCATCCCGGCGGCGTGGCCCGAGTACTCCATCACGTGGCGCTATGGCACCGCCACCTACGAGATCACCGTCACGAACCCGGATCATCGCTGCCGCGGGGTTGCGGCGGCGGAGCTCGACGGCGACGCGGTCGATCCCGCGGCCATTCCCCTGGTGGACGACGGAGCGACGCATCGTCTGCACGCGGTGTTGGGGGAGCAGCCACACGTCGTTTCGCGTGCAGCCGCGTGGAGAACGGGTGCGCGGACCTGATCGAGCGGGGGGGCTTGATTTTCGCGGGCGTCCTGGTGATACTCCGCGGTGAGCGTAGAGCCACGGCACGGTGCCGTTGGCTGAAGACCAGTGACCGATCGGAGGACCTGGGCATCGCCCGAGGTCCTCGTTTTGTTTCAGGCCGTTTCCGCTCGACAACACTTTTGTAGGAGTCATCATCAGATGGCACGCACCAACGGTATCGTGAAGTGGTTCAACGACGCGAAGGGGTTCGGTTTCATCACGCCGGAGAACGGCGAGAAGGACTGCTTCGTTCATCACTCCGCCATTCAGGCGCAGGGCTTCAAGTCCCTCGCCGAGGGCGAGCGCGTCGAATTCGACATCGTCCAGGGCCAGAAGGGCCCGGCGGCGGAGAACGTCGTCAAGCTGTAACCACAGCGCGGTATCTCTTCACATTCGGCGTCCTCTCGCAAGAGAGGGCGCCGTTTTGCTTCCGCCTCACGCCGCCTCGCCGCCGCTCGCTGCGCGCCCTACTTTTCCACCATGCCATTCCTCGACACCAATCACCAGCGCGCCGCGATCCTGCTGTTCGCACTGGGGATCGCCCTGCTCGTCGCCCTGACGCCGTTCGCGACCGGCCTCGTCGGCATCCCGGTCCTCTACGTGGTGTTCCAGCCGGCGCACGACTGGCTGGCGCGTCGCACCACGCCCCGGGTCTCCGCCGCCCTGGTGGTCGTGATGGCGCTGTTCCTGATCGTGGTGCCGGGCGTGTCGTTCGCGGGGCTGATCGTCGGCCAGGCGCACGATATCGCGAGCGGCGTCGCGACGAGCCCGCTGCTCGCCCGCGTCGCCGAGCTGCGCATTCGGAACGTCGCGATCGGCCCGCAGCTCGCCGACCTGGGCGGGAAGCTCGTCTCCTGGATCGGCAGCTCGGCGTTCGGCCTCATCGGGACCGCCACACGCCTCGCCCTGAACCTCGTCATCTCGCTGTTCGGCCTCTACTACCTGCTGTTGCGGCCCGGCGAAGCGTGGACGTCGGTGCGCCCGTACATCCCCTTCTCGAGCGAGAACACCGAGCTGTTGCGCCAGCGATTTCGCAACGTGACGGTCTCGACCATCATCGGCACGGGCGTCGTCGCGGCGATTCAGGGCGCCGCGGTGGGGCTGGGATTCTGGATCACCGGACTCTCGAACGCGGTGTTCTGGGGCGTCGTCACGATGGTGTTCGCCATCCTGCCGGTGGTGGGGAGCGGCTTGGTGTGGGGACCCGGCGCGATCGCGCTGGCGATCGGCGGCCACTGGGGCTGGGGCGTCGGGCTCGCGATCTGGGGGCTCGTCGTGGTGGGCAATGTCGACTACATCGTGCGGCCGATCATCTTCCGGAGGTGGGCGAATATTCACCCGCTGGTGACGCTGGTCGGCGCATTGGCCGGAGTGCCGTACTTCGGGTTGTTAGGGCTGCTGATTGGGCCGTTGGCGTTGAGCTACTTCTTCGAGTTGATCAGGATGTACAGAGAAGAGTACTTAACTCAGGACAATCACAACTAGACGTACAGACGTGTAGCGGTGGACAGTGGACAGAAGATAGGTCTACCTGTTTTCTCACGACTGTTCACCGCCGCACGTCTGTACGTCTAGTATTATTAGGTCCTAGTCCTTTCTGTCCGTCTGTGCTTCTTCTAGTGCCTGAGGTTTACTCCTCCAATACCAGTACACCGGCACTCCGAGCAGAATGAGGCCCGTCCCGATCACTGCATTCCCTGGATTCGCCCCTACTGAGCTCGCAACCACGTATGCCGCCGCCGCCACGAAGAACCCCGGCATCCACATCCCTCCCGGCGCGCGAAATGGCGGTGGATCGCCGCCGCGCGACCGGTAGATGAACAGCCCCACCACCGTCAGGCCGAAGAAGATCCAGTCGCCGAACGCGACGTAATCGACGAGCGCGGTGAAGCTCTTGTTCAAGGTCAGCACGATCGACCACACGGCCTGCAAGAGAATCGCCGCGGTCGGGGTGCGGTACACCGGGTGCAGCGCAGCGAGTCGCGGAAAGAACACGCCGTCGGCCGCCATGGCCTGGAACACGCGCGGGGTGACGAGGATCACGAGGTTCAGGAAGCCGAACGTCGACGCCGCGATGCCGGCCGAGATGATCGTCGCGCCCACGGGGCCGAGCAGCCCGCGCATCACGTCGGCGGCGGGTGCCGTACTCTGCGCCAGGCCCACAGGTCCCAGGACACGCAGATAGGCGATGTTGGCGAGCAGGTACACCGTCACCACACCGATCACACCGAGCACGAGGGCGCGCGGCAGATTGCGCTCCGGCGCAAGGATTTCTTCGGCGATGAAGTTGGTCTGCTGCCAGCCACCGTAGGTGAACAGGATGGGGACGAGGGCCGCGCCGAGGGCGATCACCACTCCGCCCCACCCAAGCGGGGCGGACGAGGGCGGTAGAGGGCGGGCGAAGGGGGTAAACGTCAGGCCCACAGCAATAAGCGCTGCGAGGGCCAGGAGCTTGAGGATCGTGAAGATATTTTGCGTGATGGCCGCAGGCTTCACACCGACATAGTTGATGCCGGCAAGCAGGACGATAGCCGCAACGGCGACGGGGACTGTGAGGTTTTCGGGAAGACCGGTCAGCGCAAGGAAGTAACCGGCGAATGTTTTTGCGACCGCTGCGATTGCGCCCGAGCCGATGACGAACAGCAGCGCCCAGCCGTAGAGGAACGCCGGCAGGGACCCTAGCGTTTCTCTCAGGTAGACGTAGCCGCCACCGGCCTTGGGCCGGCGGCTGCCGAGCTCACCGTAACAGAACGCCCCGGCGAGCGCGACCAACCCGCCGAGCACCCAGGCCGTAAGGAACAGTGGCGCGGTCCCCACGCGCTCGGCGACCGAGGCGGGCGTCCGAAAGATGCCGCCGCCGATGATGCCGCCGATGACGGCCATCGTGGCTGAAAAAAGACCGAGACGCCTGGCGTAGGTGGTCAAGTGGAGCCGTTAAGGTCATGATTCCATGAAGGCCGTCAAGAGCCTCGGCCGGGGAACAGACGAACCGAAGTGGAACTTCGTGGTATCAGGTGGGGGCATTCGCCACTCTCCACAGCTGCAGTCAACGAGGTGAACACAGTGAACGCAGGCCGGATGGTGATGGTAGCCACCGCCCTGGGATTGTCGATCCCGGCGGTGAGCCTGGCCCAGGGGTTCGGGCGCAACAAGGTGCAGTACGAGACGCTGCAGTTCCAGGTCCTCAACACCGAGCATTTCCGAGTCTACTTCTATCCGGAAGAGCGTGAAGCTGCGACGGAGGCGGCGCGCCTGGCGGAGCGCTGGTATGCACGCTTCACCTCGCTGCTCGGCCACCAGCTGCGCGGCTCGCAACCGCTCGTGTTGTACGCCAGCCACCCCCACTTCGAGCAGACCAACGTGGTGCAGGGCGACCTCGATGAGAGCACCGGGGGTGTCACCGAGGCCCTGAAGCGCCGCATCGTGCTGCCGCTCGGCGGTTCGCTTGCCGAAACCGATCACGTGATCGGCCACGAGCTGGTCCACGCCTTCCAGTACGACATCACGGGCACGGGACGCTCGGGATCGCTCCCCTCCGCGACCCGCCTGCCGCTCTGGTTCATCGAAGGCATGGCGGAGTATCTGTCGCTCGGTCCCGTCGATCCCAACACGGCGATGTGGCTGCGCGACGCGGTACAGCGCAACAAGATCCCCTCGATCCGCCAGCTCGAGGATCCTCGCTACTTCCCCTATCGCTGGGGACAGGCGTTCTGGGCCTATCTGACGAGCCGCTACGGTGAAGCGGTGGTGCCGATGCTGCTCAAGTCCGCCGGGCGGAGCGGCAACACCACGCTCGAGCTGGAGAAGCTCTCCGGGGAAAAGCTCGACTCGCTGTCGCATGACTGGCAGGACGCCGTGCGGGCCGCCTACAAGCCGCTCCAGGGGACCACCGGGATACCCACGGCATTCGGCACGCCGGTGGCATCCGAGAACGCCCGCGCGCAGCTCAACGTGTCGCCGGCCCTCAGCCCCGACGGCAGCCGCATCGCCTTTTTCTCGGAGCGGGGCCTGTTCTCGATCGACCTGTTCCTCGCCGACGTGGCGACCGGCAAGGTCGAGCGTACCCTCACCAATACCGCGCTCGATCCCCACTACGAGAGCGTCGGCTTCATCAGCTCGGCGGGAGCCTGGGACAACACGGGGAATCGCTTCGCGTTCGGTGTGGTGGAAAAGGGCCGCCCCGTGCTGTCGATCATCGACGTGAAGTCGGGCAAGGTCGAAAAGGAAGTCCGCTTTCCCAATCTGGGACAGATCTTCAGCACCACCTGGTCCCCCGATGGCGAGACCGTCGCCTTCTCGGCGCAGGTCGGCGGGTGGACCGATCTCTTCCTTTATGATGTCGCGACGGGAGCGCAGCGCCGGCTCACGAACGACCTCTATGCCGATCTGCAACCCGTCTGGTCCCCGGACGGTCGCTCCCTCGCCTTCGTGACCGACCGCTTCGACACCGACACCGCCGAGCTGAAGGCGGGGACGTATCAGCTGGCGCTGTTCGATCTCGCGACGGGCAACATCCGCCGGTTGCAGGCGTTCCAGGGGCCAAAGCACATCAGCCCGCAGTGGAGCGCCGACGGCAAGAGCCTCTTCTTCGTTTCCGATCGGGGCGGGGTCGACAACGTCTATCGCATCGACCTGGCGTCGGAGAGCGTGACCCAGGTGACGAACCTGTTCGTCGGCGCGAGCGGCATCACGTCGCTGAGCCCGGTGATCTCCGTGGCCCAGCGCACCGGCGAGCTCGTCTTTACGGCGTTCGATTCGAGCAGCTACAAGCTGTACGCGATCAAGGATCCCGCGGTGCTCGCCGGCAAGCCGGTCGCCCCGCTCCCCACACCCCTGGCCGACATATTGCCCCTGACGACCCGGGAGCCGGACACCCTGCAGGCGAAGCTCGCGGACGCACGGACGGGGCTGCCACCGGACAGCGAGATGCGAGTGACGCCGTACAGCCCCGGCCTGTCGCTGGACTACGTGTCGCAGCCGTATCTCGCCGTCGGAACGAGTACGTTCGGGACGTTCGTCGCCGGCGGCGCCACGCTGGTGTGGAGCGACATGTTGAGCGATCACACGCTCATTACCGGGGTGCAGGCGAACGGGAAATTTCCCCAGGACCTCGGCGCGATCGTCGCCTATCAGAACCAGCGCCGCCGCTTCAACTGGGGGGTGGCGGCGCAACAGGTGCCGTATATCACCGGCGGGTTCTTCGCAGGGTTCCTCAATGGCGGCGCCGTTTACTACGAACAGGCCCTGCTGGTGCGGCAGACGGAGCGTTCGGCGGTCGGCTTTGCGAGCTACCCGCTGAGCCGCGTGCAGCGGTTGGAATTCTCCGCCGGCTACGAGAACATCTCGTTCAGCACCGAGATCCAGACGCTGTACTTCGATGGGGGGACATTCCAGTTCCTGGGCAAGACCGACTCGACCCCTCCGTCCCACTCTGCCCTGAATATGGGCATCGCGTCGGCGGCGCTGGTCTACGACAACTCCTTCTTCGGAGCGACGAGCCCGATTCTCGGCACCCGTTACCGGATTGAGGCCGACCCGTGGATCGGTTCGTTGCGGATGGTCAATGTGAACGCCGACTTCCGGAAATACATCATGCCGGTGCGTCGGTTGACGTTGGCCGCCCGCGTCGCGCACGCCGGCCGCTACGGGCCCGACGCCGAGAACTCGGTGCTGTTCCCGCTGTTCCTGGGCTATCAGACGCTGGTCCGTGGATACGACTACAACTCGTTCAGCGCGGCGGAGTGCCCGTCGACCGGGAGCACCTGCCCCGCGTTCGACCGGCTGTTCGGCAGCCGGCTGCTGCTCGGCAACGTGGAAGCCCGCTTCCCGCTGCTCGGCGTGCTCGGGCTGGGAAGCGGCTATTACGGTGCGCTGCCGATCGAGGCAGGCGTCTTCGCGGACGCCGGCGTCGCCTGGAACGCCGATCAGGCGACCTCGCTCAACCACCGGCAGGCGGTCACCAGCGCCGGCGCAGTGTTGCGGATGAATCTGTTCGGCTTCGCCGTCGCGGAGCTCGACTACGTGAAGCCGTTCCAGCGGCCCGTCAAAGGCTGGTATTGGGAGTTGAGCCTGACGCCGGGCTTCTAACTACAGGGCGGAAGAGGTCGGAAGAGGGCGGTAGAGGTATTCACTTCTACCGCCCTCTACCGTCTTCTCCCGCCCTCTACCGCGCCTTCCCCGTCCTCGCATCGATCTCGCGTAGTCCCCGCAGTACCACAATCCGGAAGTGGATTCTCTCGATCCGTCCCCAGTAGGTCTCGAGTGTCTTCTGGTCGAGCGCGAGCGCGCCCGCGCGGGTGACGTCCACGGGCGGGGGCACGAGGATCGCCAGGCGGTCGTAAACCGCGCCCCGCTCCGAGGCGTTCACCCGGGAGAGTAGATGCCAGAGCGAGATCGCATCCTCGGAGCGCGCCGCGCCCAGCGCCGCGCGCACGGCAGGGGCGCCCCCTGAGGCAAATGCGAAGGAATCGAGCGCCACGACGAGCGCAGCCGGGGCGTCGGCAACGTAGGGGATGCCCGGCGGACTATGGGCGCGCGTCTCCGCGTAGGCGTCGATCGGAACGACGGAGCGCGCACCGCCCCAGGCGAACTCGACGTACCCGCCCGTGACGTGGAGGCGGCCGCGCCCGCTCGAGTCGGTCTCGAGGACGTACTCGCACCCCAGATCGACCGCGGTGCCGGCGGGCGTGTCGACGAAGAAGAGCCGCGGCGGGGCATCGACCTTGGCGTGGATGCCGCCGAATGCGAGCGCGAGGCGGTGATCGGTCGCTTCGGCGCGCACCAGCCGCACCCGTGAGCCGGGCTGCACGTCCACGCGACCAATGCCGCCGACCGCGATGGTGGCGCGCGAGGAGTCGTCGGTTTCGAGCACCTGGCCGACGCGCATCGTGCCCGACCCGCCGAGTGGAGCATCGTTCACGCGTGGCGCACCGGCGACGCGCTGCACCGTCCACGTCTCTCCGCGCGGCCTGAGCAACAGAATCGCACCAACACCGGCGGCCAGAGCGAGCGGGACCCAAACGAGGCGACGGTATTTCCCCGCCTTCCCCCGCTGAATCCTCTCGCGGATTCCCGGCCAGAGATCTTCGGGCGGCTCGATACTCCGCGGCAGCCGCTGAGCGGCGTCCTGCAGCTCCTTCTCGTTCATCGCTCCAACCGTTCCCGCAGAAGACGGCGCGCCCGGAACAGCTGCGCCTTCGACGTGCCGACCGCGATCCCCGTCATCCTGGCAATGTCCTCGTGGCCATAGCCTTCCACATCGAACAGCACGAACACCTCGCGCGCCCCCGCGGGCAACGTGGCGATGGCGCGCTCGAGATCGATCCCGAGACCCGCTGCGGCGCTCGTCATGCCGCGCTCGTGCAGGTCGGGCTCGGCCACCGGCATCACCTTGTCCTCGCGCCGCCGGTCCCCGCGATTCGCCATCCATACGACGTTTACTGCGAGGCGGTACAGCCACGACCCGAACGCGCTCTCGCCGCGGAATGTGCCCAGCTTCTCCCAGCAGCGCACGAACACGTCCTGCGTCAGGTCCGCGGCTCTGCCGCGCTCGCCGCTCAACCGGAGGCACAATGCGTAGACCCGCCCCGCATGCTCACGATACAGGGCTTCGAATGCCGCCTCATCACCCGCGCGAGCGCGGACGACGCGCTCGTCCAGGACCGACAAGGCGGGGGTTAATGACACAGTGATAAGATGTCGCGGATTACCTAGGGGTTTGAGGGGCCAGTCGTTCGGTAGACGCCCACCCGCCAAGCCGCCGAGTGGACGCCTAGGGACGAGGGATGAGGACAGGCCTAATACCTAATTCCCTGGCGTCCACGCGGCGGCTCGGCGTCTGCCTCTACGCGGCTCGGCGGCTATGCGCCTACCTGGGCGTCTAGGCGGCTAGTGCCCCGTTGCCGACGAGTCGGTGACCGCCCTGATCAACAATCCCGTCGTCGATACCCGCACTTCGTAACGAGCAGGGCGTGCAACCGTGATGAACGTCCCCGATCCGTACGTCGCGTCGACGAGCGGCGCCAGGACCGTCGGGTGGCGGTGCACGAAACCGAAGACGTTCACCATGTGGTCCTGGCCCAGCGGGAAGACGGTGTGCGGCCGGTGGCGTTCGTCGGGGACGGCGTTGTAGCGGCCGCCGACGCGATCCAGCTCGTAGGCCGTCTGGAGGCCGAGGATGTTGACGATCGGCTTCCACTTGAGGATGCGGGCGTCGACGTAGAGGGCGTCCCCGAGGATGTCGAACTGCCCTACGCGGCCATCGGGCATCGTCACCGTGGCGCGAAAGTGCTGCGGTCCGACGGGGTCGGTCTGCACGACCGCCGCGACCTCTTCGGCGGTGAGGGCGCGATAGCCGTGAATCCCGACCGTGACGGCGGCGAACAGCGCCGCCAGCGCGAGACAGAGCAGCGCCGACAACACGCTCACCAGACTGTGGACCAGGCGGCGGCGCTTCCCGGCCCAGACCGCCAGGGCGACGAGCAGCGCGCCGATCAGCGCGGTGACGAGGGAGACTCCGGTGAGCACCGACATGGCGGATACAAGCTACCAAACACCGGGCCCCCTCCGCATCCATGCGGAGAGGGCCCGTGTTTCGCCCGCCGGCCGGTACCTAGACCTGCGTTTCCTGACGTGCGGGGGGTCGGACGCTCTGGCGCCGATCGTTCACGAGGCGGCGGTCGAGACCGGAACGGCGATCGAGCATCATGCGGCGATCGATTCCGCTGCGGCGATCCACAGGGACGTCGACCACCTGCTGGCGGCGCTCGGTGCTCTCGCGCCGCTCGATGCGTCGCCGCTCACCGCTGCTGCGTCGACCCGATCCCATTGCCAGAGGCTCCAAACGAACAGGGAAACGAATGGCCCAAATGGGCCTGCACTGCTCCAGCGCAAGAGCTATGCCCTATTGTCACACCGTGTGACGAACCGCAGCTTCCTTCATATCAATCACTTACCCGCGCGTGTCATGCGTCACACTGCGCCGTCGACATGGCCCGGCCGCTACGATGTGACGAGGCCGAGCGACAACGGGCCCGGGTGACTCCCTCGATACACTCGAGTCGTCGACATGTGGCACCACCGCAACAGCGCGGATATCCTGCGGCGTGTATGTACCGCCAATGCGCATCCCCAGCCAGGAGGCATGACCCTTGCCATCCACCCCGCCATCCATGACCAGCGCGTCGGCGCCAAGCGCCGCAGCCCGCCGTCCCGGGGCGCCGTCGGGAGTTGCCGGGGTCGAGATATATCCTCTCGACGCTGCCGCCGCGAGCCACATCCTCACCCCTGAAGCGCTGAGCTTCGTCGCGCGGCTGGCCCGCACGTTCGAGGACCGCCGCCAGGAGCTCCTCGCGGCGCGCGTCGCGCGGCAGCAGCGTCTGCTCGACGGCGAGCGCCCCGACTTTCTCCCCGAGACGCGCACCGTCCGGGATAGTGACTGGGTTGTCGCACCGATCCCGCAGGACCTCATGGACCGGCGGGTGGAGATCACGGGCCCGGTCGACCGCAAGATGATCATCAACGCCCTCAACTCGGGGGCGCGCGTGTTCATGGCCGATTTCGAGGATTCCCACTCTCCCACCTGGGCGGGGACGGTCGACGGCCAGATGAACCTGTATGACGCGGTGCGCGGCACGATCAGCTACGACAGTCCCGAGGGGAAGCACTACACCGTGGCCCCCGGTGCTGCCACGCTGATGGTGCGGCCGCGCGGCTGGCACCTCGTCGAAAAGCACATGCTGGTGGACGGCCGTCCCGTCTCGGCTGCCCTGTTCGATTTCGGGCTCTGCTTCTTCCACAACGCCATGGCGCTGTGTCGCAAGGGGTCGGGCCCGTACTTCTATCTCCCCAAGATGGAGAGCCATCTCGAGGCGCGGCTGTGGAACGACGTGTTCATCGCTGCCCAGGAAGCGCTGGGGCTCCCGCGCGGGACGATCCGGGCGACGGCGCTGATCGAGACGATCCTGGCCGCGTTCGAGATGCACGAGATCCTGTGGGAGCTGCGCGAGCACTCGGCGGGACTGAACTGCGGGCGCTGGGACTACATCTTCAGCTTCATCAAGAAATTCCGGAACGATCCGCGGTTCGTGCTGCCCGACCGCGCCGCGGTCACGATGGACAAGGCGTTCCTCAAGGCCTATGTCGATCTGCTGATTCAGACCTGCCACCGCCGGCGCATTCACGCCATGGGCGGAATGGCGGCGCAGATCCCCATCAAGCACGATCCCGCGGCCAACGCGGCCGCGCTCGCCAAGGTGACGCAGGACAAGCTACGGGAGGTCAATGCCGGGCATGACGGTACCTGGGTTGCGCATCCAGGGCTGGTGCCGGTGGCCAGGGGTGTGTTCGACGCCCAGATGGCGGCTTCCCACCAACTGCAGGTGACGCGGGCCGACGTGCGCGTCGGCGCGGCGGATTTGCTCGCCGTCCCGGACGGCGAGATCACGTTCCAGGGCCTGCGCGTCAACATCGACGTGGGGATCCAGTACCTCGAGTCCTGGCTCCGCGGAGTGGGCTGTGTGCCGATCTACAATCTGATGGAAGATGCCGCGACCGCGGAGATCTCGCGCACCCAGGTGTGGCAGTGGCTGACGCACGGCGCGAAGCTTGCGGATGGGCGCCGTGTAACCGCCGAGCTGGTGCGGCACACGATGCAGGACGAGCTGGGTCAGCTGCGCGAGCGGCTCGGTGCGGCTCGGTTCGACTCCGGAAAGTTCGCGCTCGCGTCGACACTCTTCGACCAGATGATGACCGGCGCGGACTTCCCTGAGTTCCTGACGACGGTGGGCTACGCATACCTGGATTGACCTGGATGGGGGGACGCATGCAGCAGCTGTTCACGGAGTCGCTGACGCGGCGGTGGGCCTCGAGCCCCCGCTGGAACGGCATCCACCGGCCCTACGCCGCCGAGGACGTGTGGCGGCTCAAGGGGTCGCTCGATATCGCCTATACGCTCGCCGAAGTAGGCGCCGGCAAGCTGTGGAACCTGCTGCATGAGGAACCGTTCGTCGCCGCGTTGTCGGCGGTCACCGGCAACCAGGCAGTGCAGGAAGTGCAGGCGGGGCTGAAAGCGATCTACGTCAGCGGCTGGCAGGTCGCAGCCGACGCCAACACCGCCGGCCAGATGTACCCCGACCAGAGTCTCTATCCCGCCGACTCCGTCCCCGCCCTCGTGCGGCGGCTGCAACGGGCGCTGCGCCGTGCCGACGAGATTCACCACGCACGCGGCGACGACGCGATCGACTGGTACGTCCCCTTCGTGGCGGACGCCGAAGCCGGCTTCGGCGGCAACCTCAACGCCTTCGAATTGATGAAGGCGATGATCGCCGAGGGAGTCGCCGCGGTCCACTACGAAGACCAGCTCTCCTCCGTCAAGAAGTGCGGCCATCTGGGCGGCAAGGTGCTCGTGCCGACGAGCGAGTTCATCTCGAAGCTCGTGTCGGCGCGGCTGGCGGCCGATGTCTGCGGCGTGGATACGCTGCTGATCGCCCGCACCGACGCCAACAGCGCCACGCTGCTCACGAGCGATGTGGACGAGTACGACCGCGCGTTCTGCACCGGCGAGCGGACCTTCGAAGGGTTCTACAGCGTGCGGGACGGCGTCGACGCGGCGATTCACCGGGCGCTGGCCTACGCGCCCTACGCCGACCTGCTCTGGTTCGAGACGGCGAAGCCCGATCTTGCCGAAGCGGAGCGGTTCGCCGAGCAGATTCACGCCCGCTTTCCGGGGAAGCTGCTCGCCTACAACTGTTCCCCCTCGTTCAACTGGCGCAAACATCTCAGTGAGGCCCAGTGCGCCTCATTCCAGAAAGACCTGGGCGCGATGGGGTACCGGTTCCAGTTCGTCACCCTTTCCGGCTTCCACGCCCTCAACATGGCGACCTACGAGCTGGCCCGGGCGTACCGCGAGCGCGGCATGGCTGCGTACGCGGACCTCCAGACCCAGGAATTCGCCGCACAGGGCGCCGGATATGAGGCGGTGAAGCATCAGGAGTTCGTTGGTGTGGGCTATTTTGATGACGTTACGCAAGTCATCGCCGGGGGACGGTCGTCCACGACGGCATTGGCTAACTCCACTGAACAGGCTCAGTTCCACGAGAAGAGCACGGTCGCGGAGCAGTTGGCCCGATAATTGCTTTAGCGGTGCGCAGCGGACATAGGGGAGGGTATCTCGTCGGCAAGGCGGCGTCACCAGGCGCCGCGCCGGCGGCCGGGCACTGTGCACGGTCCCCGGACCTCCCCCGGATTTTCCAGACATACGAGGCGGCGGGGACGGCGTCATGACGGACCGGGAAAGCGCCTTCCCCGCATGCCTCGAACCGCAACTCGAGACATAGAGGCAGCGCCGTGCGCGCGACGCCTCGTTTCACGTGATGCGCCGGGGACTGCAAATCCCCGGCGCGTCGCGTTTCTCCTCTGGTGACACATGCCCCCGACGATCGTGTGCCCTGCGCCACAGACTGGCGCGGAGTTTGCGACAAGATTGTGCATGACCCTCGTTGCCCCCGGAGCCCTGGAAGTGAGCGCGAAGCACGTGGATGGAGTCTTGCGTACCGCTGAGCTGCTGCAGGAAGCGCGGCAGCACGAGCGCGCGGGGCGCATTCGCGAGGCGATGGACTGCTGCATGGCAGCGGTCGCCGAAGCGGCCTGGTGCGGCGCATGGGCCGCGCAGGCGGTCGGTCTCCGCCGCCTCGGCGTGCTGCACCATCAGCGCAACGAGATGGCGGCTGCACGCGAGACCTGCCGTACATCGGTCGAAGTCGCGCTGCGTGCCGGCGAGCCGACGATCGCGGTCGAGGCGCTGCTCGCCCTGGGCAACTTCGAAGCGAGCAACGGACACATCGAGGCCGCTCGCGACTGCTACCTCGAGGCGCTCGAGGCTCTGGGTGATGAACGCTCGGAGATGAAAGGGCGAATTGAATATCAGATGGAGCAGTTGAAGACGCAGACGCAGGCTGC
>CAZXKN010000118.1:0-2820 GCA_964641815.1 uncultured Gemmatimonadaceae bacterium | reverse complement strand
GCCGACGATGGCGGCATCGACGGGACAATCCTTCATGCCGCTGGCCATCCGGGCGGAGCTGCCGCTGACGATGAGGACTGTTTCGCCGACACCGGCATCGACCGTGTCCACGGCCACGAGGTATCCGCCTTCGAATTTTCCGGCCGGATCGACGGCGCGGGCCAGCAGCAGCTTGCTGGCCTCGAGCCGCGGGTCTTTGCGGGTGGCGACAACCGTCCCGACGATTTTCGCGAGTAGCATGACGGGCGGACCCGGCGGTCCGCGCTACTTCTGGGCTTTCCCGATCGGCAGGGCGTCTTCGAGATTGGCGTGCGGACGCGGGATCACGTGCACCGACACGAGCTCTCCCACGCGGCGCGCGGCCGCGGCGCCGGCGTCGGTCGCGGCCTTCACGGCCGCCACGTCGCCCCGGACGATGGCGGTAACGTAGCCGGCGCCGATCTTCTCCCAGCCGACGAGCGTGACCTTGGCGGCCTTCACCATGGCGTCTGCCGCCTCGATCATGGCGACCAGCCCCTTGGTTTCCACCATTCCCAGCGCCTCACCCATTGAATGCCTCCAGCGTCACCGCAGCCGCTCGACGGCTTCCTCGATGAGGGCCGCGAGTTCGCGGTATGTTAACCGAATTTCCGCGTCGCCATCCGGCGCCGATCGCGCGTCGGCACGCGCCGTGAATCCCACCCCGCTCGCCGGATCGGGCACGAGCCGCTCGCCCGGGGCGTCCGGCGCGCGCACCAACTGGCAGGTCGGATCCACGACCCCGGTGCCCCCGCCCTGCAGGTCGTCGTCCAGGCAGATGGGCGCCGGCGCGGCGATGCCGTATTTGCCCCGCAGCCCCTGGAGCCGGAGGACTTCCTCCTGCGAAATCAGCCGCTCGCCGCCAAGCAACCGTGCCACGAGGCTGATTTTCGCGAAATGCTCGACGGTCTCCATCTTGTAGTACGCCGAGTAGACGTCGGCGCCAACCGTCAGCGCGCCATGATTTGCGAGCAGGAGCCCGTCGTGCGCCTTGATGTACTGCCGCACGGCCTCCGGCAGCTCGGGTGTCGACGGCGTCGCGTAACCGACGATGGGAATGCTGCCGAGCGTGCAAATCACCTCGGCGAGGACGGCACGATCGAGCGACACTCCCGCCACGGCGAATCCCGTGGCCATCGGCGGATGCGCGTGCACGACGGATTTCACGTCGGGCCGCTGCCGGTACACCTCGAGATGCATCAAGAGCTCGGACGACGCGTCGCGATCGCCCGCGACCTTTCGGCCGTCGAGATCGACCACCACCATCATGTCGGGGGTCATGTACCCCTTCGACACGCTCTTCGGCGTCGTCAGGATGCGATCGTCGGCAAAGCGGATGGTGATGTTGCCGTCGTTGCTGGCGCAGTATCCACGGGTGTAGAGCCGCTTGCCGATCTCGACAATGTCGGCGCGCAGGCGATCGAGGTCGGCCATCAGCTCGCCTTGCCCTGCAGCCAGGCGGCCTGGCACCGGGGCGAGCAGAACCAGGCCTGCTGACCGCCGCGAGCCGCCGTCAGCGCCCGGCCCTCGACAACGTAGGTCCCGCAGACGGGATCCTTGACCATGTGACCCATCACCTGCTGGGGCGGACGGCGCGTCTGCTCGGGGTTGACGCCGGCGGCAATGCCGGCAAGGAAGCGCATCACCGATCGCACCGCCATCAGCGCGAGGAGGAGGAACAGGACGAACCTGACGAGAAACACCATCGTCGTTCGATCAGTTGCTCGAGGGCGGCTGTGACCCGAGATTCGGATGGGCCCCCTTCATCGCGTCGAGCGCGCGCTTGGCGGCCTGTCCCTCGGGGCTCCCCGGGGAAATCGCGAGCACCTGCTCCCATGCCGCCGCCGCCCCGGGGAGATCCTGCTTGCCGAAGGCGCGGACGATCCCCACGTTGAGCAGCGTCTTCACGTGCTTCGGATCGATCTGCAGCGATTTGTCGAACTGGGCCAGCGCCTTGTCGGGCTGGTTCATGTAGTAGTAGCTCACGCCGAGATCCGTGCTGACGTCGGCGTTCCTGAGATCGCCTTTGAGCGCCGCCTCGTACCATTGTGCGGCTTCGGGATAGCGCTCCGCATCGAAGTACAGGTTCCCGAGCAGGATCTTCGGCGTGGGGCTGTTCGGCTCGGCGGCGGCCTGCTTCAGGAGTTGCTGCACCGCGGTGGTGTCGAGCTGCGGGGCCTGCTGGTTCCCCTGGGCCGGCGTCGCCGCCGCCTGCTGCGGCTGCGCCTCGGCGGCGGCAGCCACGGGCGCCGTCGGAACACGGAGCGTGGCCTGCTGCGCGCCGAGGATCCAGCCGACGATGACGCCGAAGAGAGTGCCGGCCGCGGCGTAGACGAGAGATTCCGGCTTCATTCCGAGTGCCAACCTCGGATCATAGCGTCCTTCGAAACCACTCCACAAGCGCGGTCACCACATCGGGCTGCTCCTGCAGCAGCATGCGGCCGTTGGCCGACGTGCCGTCGAGGAGCTGCAGATCGCGAAGGCCCGGCTCGATGTCCGCGAGCTGTCGTGCCGATCGGGAACCGTACGGATCGAGCGACCCGGCGGCAACGTAGGCCGCCCCCGACCGCGCGGCAAACACGTGCATCGCGGCGTCGCAGCGCAGGCCCCGAAATTCCGTGGCCGGAGACACCAGGCCAATCGATCGGACCGCGGGATCGCTGGCGGCGGCAATCACCGCGAGCGTGGCGCCCATGCTGAGGCCGGCGATGCCGATGCGGCCCGGCAAGACGTCGGGTTGCGCCTTGAGCCAGCTGAGGGCGGCCTTCACATCGCGCGGGAACATCTGGAACTGATCCGCCC
>CAZXKN010000117.1:0-3107 GCA_964641815.1 uncultured Gemmatimonadaceae bacterium | reverse complement strand
CGCCGCACGATCTCGATCCCCGCGGCGGCGAGCGTCTTGCCGAGATCGGCCGCGTTGGTGTCGAGCGTATACCCGAGCAACAGCTCGGTGCCCACGGTGACGACTTCGAGCTTCACCCGTGGCCCGTGATGAGGCGCCGGTAGCGGTACAGGTAGACGGCGAGCGAATACACGGTGAGGATGATGGCGATGCCGAGCGTGATCGAGACGACGGCGCCGTGAAACTGGTCCCAGAAGGTGCGGAACCAGCCGGCGAACTTGTGCGACGCGAGCCAGTCCTTCCAGGCGAACCACCCGATCGTGGCGCCGATGAAGACGTTCTGCACTGCGGCCTTGAGCTTCCCCGCCCCCACCGCCGGGATCACGATGCCGCGGCGCTTGGCGAAGAACCGGAATGCCGTGATCAAGAGCTCGCGTCCCACCAGCAGCACCAGTGCCCACACCGGGACGCTGCCCCACCAGGGGATGCGGTAGTCGACGAGGATCGTGGGGTGGCGCATGATCCAGAAGATCGGCACCAGCATGGCGAACAGCATCAGCTTGTCGGCGATCGGGTCGAGCAGCTGGCCCAGCTCGCTCACCTGGTTGTATTTGCGCGCCAGCCAGCCGTCGATGATGTCGGTGCAGGCGACGGCGATGAACGTGAAAAAGGCGATGACTTTGGGCCAGTAGCCCGAGATGAACGGCAGCAGCGCGATGACGGGGGTGAGGCCAATGCGCGCGAGCGTCAGGATATTGGGCAGCGTCCAGCGCACGAGCGGAGCTCCGGAAGAAGCGGTCAGCTGAGCGTCTTGAGCACGAACTTTGACACCGCCCTGAGGGTTTCGAATACGCCGTCGCCGCGCACCGCTACCGCCTCGTAGTACGGCGCGCGCCCCAGCCAGCCGTCCTCCCCCTTCTCGATGATGTTCTCGCCGGGGTGGCTCGGATCGGGCACCACCTTCTGCAGCGCCGGATCGTCGATCGGCCAGCCGGGATTGAGCGCCGCCTGCAGGTCCCGGATCGGGGCGGCGTTGGGGAGATCGCGCTTGTTGTACTGGATGGTGAACGGGATCTTCGTCAGGTCGTAGCCGTACTCACTCATGTTGTCGTACAGGTTCTGCATCGACTCGACATTCGCTTCCATGCGCTCGATCTGCGAGTCCGCCACGAACACGATGCCGTCGACGCCTTTGAGGATCAGCTTGCGGCTCGCGTTGTAGTACACCTGACCGGGCACGGTGTACAGATGAAACCGGGTCTTGAATCCGCGGATCGTGCCGAGGTCGACGGGGAGGAAGTCGAAGAACAGGGTGCGCTCGGTTTCGGTGGCGAGCGAGATCATCTTGCCGCGCGTGTTGGGCGCGACCTTGCCGTAGACGTGCTCCAGATTCGTCGTTTTGCCACCCAGCCCCGGCCCGTAATAGACGAGCTTGCAGTTGATCTCGCGGGACGCGTAGTTGATCATCGACATGCGCGAGAGTCCCCTCGATCAGCCGAACAGTTTGTCAATTTCGTCTTCCGCTCCTGCCAGGATGCCCTTGGTGTCGGACACGCCGCCCGGGCCCACGCGATCGAACATCGCCTGGAACACGTGGTTGAGCGCCTCGACGGTGGCTTTTGCCTTGAGCTTCACGAGACCCAGCGTGGCGCGCTGGTCGAACAACACGACGAGAATCACCCGCTTGGCGACGTCGGCCAGATACATCGACTCCTTCTCGCCCTGATGCACCAGCGAGGCGAAGTCGGGCTCGCCGATCATCTTGGCGAGCTGGTCGTTGGCCGAAAAGTCGGCGGCGGTGAGCGACGCGAAGGCGGTGGGGTCGAACTGCGGCGGCTCCCCCACGGTGGCGACGAGCTGGCCGGTGCGGTCCACCAGCAGGGCGCACCGCGCGTTGGAATCGCGCAGGAAGCCCTGCAGGTACTGCTGGATTTGCCGATAGTCGCTCTCGTTGAACGACCAGCTGGCGGCACCACTCATCCCGGAACCTCGCTCAGTCGGTCTCGGACATCTCGCGGCGCGCCGCGAGCGCCTGGGCGATCGTCACGCCGTCGGCATACTCGAGGTCGCCGCCCACCGGCAGGCCGCGCGCGATGCGCGTCACCTTGACGCCCGTCGCGCGGAGCAGCTGCTGCACATACGTGGCGGTGACTTCCCCCTCCATCGAGGGGTTGGTCGCCACGATCACTTCCCGCACGCCGGCCCCGTTCGACACGCGGGCCAGCAGCTGGTCGATCTGCAGCGCCTCCGGCCCCATGCCCTCGAGGGGCGAGAGGCGGCCGCCCAGCACATGATAGCGCCCGCGGAACTGGCCGGCACGCTCGATCGCCGTCAGGTCCCCGGACTCCTCCACCACGCAGAGCAGCGTGGCGTCGCGGCGCGGATCGGCGCAGATGGCGCACGGATCGGTGTCCGACAAGTTGCCGCACGTGCCGCACGCCTGCACCTGCTCGCGCACGCGCCGAATGGCGTCCGCCAGTCGACCCGCCACTTCCGGGGGCTCTTTCAGCAGGTGAAACGTGAGCCGCTGCGCCGTCTTGCGTCCGATCCCGGGGAGCTGGGCCAGCTCTGCCACGAGATCCTCGATCGCGGACACGAGTCGTGCGTCAGATCGGCAGCTGGAACGGGAGCGGCAGCCCGGCGGTGAGCTTCTTCACTTCCGCCTGGTACAGCTCGGCGGCGCGCTGCTGCGCCTGGGACACCGCCGCGAGAATCAGGTCCTCGAGCAGCTCGATGTCTTCGCCCTTGAGCGCCTCGGGGTCGATCTTGATCGAGCGGATCTGGCCGCGCCCGTCCGCGGTGGCCTGCACCATGCCGCCGCCCGCCTGCGCCGTGATCGTCTCTTGAGCGAGTTTGGTCTGGATCTCCGACAGCCGCCCCTGGGCCTGCTGGGCGAGCTGGAAAAGACTGGATAAGTCCGCCATACGCCAAAAGTTACCCTAGGGGGATAGTGCGTGCAAGTTCGTGCTGGGCTGGTACTTAAAACTGCGTGAGAGGTGAGAGGTGAGATGTGAGAGGCAACCACTGTTCACTTCCTCTTGCTCACTACCTCCTAATCCCTGCTCAGCAATCAAAAAAACATTGTCATCCTGAGCGGAGCGAGCGTCAGCGAGCGACGCGAAGGACCT
>CAZXKN010000116.1:0-69641 GCA_964641815.1 uncultured Gemmatimonadaceae bacterium | reverse complement strand
CCTTGCGTGCCACCCACTCACGCCCGGCGTAGGCGTACCGTCCCGCCAGCTCCATCAGCTCCCAGTAGTCATGCCCCAGGTGCTGATCGAGCGGCAACAGCACTTCCTTCTCCGGAACCCGTTCGCCCCACGACGCCCCCTGGCCCAGCGCCAGGAAGTTCGACGCCACCGTGTGCCCGAAGCCGCGGCTGCCGAAGTGCACGCCGACCCAGATCGCGCCGCTCTCGTCGCCAAACACGTCGACATAGTGATTGCCGCTGCCGACGGTGCCGAGCTGCTGGCGCGCCTTGGTGTGGAGCGCCTGGCGGTGCTTCGCCGGCACCGCCTGCCACGCCGCCTCATTGAACAGCGGGTGATCGGCCGGCGCATCGCCGGCGCGGTTTTTCCGGCCGACGCCGAAGGAAACGGTCGCGGCGATCTCGTCCGCGAGCGCCGGCAGCGCGGGCGCCAGCTGGTCCAGGGTCCGGTCGGTGCGGATCGCTGCGTTGCCACAGGCGATGTCGAACCCCACGCCCACGACCGACACGGCGTTGTCGTATGCCGCGACGCCGCCGATCGGCATCACGTACCCGACGTGCCCGTCCGCCATGAGCGCGACCTTGCGCGCCCGCTCCGCCACCTTGGCAAGCTGGATCTGGGTCAGCTCGTCGTGCGTCCCGAAGATCCGCATGCCCCTACGCTAGTGTGCCCCCGTCACGCGCTTCCCGATGTCCCGCGCGACGACGCCGAGCTCAGCGGCTTCCTTCGTCGTCAGCTTCAGCTGGCCGGCTTCGACGTCTCGCAAGATCCCCTGGAGGATCTCCGTTGCCCGCCGCAGCCGGAACCGCTCCCCGAAGTCCTTCTCCCCCTGGGCGGAGGAGTTCATCAGCACGCCCCACAGCTGCAGCCGGACGTCGTCGACGGCGCTCTTCAGGTCGACCAGCCCCTCGGGCGGATTGGCCGCGATCAGCTTCAGCTGATCCGTCAACTCTTTCACAGCCAGATGCATGCGATTGAGCGCAGCGGTGCGCTCCGAATGCGCCATCGGGCAAGGGTCCGGGAACGAGTCGCAAGAACGCTAGGAACGGGCGACCAGCTTCGCCAGCCCCGATTCCTGGTTGGTCAACGAGCGGTACAACGCCAGCTGGGCGCGCGCCCGCACGAGGTTGTGATCGGGATACGACACCCGGTAGTACCGGTCCCCGCCGAGGTAGTCGGTCAGGAACCGCACCGCCTGCTCCAATGTGATCCAGCGGCCCGCGAAGACGAGCAGCTTCCGCTCCTCGCGGGACAACAGATCCCCGCTGCCCTCGACGAAACCGCGCGCCAGCGCCGCAAAGCGCGCCGGATCGGCCCACACCTTGGGCAGGTCGCGCTCATCCTCCCCTGCCTGGCTCACGCACGAGCGGACCAGGTCGCCAAAGTCGGCGAGCGGGGACCCGGGCATCACGGTGTCGAGGTCGACGACGCACAGCGCCGCGTCGCTCCCGCGCTCGAACAGCACGTTGGCGATCTTCGCATCGTTGTGGACGATGCGGGTGGGGAGCGCCCCCGCGGCGAACCGCGGCGGCAGGACGCCGGCGACCGAGCGCTCACCCAGAAGCGCCGCGACCTCGGCCTCCGCACCGGACAGGCGGCTGGACGCCGCACGCTCCACGGCCACGTCGAGCTGGGAGAAGCGACGCTCGGTGTCGTGGAATCCCGGGATGGTCTCGTGGAGCGCAGGTCCGCGGTAGTTGCCGACCAGCTGGAGAAACTCGCCGAACGCCTTCCCGGTTGCGTAACAGGCGTCCGGAGATTCGGCACGCAAATGCACGACCGATTCGGGGATCCAGCGGAAAAGCCGCCACACCCCGCCGACGCCGTCCACGAGCCAGTCGCGGCCGTCGATCGTCGGCATGAGGGTGAGGGTCGGCCCGCCCTGGCTCGCGATATGCCGGGTGACGCGGGCGACGTTCTCCATGACGTGGTCGGGACGCGGGAAGACGTGCGGGTTGAGCCGCTGCAGCAGGAAGCTGGTCCCCTCCTCCTTGCCGCCGAGGTCGACCCGGTAGGAGTCGTTGATATGACCGCCGGGAAGCGACATGATCGAGCGAACGTCGCCGCCCAGCGCGAACCGCCCCGCGACGGCCCGGGCGTCGGTTACGTCCACAGCTGCTCCGGGTAGCGCCCGTCGTTCACGAGGCGCCGGATGGCGGCGACGACCGGCTCGCGATCGGCGGGATGCGTGATCCCGAACCAGCGGCTGTTCGACTTGAGGACGCGAACGCGCGCATCGTCGCGGGCGATGGCGGCCCGCATCACAGTGGGCAGCAGACTCTCGTCCGGCGACGGGCCCTGGAAGAATTCCACGAGACCGCGCCGCAGGATCTCGAGCGCGGACCGCTGAAACGCCCACAGGTTCATCGAAACGATCGCATCGCCGGCGACGCGCAGCGGACCCGACTCCCCCTGGCCGGTGAAGCTGCCGTCGGGACGCATTTCGAGTCCCTTCACTTCCTCGATCGTCTCGAGGTAGCGGTCGGGGCCGATGCGGCAGATGCCGCGATTCACCGGCCCGGCGGCCGAGCGTGTGTCGCCCAGGCGATACCCGGCGATGGCGTGGGTCGACGGCTCCGTCTCGGTCTGCAGAAATGCGGCGATGGCCGCGATCGCCTCGGCGCCGTAGAAGTCGTCGGCATTGAGCACGGCGAACGGCCCGCCGATCTCACCCGCAGCAGCGAGCACCGCATGCGTCGTCCCCCAGGGCTTCGTGCGACCGGGCGGCAGGACGGCACCGGGAGGCACGTCCTCGAGCCGCTGCAGGGCGGCGCGCCAGCGGAAACGCGTGCCAAACCGCGTACGGGCGAACGCGTCGAACGCCTGCTGCAGATCGGGACGAATGACGAAGAGGACTTCTCCAAATCCGGCGCGCAGGGCGTCGTACACGCTGTAGTCCATCAACGTGGCCCCGCCCGGACCGACGGCGTCGAGCTGCTTCAGGCCGCCGTAGCGGCTGCCGAGACCGGCTGCGAGGATGACGAGTTGCGGAATCACGAGATAGATTCGGCTCCATGCCGATCGAGTTCACCATCGATCATGCTCGTCGGCTCGTCACAGCGACCGCCCGCGGCATGCTGACCGGCCAGGACGTCTTCGGGTACCAGCGCACCGTCTGGTCGCGCGCGGATGTCCAGGGCTACAACGAGCTGCTGGACATGCGCGCGGTCGAAGGAATCGACCTGCCGTCCGTCGACAACATGCGCGCGTTGGCCCAGCTGTCGGCGTCGATGGACATCCCCGCGACGTCCTCGAGATTCGCCATCGTGGCGACCTCCGACGAGGCGTTTGGCCTGAGTCGGATGTACGAGACGTACCGGCACCTCGAAGGCAAGAGCACCAAACAGGTCGCGGTGTTCCGCACCCTCACGGAGGGGTACGCGTATCTCGAAGTAACGTAGCCGTCGAATCGGGGCTGCCGTCGTTCGGCGCCGGGGTGAGCCCGAGGATCCCGGCGACGAGATCATAGATGTGAATGTTGCGAAACGGCGCCGCCGTCACGCCCTGGCGGAACGCCGGGCCCGCCGCCACAAACAGCGCCCGCATCACCGCCACGGTGTCGTCGTAGCCATGGGCCCCGCCCGCGTAACGGTCGGGGTGGCTCATCACGTCGCTGCGGCGCGCCGCCACCGACCACCCCGGCTCGGCGAGCACAACGACCGGCGGAATCCGCGGGTTCGCGCGGTAGTGGAATCGTTCGGGGATCGAATCCCGGCGCCAGACCCCGAGGTGCGGATTCTTTCCCGCGAGCGCGCGCACGACGCTGTCCTCCAACCCCGCCCGCGGCCACAGGCCGAGATCGGGATTGCCCCCCGTGATGCGCGAAACCGCGGCAAGGGAGAGGTAATCGTCCAGCGCCACCACCGAATCGGTCGCGATCGGCGACATGCCGTGGTCGGCGACCACGATCACGTTGATCCGGTCGCTCCACCCTTTTGCTTCCAGGCCGTCGAGCAAGCGGCCGATCGCGGCGTCGACCTGGAGCACCGCCCGGGCGACGGCGGGGCTCGAGGGCCCCGACTCGTGCCCGGCGTGGTCGACCGCGCTGAAATAGAGCGTCACGAACGTCGGCCGCGTGGCGGCCGGCAGCGACAGCCAGTCGAGCACCTGGCGCACCCGCGCCGAATCGGGCATGCGCACGTCGTAGTGCAGCCAATAGTGCGGGCGCACGCCGCCGATCGCCGCCTCGCTCCCCGGCCAGAAGCCGGACGCTGCGATCTGTCCCTGCCGCTCTACCGTGACCCAGAGCGGCTCGCCGCCCCACCAGCGCGCGTCGGCGACCGCAGCCGAGTCGCTGATCTGAAACACGGCGTCGAACGCGGGATCGTACATCGTGTTCTCGACGATGCCGGAATGCTCGGGATAGAGCCCGGTCACGATCGCGTAGTGATTGGGGAACGTCTTCGTCGGGAACACCGGGACGAGCGGCGCGCGGACGCCGCGCGCGGCGAGCCGGTGCAGATTCGGGGCGGGATAGCGATCGAAATAGTCGGAGCGGAACCCATCGATCGACACGAGCAGGACGGTGGGCCGGAGCTCACCCTGCCCGGCCGCCGTCCGCAGAAGGCCGAGGACAGTGGCGAAGATCAGACGCGCAACGCGATTCACCGCGAGCGGCGCACCTCCAGCGCCGACATCCGGTGTGTTCCCGGATAGGGCGCCTGCTCCCCCTTCACCGCCATCCACAGGACGCGGTTGAAGGCATCCATGTCCGCGGCGTCCACATCGGTGAGATCGAGGCGCCGCGACTCGCGCGCCGCCCGCGTGCCTGCCCGGTTCTGCTCATCGAGCGGCACGGCCGGGGTCAGCGCCGTGAACGGCGTCGTGTCCGGCGTGTCGCGCCAGATGTCTCGCAGCGGATGCCCGTAATGATCGAATTGCGACAGGGCGTCGAGCTTCAGGATCTCTTCCATCGTGCGCAAGGCGTCGGTCGTGTTGGTGAAGCGATGGATCACTCCGCCCTTGCCGTAGGCCGAGATCACGAGCAGCGGTGAGCGGTGTGAATCCACGTGGTCGGGGCCATTCTGGGCGTCGTCCTCCATCACGAAGACGACCGTGCTCTTCCAGAACGGACTGTGCGTGAGTGCCGCAACGACGCGGCCGAGCGCGAGGTCATTGTCCGCGACCATGGCGCGTGGCGTGGGAGCGCCCGCTGTCGCCCCCGACGTATGATCCTGGGGCAAATACACGATCTGAAGCGCCGGCATGGATCCCGCTTCGACCCAGCCGCGAAAGCGAGCCAGCCATTCGTCCGCCCGGCGCTGGTCGGGGATCGAGAGATCCCAGCCGGGATAGGCGGTGTCGGTGTGCGCCGCGAGGAACGCCTTGAGCCCGCGGTATGCACCTCCCTCGGCCCGCGTGAACTCGCCGAAGTTCGCAAAGCTGATCCCGGCGCGGCGGGCCAGATCCCAGACGTACCCCTGGGCGGGCTCCGCCACGTCTTCCTCGGGGATCGTGCCGCGGTTCTCCCCCTCGTAGTCGTAGGTTCGGCCACCGTGATCGTAATTCGCAGGTGTCGTCTTTTGTGTGTAATCCGTGACGTATCCCGCCATCGACCAGTTGTGGCCGTCGGCGCTCACCTCGGCGTTGACGAAAAACCGATCGAAGATGCCGAACCGCTCCGCCAGGGCATGCTGGTTGGGCGTGACGGATCGGCCGAACAGCACCAGCGACGTGTCGCCGTCGGCGGCGGGCAGGTCACCGAGGACCTGATCGTACGTCCGATTCTCCTTCAGAACGTAGATCACGTGGGTCAGGGGCGGATACGGACTGCCGGTGTGTGTACTGTCCCACCCGTTCGCCCGGCCAACGCGGGCACTGAGCGCCGGGAGATCGAGACCCGCGCGCGGGACGGGAATGATCGACAGCGAGCCGCGAATCTGTCCCAGGGTGTAGCTCGTATCGGGATCGCCACCGTGGCGCGCCCGCGCTGCATCGGGTTGCGGACCGGCAGGATTCGGTCCAGTCCCGGCTCCCTTCCCGTTGGCGACGAGCAGCGTGTCGTGCATCTGGACGAGCGCCGTCGGATACCACCCCGCGGGGATCCGGCCCGCGAGCTGGTCGTTGCCGCTCGCGGACGGGACGTCGGCGGTCGCGGCCTGGAGGTCGAATGCCGCCACGGCGTTGGCATCCGCTTCGGCGACGAAGAGGCGCGTGCCGTCGTCCGACAGGGCGAGCGCGTTGGGCGTCGTGCCCTCGTCGGGGCCGGAAGGCGGCGGATCGAGCAGTGTCGCCACGACGGCGTGAGAACGCGTGTCGAGGACGGTGACGCGGTCCGTGCTGCCGGAAGCGACGAACACCCGCGAGCCCGACTTGTTGAGCAGCAGCGCCGAGGGGTGGCGGCCGGCGGGGACGAACGTGGCGGCGTTCAAGCGACCGTTGCCGGCCGGGGCGAACACCGACAGCGCGCTGGCGCCCCAGTTGGACACGAACACCGATCCATCGGGCGTCACGGCAACGGCGTAGGGATAGCGGCCGGTCGCGAGTCGCTGCACCACCGTGCCCGTCGAGACATCGACGACGGCGAGCGAGTCGGCGAGGTTCTCGGCGACATAGAGCATCCGTCCATCACCCGACAACGCGAGTCCGGCGGGGTAGTGCGTTCCGTCCTTCCCCGGGCTGCGCGGCGCGAGCATGATCGAATCGGCGAGCTGCGCGCGATCGTTCGTCCAGCGGTAGCGATATACCACGTCGGTGTTCCCACCCGACGCGTACAGCGACGTGCCGAGCCCCGTGAACGCGAGGCCCACGAACGCGGCCGCCTGGGGGATCGTCTGGCGCACCTGGCCTGTGCGGTCGACCACCTGCAGGCCATGCTCGCGCCATCCGCCGAGCAGCAGTACCAGCCGGGACCCCGCGGGAGACAGCACCATGCCGAGCGGCATCTGCCCCACTGGTCGCGTAACGCCGGCCGGGTCGAGGACTCTGCCGGTGGGAAGGCGGCGCGGGCCCGTGCCGGGAGGATCGCTGGCGCGCTGCGCCGCAGGGTGACAGGCGACGAGCAGGAGAGAGAGCAGGAGGAGTGGTCGCATAGGAAACAAGTTAATTTACAGTTTCTGGAGCAAGGCCGTCCCCTTCGCGGCTTCACGCAGCCGTACGCGGATCGTAACAGGATCGTTGGCTTCGGGGATGGTCAGGATCGCCGCATCTTTGCGGCCCGGGGCCATGCGGGCCAGCGTCGGCTGCGCAGCCCCACGGACCGACAGCTCGAGGGTCTTGATCTCGACGCGCGTCGTTCCTGGAGCGAGGAGCCGCAGCTCGTATTGACCTGCCGTCTGGACGTTGGGCGTGAGGTCGAGGGTGAGCGTGTCCCCGTTCCACCGGCCTACCGCGTTGTCGGCCCAGAGCTGCGCCTGATCGGCCCAGGTCTTTGGTGGCGCCTTGCCGGTGTCGAAAGCGGCCAGCCGCTGAATGACCGGCTCCTCGCGGGCGTCGGTCACGGTGAGACGCAGAATCGTGTAACCGTCCGGCGTGACCGGGACGATCTGTTTGTGACCGATAGCCGTGCCGGTCGCGAGCGGCTGCCAATGCTCCCAGGCATAGCCCTCCAGACGCCAGCCGCGCACCCGCTCGCCCTGCCCGATCGCTTCCTGCAGGATGACGTGGTCGACGCGCCGTGTGCCTCCGAGGCTGATATCGAGCAGGCGCCCCGTCACGGCGCCTTCCCCCACCACCGTCCCGAAGCGGCGGCGGATCTCGTCGCCGAACTCGCCGGCGCGCGCCGCGTCCAGCGCGGGAATGCGCCCGGTGCGGTCGGGCGGCATGTTGAGCAACAGCTGCGTACCGCGGCCCACCGAGCGGTAGTAGATCTCGATCAGCTGGTCGAGCGTCAGGAGGTTGGCCTCGTCGGTCGTATTCCAGAACCAGTGGGGACGGCGCATCGAGACGTCGACCTCGACGGGCATCCAGACATCGCCGGCGGGATCGCCGTGCAGCGCCGTCGCGATGCCGGTCCTCGCGTCGGCGGCGACGAGCGAATTCCAGCAGGGGTAGGGTGCGAAGCCGTCCTCGTTGCCGACCCAGCGGATCGTCGCCTGGGGTCCCTGAAACACCATCGCGTCGGGCTGGTAGTTGGCCACGATGTCGCCGGTGGGGACGACGCTCGAGCCATCAAGCCACAGCTCGACGATCGGGCCATAGTGCGACAGCAGCTCGGTGAGCTGGCGACGATACAGCTCGTCGTACGCGGCCTGCGCTGCGGGCGTGGCGCACTTGCCCGACAGGCCGGCGCCGTGTTTGTCGTCGCGCGGCGAGAGGTAGACGCCGAGCTGCAGCCCGCGCCGGCCGCAGGCGTCGGCGAGCGACGCCATGACGTCGCCGCGTCCTCCCTTCCACGGGGAGTTCTTGATGCAGTAGTCGGTCGTGTCGGTCTGCCAGAGACAAAATCCACCGGCGTGTTTCGCGACCAGAACGATGTAGCGGGCTCCGAGTGTCAGGGCGGTGTCGACCCACTGTTCGGTGTCGACGTTCTCCATGATCGCGCCGGGAGCGAGCGACAGGTCGTCGTATTCCTTTTCTTGCCAGGTGTTGGGAGCGAAGTGCACGAACATCCCGAGCTCGAGATCCTGCCAGGCGCGTTGCGCCGCCGTGGGACGGGCGAGGCGCGGTGCCAGGGATCCGAGGGTGCCGGCCGGGACGCGCAGCCCGGAGAGAGCGGCGCCGGCACCGGCCAGGCGCGACAGCATCTCGCGGCGAGTCAGCATGACGGACGCTCCACGAGGGTGCGCTTTCCCAGCAGCTCCACGAGGCGCCGGATCCGCTCGGGGTCGGTGACGGCGCGGTCGTATTCGTTGGGGAGCGGCTGCTTCAACAGGGACAGGTGCGTGGGGCGGTAGGCGACGGGGCTCTCAAGCAGCGCCGTGGCGCGCACGTGGACCTCCGGGACGCCGGTGCGCTCGATCACGGCGAGCACATTTTCTTCCGAGAGCCCGCCGCCGGCGGCGATCGCGATACGGCCGGCGGCGCGCCGCACCAGGCGCGCGAGAATGCCGCTGCCAAGGAGTGCCGTCGCCGCGAGGCCCGAGGTGAGCAGCCGGTCCACGCCGAGGGTGATGAGATCATCGAGAGCCTGGTCGGGATCGGCCGTGAAATCGAACGCGCGGTGGAACGTAACGCGGAGCGGTCGGGCCGCGGCGACGAGCGCTCGTGTGCGGGGGACGTCGATCGCGCCGTCGGGGAGCAGGACGCCGAACACGACCCCGTGGGCACCGTGCTCGCGGGCGACGGCAATGTCGCGCCGCATCACGTCGAGCTCGAGGTCGGAGTAGACGAAGTCACCGCCACGGGGACGGATCAGGACGTGGACCGGAATCCTGAGCCGCGCACAGCAGAGCGCGATCAACCCGGCGCTCGGTGTCGTGCCGCCTTCGAGCAGGTTGTCGCACAACTCCACCCGGTCGGCGCCCCCCGCCTGGGCGCTGAGCGCCGATTCGACGGAGTCGACGCAGGCTTCGAGCATCACGCGCGCAAATGTAGTCGATTTCGCGCGCGTCCGGTCAGCGGACTACGGTCCCCCAGCGATCCGGCCAGCCGCGCCGCATCATCCACCGCTGCCGGCGCGCGTACCAGCCGAACCGCATGGCGCGCGTCATGGCGAAGAACCCGAAGATGCCGAACAGCAACGCCGGCCAGAGGGCGACGCGCCAGAACAGCAGCAGGAAGCCGATGAATGTCGCCACGCGCAGCAGCCCGCCCGCGACCCAGAACGCACGCGGCAGGGGGCGCACGCCGGGCAGCTCGCGCGGCACGGACGGGAGATCGGCCACGAGCCGTTCCAGCTCGTCACGGAATTGCGCCGCAGATGCTTGCGCGAGACGATCCCCTGCCTCTTCCGGCGTCAGCCGGCCTTCACCGGCGGCCGTTTGCAACAGCTTCGCGACCTGTTCGCGCTCGGCATCCGACGCGCGGATGCCCGTCGTGGGACTGTTCATGCGAGTGCGTCCTCGATGTCCTTGGCGGCCTTATTGAGAATGTCGGCGATCTTTTTTCTCGCTTCGTCCGAGCCCCGCCAGCCGTGGCGGGCGATGAGCTTCATGAGGCGCGCCGCACCCTGGTTCAACTCGGCCATCGAGCCGCCCAGCGCCTCTTCTACGGTCTCGGCAACACGGTCGAAGATGTCGGTGACCACGTCCTTGTGCTCCTCGAGGAACTTCGTCCCGGCCTCGGTGATGTCGTAGACCTTCTTGCCGTCCACGTCGCGCGAACGCACCAGCCCCTCATCTTCGAGCCACTGCAGCGTCGGATAGACGGTGCCCGGCGAGGGCGAGTAGCAGCCGTGCATCTGCTCGGCGAGATCTTTCATGATCTCGTAGCCGTGCTTGGGCTTTTCCCGCAGCTGTTTCAGGATCACGTACTTCATGTCGCCCGACTCGAACCATTGCCGGCGGCGACGATGCCTGCCGCCATGGCCAAAAGCGAAGACCCGTGGTCCGAAGAGCCCATCCCAGTCGAAACCGTGTCGCATGATGCCACTCCCTTTCGATATGTCTTACGATGCTACGTAAGATCTTACGTCAAGATGTTACGTAAGATGTATTGTCACGTTATATCGTGACTTGGTCACCGTCAAGGGACACGGCCACAAGTCAGCCAATAACAAGTGGTTGCGTCATTGCCGGCGGGGGATACATTGAGCGCCCATGCGAACCAACGCCCTGCTCGTCGGACTCCTGAGCGCGTCAGCGTCATTGGCGGCGCAATCCTTCGACTTCTACGCGCGCGGGCCGTACCGCCCCACAGTGCCGCGCCCCGAGGCGATCACGGGCTACGCCGCCGGCGAGCAGCAGACGATGTACGCCGTGATGCAGCGGTATCTCGACACGCTGCTCGCCACGGCGCCCGACCGGGTGCGCGCCGAGACCTGGGGGCAGACGGTGGAGCACCGGCCCTACCGGGTGCTGATCATCTCCGATGCGGCGAACCTTGCCCGCGTCGAGCAGATCCGCGCCGCCGTCGGAGAGCTGACCGATCCGCGCAAGACGCCCGCGGCGCGCGCCACCCAAATCGCCGCCGCTGAGCCGATCATCGTGCTGTTCCAGTACTCGGTGCACGGCGACGAGCCGGCGGGGTTCGAAGCGGCGATGCAGGTCGCCTATCAGATGCTCGCCGGAGACGACTCGATCACGCGTCTGATCCTCAAGAACGTCGTGTTGGTGCTGAACCCGTCGGCGAATCCCGACGGCCACGAGCGCTTCGCCGCCTGGTACAACTCGGTGGCGGTCGGGGCCGACAACCCGTGGGCGCTGGAGCAGAACGAGCCGTGGGGCGTGACGGGGCGCTACAACCACTTCCGCTTCGACATGAACCGCGACCTCGTGGCGCAGAGTCAACCCGAAGTGCGCGTCATGATGGATGGGATCCTGCGCTGGCACCCGCAGGTATTCGTGGACCACCACTCGACGACACAGACGTTCTTCTTCCCGCCGGTCGCACCCGCGCTGAACCAGAACCTCCCCCCACAGGCGCCCCATTGGTTCGAAGTGTTCGGCCGGGGCAACGCCGCCGCCTTCGACCACTATGGCTGGCAGTACTTCGTGCGCAGCACCTTCGACCTGTTCTACGCGGGCTACTGGGACGAGTGGACCACGTTCCAGGGCGCCACGGGGATGACCTACGAAACCGACGGCGGCCCCGAGTTCAACCGCCGCCGCGACGACGGCACGATCAGCACGTTCCGCGACGGCATCGCGCACCACTTCATCGCGTCGCTCGCGACGCTCGAGACCGCCGCCCGGAACCGCCAGGCGCGCCTCGCCGACTACTACGCCTTCCGCACATCGGCGATGGACGAAGCCGCGACCGACCGGATGAAGCGCATCGTCCTGCTCCCCGGCACCGATCCGCGGATGACGGCGCACGTCGTGGGCCTCTTGCTGCGCAACGGCATCGAAGTGTCGCGCCTGCCACAGCCCTGGACATCCACGCTCTCGCATCCCTACCTCGGCGGCACGGCCGGGCGGCACACCTTCCCGGCGGGGAGCTACATCGTCGATCTGACGCAGCCGCAGCGGCGACTCGCCAAAGCGCTGCTCGAGCCCAATGCCGTGCTCGAGCGGCCGTTCGTGCAGGACCAGGTCGAGAAATTTCGGCGCAATCGCCGCCGCGGCAGCGACGCCGACAAAGAGGATTACGGGTTCTACGACGTCACCGCCTGGTCGATGCCGTACACTTTCAATGTCGAGGCCTACTGGACCGAGGACGCCGCAGGGCCCGCCGGCAGCGCCGTGACGGACACGGTCCTGCCCGCGCCCGCCGCTCCGGCGCGGGCGACGTCGGCCTACGTGTTTCGCGACGACAACCTCGGCGCCGCCCGCCTCGTCTACGCGCTCGAGCGCGAGGGCTTCAACGTCGCCGTGGCGCTGCGGCCGCTGGTGGCGGACGGGCACGACTTCCCGCGCGGCAGCTTCGTGGTGCGGCAGCAGCGCAACCCGGCGACGCTGGCCGATCGCATTCCCGCTCTCGCGGTACCGCTCGGCGTCCCCGTCACCGCGGTGGCCAGCGCATTCGCCGACACGGGGAGCACCGGCACCGGCTCGGACGCCGTCGTCAGCCTGTCCCCGCCCCACATTCTCGTCGCTGTGGGCGACGGCATCTCCGAAACGAGCTATGGCTGGCTGTGGCACTTCCTGGTACGCGACTTCGGCGCCGGGTTCACCCCGGTGCCGCTCGCGAACCTCGGCAACCTCGACGATCTGAGCAGCTTCAACGTGATCATCCTCCCCGACGGCTCCGGCGGCCGCATGAAGCGGCAGCTCGGCGAGGGCGGCATCACGAAGCTCAAAGCCTGGGTGCAATCGGGCGGCGTGTTGATCGGGATCGGGGGCGCCGGCGACTTCGCGAGCGACAAGGACGTCGGACTGTCATCGATCGCCGCGGTGGGCGCGGATTCGGGAAAGTCCGACAGCACGATCCAGGCGAGCGCACCGCCGCTCCGCTCTCCCAGCGCTCCGACGAAGGAAAAACCGGAGTGGCTGCCGGGGTCGATCTTCCGCGCCACGCTCGACCGCACGCACTGGTTGACGCTCGGCTACGAGCAGGACCAGCTGCCCGTGTACCTCGACGGCACGACGTTCTGGAAGCAATCGAAGAACGGCGCGAACCCGGTCGTGTTCACCGAGGATTCGCTCACCCTCTCGGGGTTCAGCTGGCCCGGGAATACCGACCGCTTGTTGAAGGGGACGGCGTGGGCGGTGGTAGAAAATCAGGGGGACGGCCGAGTGGTGCTGTTCCTCGGCGACCCCCTGTTACGCGGCTTCTGGCGCGGCACGGCGCGCCTGGTGACGAACGCGATCCTGATCGGACCGAATCGCCGCTAAATCACCGCCGTCGCGATGCGGTGGCGGCGCACCATGTCCTGCAGCGAGCGGCGCAGCCGCTCGATCTGCTGGCGCGACTCACCGAGCGAGCGCCGCTCCTGGGCACGGGCCGACTCGAGCGCCCGGCGGCCGTCGACCTGCAGCGCGCGCAGTCGCTCGGTCGTCGCGTTCGGCACGATCCACATGCTCTGCTCGCCGCGCTCGCGCGGGGCGGCCCGCACTCGCCAGCGCCGGTTCTCGTCGGGCACGGTCCAGGAGATCGTCGTCCGCTTTTGATGGCGCATGATCTCGATCGAGACGGTCTCGCCGGCATCGTAGGAGCGCAGGATGCGCATCGCGTGGGACGGGGACGTCGGTTTACGGCCGCCGATCGAGAGGATGACGTCGCCGCCCCTCAGCGGGAGGCCGGAGTCCGCGGGCGCCTTGACCACCAGCACGCCGTCTTTCGTCCCGAAGTAATCGCCGAGCTCCGGATTGAGGGTGACCAGGTCGAGGTCGCACCAGGCATCGCCCATGCAGAACACGCCCATCCTCATGTTCATGTGGTCATCGCCGTCGCCCATCACGAAGGGCATCTTGGGCATTTCCATCTCACCACGCATCATCGGCCCCATGCCACCGAAGGCGAACGCACCGCTGGCATCGGCGACCAGGGTGGCCGATTTCGTCTCCGTGCCGCGGCGGTACTCGACCTTCACCGTGTCGCCGGGATCGAGATCGTGCGCCAGCTCGATCAGCCGGTGGCCGGGAGCGGATTCATCGCTGTCGAGATCCGCGGACCCCGTGCCCACGAGCGCCTTGCCGTTGAACTTCGTGATGACGTCACCCGATTTGAGCCCTGCCTTTTCGGCGGGCCCACCCGGCGTCACGCCATCGATCCGCGCGCCGTAGCGGTCCGAAGCCGAATCGGCAACGGTATTCACGAGCACGCCGATGCGGCCACGGTTGCTGTCGAAGGAGAAGGTGTACGCCCGGCCGTCGGTGCGCGGCGTGCGGGCGCGCGGCGCCGGTGGCGGCGGTGCCGCCTGTTGCGCGTCAAGCGTGAACGGGGCGGCGCCGGCCAGAGCCAGTGCGGTGATGATCCAGGTGCGCTTCATGATTCCTCTTGTCTTGGGGCCGCTTAGAGACCCACGTACTTGGCACGGGTGACGTGCACCTGCATGAGCTGCTGCATCAGGTCTACCCGCTGCCGCCACAGATCTACGAGCTGGGCGTCGGCGCGCGCCGACTCGCCCAGCTGCGACAACTGTCCGTCGAGTACGGCGATCTGATCCTCGAGCTGCGCGGTGAGGTCGGCCTCGCGACCGCTCATCACGCGCGAATCGGAGTCGTAATCGCGCAGCACCGTTTCGAGCTGCGCCGATGAATCCTTGACGATGGCCAGCTCCTGTGCGTGCGTCGGGCTCTGCACCATCGGGATGACGATCATCAACCCGCCCAACGCCGCCGCCACCGCCAGGCCGCTGCGCATCCAGCGCCGCCGTTTCCGTGAGCGCTCGGCCACGACCGTGTCCCGGATCGCGTGCCAGCGATCACGCGGCGGCCGCAGCGTGGGGAGTGCCTTGAGCTGCGCCACGCGCTGGTACAACCGCTCGCGCTCGGCCTGGCAGTCGGCACACTCCCCCACGTGCCGGCGCGCCCACACCGAGCCTTCGCCGTCCCGCAACGCGACCAGATCTTCAATCGTGCAATGCATCGTGCAACCCCTCCTTCAGCTGCCGGCGGCAGCCGGCGACAGCAGGCGCCGCAGGCGCGCATGCGCCCGGGCCAGCTGCGACTTCGAAAAACTCACCGTGCGACCCATCTGCTCGGCGATCTCCTCGTGTGTAAACCCCTCGACGTCGTGCAGCCACACCACTGCCCGGGACATTGTCGATAACTGCTCCAACGCACGCTCGAGATCGATCCCTGCCGCTACGCTCGGCGGCGGTGCACCCGCCGCTTCGTCCACCAGCTGGTCGGTCATGCGCAGCTTCTCGGCGCGCAGCCGCATCAGCGCTTTCGATGAAGCGATCTGGCGCACCCAACCCCAGAGATGCCCTTCGCCGCGGTACTGGCCGATGCTCTTCACCACCTCGAGAAATGTCTCCTGCAGCACGTCCTCCGCGTCCTCCGGCGTGCGGCAAATGCGCCGCGCGAGGTTGTAGACCGGCGTCTCGAAGGCGCGGTACAGCGCTTCCAGAGCCTCGAGATCTCCGGTCTTCGCGCGCGCTACCAGGATGTCGGGGACGGACAAGGAGAGCGTCATCGGTCGTTTGTTAAGATGCGGTGATGGTGGGGATGGTCGCAGGTGGGGGGCAGCGTCCGGACGGGGCGGTTCCTGATCCATCGCGCCACTACGTACCGGACGCGTAAATGGTTGCAGCCTTGTATCTTGCCCCAATGCCCACGGCCGAAGTGAAGACCTGGTTGCACCACTATCAGGACGAGTCGGACGCCGCCTTCCTCTATGGTGTGCTGGCCAGCGTCGAACCCGACGCGAAAAAGAAGACCACCTACGCGAAGCTGGCCGACGTCGAGCGTCGCCACACCGAGCTGTGGGCGAAGCTGTTGCGCGACCACGGTCACGCGCTCCCTGGCGCCGCGACCATCCCGTCGCTGAACGCGCGTGTCATGGCGTGGCTCGGCAAGCGACTCGGTCCGGGCTATCTCCTGCCCCTGTTGTTGCGGGAAGAAGGGCGGGAAGTCAAAGGCTACATCGACCTGCACCGCGACTCGTCGGGCGACGCGCGCGCCGTGTCGCTCACGCTCGCCAAGGAGTCGGCGGAGCACGCGGGCACGCTCGCCGAGCTCGCCGGCAAGGGAGCCGAGCCGTGGCATCAAACCGAGTCGGGCGGGTTTCTGCGCAACGTCGTGTACGGATTCAACGACGGGCTCACCGCGAACTTCGGCCTCGTGGCCGGGGTGATCGGCGCCGCGGTGTCGCCCCACGTGGTGCTGATCTCGGGGGTGGCGGGTCTCTTCGCGGACGCGCTCTCGATGGGGGCCTCCGGGTACCTCGCGGCGAAGAGCGAGCAGGAGGTGTACGCCCACGAGATCGCGATGGAGCGCGAAGAGATCCAGCTGATGCCCGAGATCGAGGCGGAGGAGCTGGCGCTGATCTACGAGGCGCGCGGGATCGAGTCCGACCGCGCGCACGCGATGGCGGCGCAGGTGATGCGCGACCCTGCCCGCGCGTTGGCAGAGAGCGTACGTGAGGAGCTGAAGATCGGCGAGGCGCGCTCGACGCCGCTCAAGGAGGGATGGGTGACCGGCGTGGCGACGGCGGTGGGTGCCTTCATCCCCGTGGCCCCGTTCCTCGTGCTGTCCGGCCAGGCCGCGGTGTGGATGGCGTTCGTCATCGCGATGGCGTCGCACTTCGCCGTCGGCGCGGCACGCAGCTTCTTCACCGGCCGCAGCATCTTCCGGAGCGGCATCGACATGTTCGTGGTGGGAGTCGGCGTCGCGGCGGTCGGGTACGTCGTGGGAGACGTCATCGGGAAACTGCTCTGATGCGAATGCAGAATGATGAATGCAGAATGCAGAATTCCTGACCGGAGAATTCTGCATTCGACATTCTGCATTCTGCATTCTGCATTCACACTACCAGGTTCACCAGCCGATCCTGCACGTAAATCACCTTTTTCACCTTGCTCCCATTCACGAACTTCTTGACGCCTTCCTCCTTCAGGGCACGCGTCACCACGTCGTCCTGCGACGCGCCGCGCGGCAGCTGCAGGCGTCCGCGCAGCTTGCCGTTGACCTGGATGGCGATTTCGACTTCGCCTGCGACGGCGAGCCGCTCGACGTACTCCGGCCAGCGCTCGTCGAACACGCTGCGCCCCGAACCGCCGAGCAGGATCCAGAGCTCCTCGGCGAGATGCGGAGCGTAGGGCGACAACAGCAACACGAGCGGCCGCAGGGCTTCGCGGCTCCCCGCGTCGCGCTCGCGCACGAGATTGATGTACTCCATCATCGCCGCGATCGCGGTGTTGTAATCGAGTGCGCCGGTGTCCGCCGTCACCTTGCGAATCGTCTGATGCAGCTTGGTGACGACTTCGGGCGGCGCCGCCCGGTCGGGCCCGGCCGTCGCTTCGTGGGCGAGCACCCACACCTTCTCGAGAAAGCGCCGGATCCCCGTGATCCCGGTGTCGCGGAAGTCGCCGCCCTCCTGGAACGGTCCCAGGAACATCAGATACATCCGGAACGTGTCGGCGCCCCACTGCTGGATGTAGGCGTCGGGGACGACGACGTTGCCGCGCGACTTCGACATCTTGGAGCCGTCCTTCACGATCAACCCGTGCGCCCGCAGCTTGGGGAACGGCTCCTCGAACTCGACGTGCCCGAAATCCTTGAGCACCATCGTGATGAAGCGCGAATACAAGAGGTGCAACACGGCGTGTTCGTTGCCGCCGATGTAGGTCGTGACCGGGAGCCACGTTTTGGTACGCGCCGGGTCGAACGGCCGGTCGGAGAACTCGGTCGACGGGTAGCGCAGGTAATACCACGACGAATCGAGGAACGTATCGGAGACGTCGGTCTCACGGCGCCCCGCCTTGCCGCACGACGGGCACGGCACGTTGTACCACTCGGTGTGCCGCGCCAGCGGTGAGATGCCGGAATCGTCGGGGCGGAAGTCCTCGATGAGCGGCAGCTCGACCGGAAGATCCTGTTCGGGTACCGCCACTGGACCGCAGGCGTCACAATAGATGATCGGGATCGGCGGACCCCAATAGCGCTGCCGCGAGATGCACCAGTCGTGCAGACGGTACTGCACCTTGCTCGAGCCTACGCCGCGCTCGGCGAGCCAGGCGACGATACGGCGCGCGCCCTCGCGACACCCGAGGCCGTCGAATTGTTTCGAATTGACGAGCACGCCCTCCTCGGAGATGACGGGGAGCTGCTCGCCCTCCACCCGCACCACCTCGCGAATCGGCAATTTGAATTGCGTCGCGAATTCGTGGTCGCGGGTGTCGTGTCCCGGCACCGCCATGATGGCGCCGGTGCCGTACTCCATCAGCACGTAGTCGGCGATCCAGATCGGGATCGCTTCGTCGGTGGCGGGATTCTTCGCATAGCTACCGAGGAACACGCCGGTCTTCTTCTTCTCGCCGACGCGGCGCGCGACGACGTCGCGGCTCTGGACCTCGCGCTGGTAGGCGCGTACCGCCGGGCGCTGCTCGGCAGCGGTGAGCTCGTCGACGAAGGGGTGCTCGGGGGCGAGGACCAGGTAGGTCGCGCCGAATACCGTGTCGGGGCGCGTCGTGAACACCGTGATCCCCTGCCCCGCCGGCGTCCGGAACACGAGCTCGGCGCCTTCACTGCGGCCGATCCAGTTGCGCTGCAGGGCGACCGTCGACTCCGACCAGTCGAGCCGGTCGAGGTTGTCGAGCAGGCGGCCCGCGTAGTCGGTGATGCGGAAGAACCACTGATCGAGCGAGCGCTGCTCCACCGCCGTGCCGCAGCGCTCGCAGTGGCCGTTGATGACCTGCTCGTTGGCGAGCACGGTCTTGTCCTTGGGGCACCAGTTCACCGCCGCCCGCTTGCGATACGCGAGCCCCGCCTTGAAGAGCTGCAGGAAGAGCCACTGCGTCCAGCGGTAGTAGCCGGGGTCGGTGGTGGACAGCTCGTGGCGCCAATCGAACATCCCGCCCATGCGGTGCAGCTGCCGGCGGAAGGTGGCGATGTTCTCCGGAATGAGTTTCGCGGGGTTGATCCCTCGCGACAGCGCGTAGTTCTCGGAATGGATTCCGAACGCGTCGTAGCCGATCGGCTCGAACACGGTATTGCCTCGGAGGCGCTGGAAGCGGCCGTGAATGTCGGCCCCCGTGAACGCAAACATGTTCCCCACGTGCAGGCCCTCGGCCGACGGGTAGGGGAACATCATCAGGTTGTAGAACGGCCGCGCGGGACGGTCGAGGTCGGGCTCGTTGGTGCGGCGCTCCGCCCAGCGTGCCTGCCACGCCGCTTCGATTGCGGCTGGATCGTAATTCGGGACATCGCGCATATCGCGGGAAGCTACATTGACTTGCCCGGCTGTGTCACGCGCCGTAGGTTAGCCGAACCACCCTAATGGCGACGAATCCTCGACAGCTCGGGCGCAGCGGGTTGCTCCTCGTGGTCGCGGTCCCGGCCGTGATCGCGGTCGTGGCCGGTCTCGCCGCTGGCCGAGCGGCTCGGTCTTCGCTCGAGCAGGCCGCCGACCGCCGCGGCGCCGAAATCAGTAGTCGCGTGGCCGCCGCAGTCACCGCGTACCTGCGGGATCGGCGACACGAAACCGAGGTTCTTGCCACCATGCCCGGTGTCGTCGCCGCGGCGCGCACCGCCTCCCAGCAAGTGACAGCCCGGCACCTCGACCGGGCACAGCCGCTCGATATCGAACGCGTCTTCGGTGGCACGCGCCAGCTGGGCGCCGACCCTGAGCTCCAAGTCTTCCTGCGGGACTACGTCGGTAATTCGGAGCTGATCGACGTGCTGTTCACCGAAGACCACGGAATCGTCGTCCTCGCCTCCTCCCGTCCCTCCGGCATCCTGCAGCGAGACGCCGGCTGGTGGCAGGGAGCGATGCGGGACGGGAGCTACGAGGGGCCACCTCAATACAACCCCACCGCGGCGACCGTCTCCATCGATCACGCTGTGGCCATTCGATCCGACCGGAACACCCGCGTACTCGGCGTGCTCCTGTCCGTCATCGAGGTCGACCGCCTCCGCTACCTGTTCCGCGGCGCGGACCTTGGCGACAGCGCCTATCTGCAGCTCGTGGACGAACAGGGACGAGTCCTCGTTTCCCAGGACACCGCGCTGGTCCCGCTGCGGTCGTTGCCGAACACCAGCCGGGCGGGGAACCGCGACAGCACGCGGTTCGCAGTGGTCCCGGCCGCCGGCACACACGGTGCGGAGTTGAGCGTCTCCACCCCTACGAACGACGGCCACTGGTGGGTTGAGTTTCGCCAGCCGACCAGCGCGGCGTACGCGTTGGCACTGCGGGTTCAGCACGTCGCATGGTTCGGCGCATTCGTGTTGCTCGTCCTGGCGATGGGCACGCTGTTCGGTCTGGGACGCTGGCTCGACCGGCAAGTGACGGAGCCGGTCCGCGCCGCTGCCGCGGTGACCCGGCAGGTGGCGAGCGGCGACCTCGCGCTCAGCGTTACCGCCCGCGGCGGATCGTCGGAGACGCGCGACCTCCTGACCTCAGTCCAGACGATGGTGGAGGCGTTGCGCCGCCTCGTCGGCGCGATCCGCACCTCCGCCGATGAGTCCGCCGCGATGGCCGCCGAGATCTCCGCCGCGACGGAGCAGATGAGCGCCTCCACCCAGGAGATGACGTCGACGACGCAGGACCTCACGCGCCGCGCCGCCGAGCAAGCGCAGCTGGTGCGCGCGGCCGCCGATGACGCGAGCCGCATCCTCCACATCGCGAGCGCCCTGGCGATGGGGTCCGAGGATTCCGTGCGGCGCAACGCCGAACTGTCGAAGCTCGCCCGCCACCACAAGGGGGTGCTCGATCAGAGCATCACGCAGCTCGCCAAGCTCGGCAGCGAGATCGAGCACGGGGTCCAGGAAGCGGAGGCGCTCGCCGCGTCGTCGGCGCAGATCCAGCGCTTCGTCACGCAAGCAAAGGCCGTCGCCACCCAGACCAACATGCTGGCCCTCAACGCCGCGATCGAGGCGGCACGCGCGGGACAGCAGGGCCGCGGCTTCGCCGTCGTGGCGGACGAGGTGCGCAAGCTCGCGTCGGTCGCCGCCGCCGGCGCGACCGAAACCGCCGACACGGTGCGCGGCGTGCTCACCCGTGTGCAGGCGACCCGCGACCGGCTGCAGCGCCTCGCCCAGACCGGGGCGGTGGCTCGCGAGGCGGCGCAGACGGCGGCGCAGGGACTCACCAGCGTCACCGGGGAAGCCGAGGCCAACGACGCGTGGAGCCAGGAGATCGCCACGTCGGCGGTCGAAGTGCGGCGGCTGGTCGACGAGATCGCCTCGCGCCTCACCGCCGTTGCCGAGGGGACCGACGGCCTGCTGGCCTCGGCCCAGGAGATCGCCGCTTCGAGCGAAGAGCAGTCGGCGTCCACCGAGGAGATCGCGTCGTCGGCCAACCAGCTCGCCGAGGCCGCCGACCGGCTGCAGGGAGCGGTGAAATCGTTCCGCATCGTCGCCGATCAGGCCGCGGAGCCGCCCCCGCCGCCACCGAGCTCCGCGCCAGTACCACCGGCGGCCAGCGGCACCATGGGATCGCCCGCGCTCACCCCGGAAGTCGCCACCTGACGTCAGGAGCCCGCATGCGAGTGGCCGTCCCCGCGAGCGCGGTCGTGCTGTCGGCGCTCCTGACCGTCCCCGTCGTCGCGCAGCGTCCCGGCACGATCGAGCTCGGCGGGCTGGGGCAGTTCACGCGCTACGATCCGTCGCTCCTCATCAATGACGGAATCGGGGTCGGCGGGACGCTCGCGGTGTGGGTCGCGCGCGGCTTCGCCGTCGAGGGATCGGCGGCCTATTCCGCTCCGGGTGTGTCAGCGGCGGGGAACGTCAAGGAAATCCCGCTGCGGCTCCGGCTCGTCTACGGCGTCCCTGCCGCACCGACGACGACGGTGTTGTTCGGCGCCGGCTTTGTCCACAACGCCGTGCGCGACGGCACGAGCCAGTGGGAAGACGGCATCACCGGACTCTTCGGCGCCCGCTTCGATCTCACCCCGCACCTGGCGGTGCGCGTCGCCGCGGTGAGCGACTACTTCCCCTCGCCGCTGAACGAAGGGCCCGGCGTCGGAGACAACTGGAATTTCGCGCTGCAGGCGGGCTTCGACGTACTGATCGGCAGGCGCGGATCGGGCTCGCTGCCGCGCTTCCCGACGGCCGTCCCCGCTCCCACGCAGCCGCCGCCGACCGGCGTGCGCGTCGCGCCACCCGCGGCTCCTGCCCGGGACTCGGATTCCGACGGCGTTCCTGATTCGCTCGACAAGTGCCTCGGCACCCCGCTCGGCGACCTGGTGGACGCGAACGGCTGCTCCCTGCCGAAGGATTCCGACGGCGACGGTGTGATCGACGCCAACGACCAGTGCCCCGGCACCCGCGCCGGAGTCAAGGTCGATGCGAACGGTTGTCCCATCGACTCCGACGGGGACGGCGTCGCCGATGCCGCGGACAAGTGCCCCAACACTCCGGCAGGCGACACGGTGGACGCCAGCGGCTGCGCGATCGCCAAGGACGCCGACGGCGACGGGGTCCCCGATGCGAGCGATCGCTGCCCGCGGACGCCGGCCGGCGCGGGCGTCGATGCACTGGGGTGTCCCCTGCTCTTCACCAGCGGATCGCGCACGCTGATCCTGCAAGGCCTCACCTTCCAGACGGGAAGCGCGGTGCTGGCGGCGGCCTCGTTCGGAACGCTCGATCAGGTGGCCGCGAGTCTTCGGGCATACCCGGAGATCCGGGTCGAAGTCGCGGGCTACACCGACGACCAGGGGGCCCCGGAAGCCAATCGGCGGTTGTCGCAAGCCCGCGCCGACGCAGTACGCGCGTACTTGATCCGCCAGGGCGTCACGCCCGCCCGGCTGACTGCGCGCGGGTTCGGGTCAGCCAATCCTCGCGATTCGAACCTCACCCCGGCCGGCCGCGCCCGCAATCGTCGAGTGGAGCTGCACCGCATCGGCTGACCGTCCCGGCCACACAACGCGTGACGCCAGTCACGCAGCTGCGGGTGTGGTGTCGAAGTTGTTGCTGCCGCGATACGTCTGTCGCACTCCGGGGTACCGAGCAAGGAAATCATTCGACCTCGGAAAGGAGGCCGCCATGCACGTTCGCACCGTGGCGGTTGTCGCCTTGCTCACCGGATTCGCCGCCGCTCTCCCGGCACAAGACGCCGGGACGATCGAGTTCGGTGGATTCGGACGCTACACGCGGTTCGATAAATCCCTGGCACTCGACAACGCCTTCGGAGGCGGCGGGTACCTCGGTGTCTTTCTCGCCCCCGGGCTCGCCGTCGAGGGCACGGGCGGCTATCTGCCGACCACTGGTCCGTTCATCCCCGATGGCACGCTGATTCCGTTGCGCGCCCAGCTGGTGTACGGGCGTCCGGTCGTCGGGAGTCTCGGCATCATGATGGGGGCGGGGTACGTCCACAACGTCTATGGCAAGACCGCCAACTACTCCGACGACGGCGTGAGCGGACTGTTCGGCTTACGCCTCGGCCTGGGCAGCGCCTGGGCGATGCGGGTCGAGGCGGTCGAGGATTTCATTCCCTCGCCGCAAAACCAGAGCGTCGCGGTCCCGAACAACTGGAATTTTTCACTGCAGGCCGGGCTCTCCGCCCTGATCGGCAGCAGTCACCCCAAGGACTCCGATCACGACGGTGTGGGTGACAAGTTCGACAACTGTCCCAACACGCCGCCCGGGGAATCGGTCGATGCGCACGGCTGTTCGCTGCCCAAGGATGCAGACGGGGACGGGGTGGTCGACAACCTGGACCGTTGCCCCAACACCCCCGCGGGCGACAAGGTGGATGCGCGCGGGTGCTCGCTCCCCAAGGACGCGGACGGGGACGGCGTGGTTGATGCGCTCGACAAGTGCCCCAACACGCCGCCCGGAATGAAGGTGGACGCGACGGGGTGCGAGCTCGACAGCGACAAGGACGGAGTCCCCGACTCCGCCGACAAGTGCCCCAACACGCCGGCCGGCGAGAAGATCGACGCCACCGGCTGCCCGCTGCCGAAGGACTCCGATGGCGACGGGGTGGTCGACACGATGGACAAGTGCCCCAGCACGCCCGTCGGGGAGAAGGTCGATTCGATCGGGTGCCCGCCGCTCTTTACCGGAGTCGCGCGCACGCTGGTCCTCGAGGATGTGACGTTCGAGCTCAACAGCACGGCGCTCACTGCCGGGGCGCGGGGCGCGCTCGACCGTGTGGCGATCTCGCTGGTGGCGCACGCCGGGACGCGCGTGGAAGTGGCCGGGTACACCGACAGCCGCGGCGGCCTCGCCGCCAATCTCCGCCTCTCGAAAGCCCGGGCGGACGCGGTGCGCAGCTACCTCATCGAGCGGGGGGTGTCACCGGAGCAGATCACGTCGCGCGGCTACGGCGCGGACGATCCCATCGATACCAACGCGACAGCGGTAGGCCGCTCGCGGAATCGGCGGGTGGAGCTGCATAAGACGAACTAGGAAGCGGGTTTGGAGGTTGGCGGAGGATGGTGAAGGATGGTGGACGTAGCTCGATGTTGCCTCCACCATCTTCCACCAACCTCCGCCACTTTCACAATCTTTCGCTCAGTGCCCGTTCTCTCCCGCCACTACCACGATCACCGCCTCGATTTTCGCGACCGTCCGATCGCCTGCCGTGACGGTCACCGTTCCGAAGCACATGTTGCGGCGGCGCCGGACCTCACCTTGCAGCGTCACGGTGCGGTCGGTGGCGAAGACGGGGCTCTCGAACTCGGCGCTCGTGCGGGCCATGCGCGGCCGTCCGCGCAGACCCGCGTCCCATCCCCACAACGCCACGAGCTGGCCCGCGGCTTCGATCAGAAGACACCCCGGGAAAATGGGATCGCCGGGAAAGTGCATCGGAAACACCCAATGCTCGGGGCTGAGGTTCATCTCGGCGGTGATGCATTCGCCGTCGACCGTGTTCACGCGGTCGAGCTGCAGCATCTGCCCGATGGGGAGAAAGGTCGTGCCAAGATTGGCGCGCTCGTAGCGGACGGCGGTCACTCGCAGCTCCTGTGGTGGCCCGGATTGAGTACGCCTGGCGACGGCCGGCGGATGAACTGATCAGTTGGAGAGCGACGACGAATTTACCGGCCCGCGCGAGTGTCGGCCATGGGGAAACTACTCAGTCACCGAAATGCGCGAGTCTCACTTCGAGGACATCAGGAAGCTGCTCGATACGGTGTCGCACGCCGTCTACAGGTGGCTGATCGACGGTGATTGCGGCCAGCGCCTGACCCGGGCCGGCGTCCCGCGCCTGGTGCCAGCTGCCGATGTTGATTCCCGACTCGCCGAGCAGGGTCCCGACGCGACCGATCACGCCCGGCACGTCGCGGTTCTTCACGACGAGCAGCCAGCCCTCGGGGACGACGTCGACGTGATAGTCGTCGATCCGGACCACGCGGCCCTGGTTCGATCCCACGAGCGCTCCCGCGACCCGCACCCGCTTCCCCGCCGCATCCACCGACACGCCGAGCGACGTTTCGAATCCCGGCTCGGCCGCGCCGGAGCGGCGCGTGAGCCGGATGCCGCGCTCTTCGGCCACAACGGTGGCGTTCACGAGACTCACCGGTCCCGCGCCGATGGCGGAGAGCAGTCCCTCCAGGGCGGCGATGAGCACGGGGCGCGTGGCCTCCTCGTCTCTGCCACCATAGGCGACTTCCAGGGCGGTCACCTCCGCGCCGCTGAGTCCGCCGGCGAGCCGGCCGAGCCGGCGCGCCAACGCGAGCAGCGGGGCAGTGCGGCGCAGCACGTCGCCGCCGATTCCCGGGACGTTCACGGCCGTCGAGAGATCGCCCTGGAGGAGCGCGTCCCGCACCGCCGTGGCGATCTCGTGCGACACCCGGTCTTGTGCCTCCGCGGTCGAGGCGGCCAGGTGGGGAGTGAGGATCAGTCGGTCGATGCCCCGCAGCGGGGAGTCCTTGGGGAGCGGCTCCTCAGAGAAGACGTCCACCGCCGCCCCCGCGATCTGTTTGGCCTTGACTGCCGCCGCCAGCGCCGCCTCGTCCACCAGCTCGCCGCGCGCGGTGTTGATCAGCACCGCGGTCTTCTTCATGAGCGCCAGCCGGTCGGCATTGATCAGGTGACGCGTCTGGTCGCTCAAGGCGACGTGCAGGGTGACGACGTCCGCGGCGGCGAGCAGCTGCTCGAGCGGGAGGATCTTGACCTGCATTTCGGCAGCCCGATGCGGCGGCAGGAACGGATCGTGGGCCACGACCGTCATGCCGAACGCGCGCGCGATCTGCGAGACGTGGCCCCCGATCCGGCCCAGGCCGACGACGCCGAGAATCTTGCCACGCAGCTCGGTGCCTTCGTACTTCTTGCGATCCCATTCGCCGCGCCGCATCGACTCGGCGGCTTCGGGAATGTGGCGCACCAGCGAGAGCAGCAGGCCGAGCGCATGCTCGGCGGCGCTGACGGTGTTCGCCCCGGGGGCGTTCATCACGGCGATGCCGCGCCGGGTCGCCGCGGTCACGTCGATCGTATCCACGCCGATGCCGGCGCGCGCGATCACGCGCAGCTCGGGGGCGCGGTTCATGACATCGACCGTGACCTTGGTTTCGCTGCGCACGATCAGCGCCTGCGCCTGCTCCAGCGCCCGCTGCAGCTCCTCGGCCGGCTTGCCAGCGCAATTCACCACTTCGATCCCGGGCGTCTGCGCCAGCAAGTCCAGCCCGCCCGCCGCGAGGCGGTCCGCCACCACCACGCGCAGCGTCACCGGATCGCTGCCTCCACGAGCGGCAACAGCTCTTCGACGCCCGCCACCGAGTGATCGCCCATGTGGCCGATGCGGATCGTGGTGTCTTTCAATGACCCGTAGCCCGATCCGATCGTCCACCCCTGCGCCTTTAGCGAGCCCGTGACGTCCTTCGCGCTCTTCCCCGCCGGCAGCTTGAGACACGACACCGTCCAGCTGCGCCGACCCGCCCGCGGCAGGTACTCGATGCCGCGCGCCTCGGCCCAACGCTCCACCGTCTGCCGCATCGCTTCGTGGCGGCGCCAGCGCGCTTCGATCCCGCCCTCGGCCGCGATGCGCTCGAGCTGGCGGTCGAGCGCGTAGAACAGCGACAGCGCCGGCGTGTTCGTCGGCTGGTACTTCGCCATCGCCGCCTCGAAGCTGACGAGATCGAAATACAATCCGCGATCGGGCAGCGTCTTCGCCCGCGCGACCATGCGCTCGGAAGCGATCCCGAGTGCCAGTCCGGGCGGGAGCGCCAGCGCCTTCTGCGAGCCGGTGAAGGTGAAGTCGAAGCCCCACTGATCGGGTTCGACGGGGCTCCCGGCCATCGACGTCACGGCGTCCACCAGGAACAGAACGTCATCGAATTCGCGGGTCACGGCGGCGAGCGCCGCGACGTCCTGCAGCACCCCGGTCGAGGTCTCGGAGTGGGCGATGGTGACGGCGTCGACCGGCGTGCGGCGCAGCGCGTCGCGCAGCATGTCGGGCTCCACCGTCTGGCCGAGCGGCACATCGAGCCGGATGCACTCCTTCCCGGCCGCGGTCACGAGCTGGGCGAAGCGCTCGCTGAACGCCCCGTTCACGAGCGACAGCGCCCGATGGCGCACGCCATTGCGCACGGCCATTTCCATGAAGCCGGTGGCGGAGGTCGTGCCGATCAGGACGATGCGGGACGTGCGCGCGAGCGCCTGCAACGGGGGGCCCATTCTCTGCAGCAGCTGATCCATCGCGCTGGAGCGGTGCGGGATCATCGGCTTGAGCTGGGCGGCCAGGACGTCGGGATGGACATCCGTGGGTCCGGGGAGGAAGAACTTTCCGAATGTCGACTGCGGCGGGGCGGTAACCGACGTCATGCGCCCGCCCGGACGAGCTGCTCGACCAGGCCTCCCATCACGACCTCACTGGTTTTCACCAGACGCACTCCTTCGTCTCCCCACTCCTTCAGCATCTGCTCCGCGGCGTCGCGATCGATCGGCTTCATCGCGTCGGTCACGGCGAAGAGGCGGATGGCGGGGCGATGTTGCAGGAACCCCTCGATGGCGTAGCGGTCGCACACATCGAGCGCCACACCGTAGAGCACGACGTCTTCCGGCGCCAGAGCATCGACGGCGGGAAGGACGTTGGGGTTGGTGAACACGTCGAATTCGTGCTTGTGCAACAGGATGTCGCCGCGATGCGCCCGCACCCGCGCGGCGAGCCGGGCCGGATCCTCGCGCGCGGGCTCGATCACGAGCGGATCGCGCAGCGCGGTCTCGGGAATCTTCTTCTGGCCGGGAGTGCCGTGCATGCAGTGCGGTGGAAAAGTGTCCTTGAAGTTGGGCGACTGGGACAGCTCGCGATGTCCGGGGGCATGATCGTCGGCGCTAGCGACGATGCGAATTCCGTGCCCATGCGCGTAATCGGTGAGCCGCTTCAGATTGGGAATGATGTGCTCGGCGTCGGGCACGTACAGCTTGCCGTCCGCCTTCATGAAGTCGTATTGGGTGTCGACGTCCCAGAAGATGACCCGCGCCATACCTGCTCCTTCGAGGTCTGGAAAACAGCGAGGGAATCTAACCTACTCGACGCGCTCGAGGCGCGGGTTGTGCCGGAACGTGCGGCCCACCTTGGCACAGGGCTTCCCATCGACCTGGACGATGTCGGCAGTAAAGTCGAAGCGCCCCTGAAAGAGGCTCGACCCTACGCCGTACATGTCGACCGGGACGCTCTCGTCCTCGAACTGACGGATTTTTTCCACGGTGAAGCCGCCGGAGACGACGATCTTCACCCGCTGAAAGCCCTCGCGGTCGAGCGCCTGGCGCACGTTCCACACGAGCTGCGGGTTGACGCCGGTGGGCTTGAACAGGCCCATCTGCGGCACGATCGACCGGTCGACCAGCGTTTCCGACGTGTCGAGCCGCACACCGTAGAGCCGCTCCCCCAGCGCCCGCGCGACGGCGAGCGACGTCGCCACGCAATCGTTTTCGAAGTCGACGAGTGTGATGAGGCGAATTTCCGGATCCATGAGCTCCGCGAACTTGACCGACGCGGTGACGGTGTCGCCGTCATAGGCGGCGATCAGCGCATGTGGCACCGTGCCGATCCCCTCCGACCCCCACCACGACGCCTGCGCGTCGGTGGACACGCCGATCGCGCCGGCGATATGGGCGGCGTAGCCGTCGCCGGTCTGCACCAGCCAGTGGTCGTGGCGCGCCGGGAAGAACATGACCTGCTTGGGCCGCGCCGCATCCACCACGCGCCGCGTATTCGTCCCCACACGGGTGCGGCGCGCCAGTACGCCGAGGTACAGCGTCTCGAGGTTGGCGAAGGCGTCGTACGGTCCCTCGATCAGCAGCACCGTCTCCCACGGGGCGATCTGGTCGCCGTCGTACAGCGCGTGCACGTCGAGCTCGCCCCACGATTCGGCGCACAGCTTGAGGATGGCGATCGCCTCATCCGAGCCGCCGAGATAGGCGTGGGATTTGCCGAACACCTGCATCGTCACACGCGGACGGTGGTGGTCCTTGAGCAGCACGTCGCGCGCGCGCACGAAGTACTTGTCGGAGTAATAGCCCTCGCGCATCCGGGCGACGGGGAGGTTGAAGATCGCCGGATCGAGACGGGGCTTCCTGGACATCGGTCGGGGGGGCGGAGGGATCGGAGGGGTCACGGCAGCTCTTCGGTGACGTGGTAACGCAGGGCGCGGCGCTGCATCCAGCGCACCGCGAACGCATCGGCGAGCGAACGGAAGACACGGTTCCACATGCCGTATTTCGTGCGTCCGGAGCGGCGCGGCCGGTGGTGCACCGGCACCTCGGCGACGGTTCCGCCCTGCAGCTTGACGAGCGTGGGCAGAAAGCGGTGCATGCCGTTGAACAGCGGCAACGCCCGCACCGCCGGCGCGCGGAACGCTTTGAGCGAGCAGCCGGTGTCGCGGATGGTTTCACGGTTCAGTCGGTTGCGCACACCGTTGGCGATACGGCTCTGCACGAGCTTCCAGCGCGAGTCGCGCCGGTCGACGCGGTATCCGGCGACGGCGGTGGCGCCGCTCTGCGCCAGCGCATCGACGAGCGCCGGGATGTCGGCGGGATCGTTCTGGCCGTCGGCGTCGAGCGTCACAATCACCGCTCCCCGCGCTGCCTGAAATCCCGCCGCGAACGCCGCGGTCTGCCCGGCGTTGGCGGCGAACGACACGATGTGCAGCGCCGGGTGCCCGCGCTTCAGCGCTTTCAACGTCTCCAACGACCCGTCGGTGGAGCCGTCGTCGACGGCGACGATCTCGAAGCGGGTCCCCCCGAGCGCCCGCTCGATCTCGGCGATCAGCGGCGCCAGGTTGTCGCGCTCGTTGTACACGGGGATCACGAGCGACAGGTCAACCGGGTCCGGCATGCGACAGCTCGGGGGCGTTGGGGTATGCGGCGCGCATCCGGGCGAGGAGTGCGTCCGCCTTGGCGTCGTCGTGCTGCAGCGTGCGGTAGATCTCGGCCAGTCGGAGCCCGATCAGGACCGCCTGGTGCGGCTGGAGTGGGCCCGTGAGCATCCGCTCGTAGCGGGTCACTTGATCGTCGATTCCCTCCTCCATGCCCAGGTGCGACGTCAGAAAGAGCTCGCTCGCGTCGGGGTATTTGGCGCGCAGCCGGTCCAGCAGCGCGGTGGACTTCGCCTCGTCATGCTGGTGCGTGCGGTAGATCTCGGCCAATCGGATCCCGATGAGAATTTCATGGTGCCGATCGAGCGGTTCGTCGAGCATGCGCTCGAAGCGCGTGGTCTGGTCGTCGATCGTGTCTTGCGGAACGGGCAGCGCGACATTGCCGGTGACCTGATTCCCGACGAACCGCACGAGGCCGCCCACGGTGTCGGCGATCATCGTGAGGAAGCTGTACACACCCCACATCGCGCCGGCGAATCCGACGAGCGTCCAGTCGATCGAGCCGCTCGACAACCACGACAGTCCGGCCAGGGCCCAGGCCACCACCGTCACCCCGCCGATGATGCGCCGCAGGGCGACCCGGGGATCCTCCGGCCCCTGACGATCCACGCCGATCACGGCGAGAACGTAGGCCGACGGTCTGCCTTTCACAAGTTGACAGTCCTGTAGGCGAGAGCTAGAAACAGGCGTGCCTTCCGACCTGTCGCGCCGCGATTTCCTGGCGTCCGCCGCCGCCGGCCTCACCGCCGCCCGCGCCCTCGGCATCACACATCCGCTGCGCCCGCTCCGGCCGCTGCCGCGGCGCGCCTGGGCGGCCACACCGGTCGTCATCTCATCCGCCAATTCCCTGCGTCCCGTGCAACGGGCGCACGAGCTGCTGGTCGGCGGGGCCGACCCGCTCGACGCGATCGTCGAGGGCGTAAAGATCCAGGAGCTCGATCCCACCGACCAGTCGGTCGGCTACGGCGGGTTACCCAACGCCGACGGCGTGGTCCAGCTCGACGCGTCGTGCATGCACGGACCGATGAAGCGCGCCGGCGCGGTGGGGGCGCTCGAGGGCATCAAGACCGCCTCGGAAGTCGTCAAGCTCATCCTCAAATACACGCCCCACATCCTGCTGGTCGGCGAAGGCGCGAAGCGGTTCGCCTTGTCGTATGGCTTCAAGGAAGAGGATCTGCTCACCGACGCATCACGGCAGGCGTGGCTCGAGTGGCGCGCCAACCTCAGTCCCAGCGACAACTATCTCGACGTGCCGGCGCACACCCCCATGGTCGTGCACCCGCCCACCGGCACGATCAATTGCGACGCGGTGACGCCGGGCGGCGACATCGCATCGATCACCACCACCGCCGGTCTCGCGTTCAAGGTTCCCGGCCGAGTGGGCGACAGCGCCATCGTCGGCGCCGGCCAGTACTGCGACAACGACGTCGGCGCGGCCGGCTCCACGGGGCTCGGCGAAGCGAACATCATGATCGCGGGAGGGTTTCTGACCGTCGACAACATGCGCCGCGGGATGAAGCCCACCGATGCCTGCCTCGAAACACTGAAACGCGCCATGCACCTGACGCCGCCGCGGCTGCTCGGCCCGGAGGGGCGCCCGCGCTACCAGCTCGACTTCTATGCGGTCAACAAACGCGGCGAGTTCGGCGCAGCAGCGCTCTATCATAGCCGCTTCGCGGTCCACGACGGCACCACCGCCCGCTTCGTCGACACCGCGGCCCTCTACGACATGGACCAACCCGCCTGAGCGTGCGCCGCGCCGCCGTCCTGTTCATCTCCGTGCTCGCGGCGCGGTGCCTCGCCGCACAACAGCCGGAGGTGAAGCCGCTTTGGGACTTCACCTACACGCCCTACGGCTACTACAGCTCGATCGACGGCTGGTGGATCGCAGGCTATGCGAGAGTCTACAGTTCCATCGGGTTCCGCGAGCGCCCCGAGCCGAACCGCGCCGCCCTCACGCTCACCGCCGGCGCGAGCACGCAGGGGAGTTACCTGGTGGAGCTCGATGCGCAGGCCCCGGCCCTGTGGGAGGGGTGGCGCGCCGCCGTCACCCTCGATGCCCTGCGGGCCAACCGGCTCGGCTACTTCGGCATCGGCAACGACACGCGCTTCGACGCCGACAGCAATACGCCGTTCACGCCCTACTTCTATCGCGTGAGCCGCACCTCGGACCTCGCGCGCCTGACGCTGCAGCGGCGCCTCGCGGGACCGCTGCGCCTGCTGGTCGGAGGCTCGCTCGAGCACACGACATTCCGCACCCTCCCCGGCGACGGGCTGTTCGTGCGCGACCGCACCGCCGGCATCGCCGATTCGGCACCTTGGAACGATGCCGCGCTGCGCGCCGGTCTCGTCGCCGATACGCGCGACAACGAGATCGACCCCCACTCTGGCGTCCTCGCGGAAGCGCTGCTCGCCACGGCGCAGCACTACAATCGCACCACCGTCGGTGTGCAGGCGTACGTGCACCCGACGGAGCGGATCATGCTGGCGGGACGGGTGCTGGGCGAGCGGATGAGCGGCGGCCCGAGCATCTCGGTGATGCAGGTAATCGAATCGTCGGGACGGCCGTACGTCGGCGTGGGCGGGTACCGCAGCCTGCGGGGATACTACGACTCGCGCTTCATCGGGCCGGACAAGCTGCTCGGCGGCGTCGAGGTGCGCTACGCGCTGCTCTACGCGCCGACGATCCTCGAGGTCAAGCTGGTCGGGTTCTACGACACGGGCCGCGTCTTCGGCTCAGGCAGCGCGTTCCAGCTGACCACCCACGATCTGCACTCGAGTGCCGGCGGAGAGCTGATGATCCGCTTCGGCCGCAACGGGGTGCTGGTGGCCGGCGCGGGGTTCGGGTCAGATGGGCATCAATTCTTGTTTGGGAGCAGCTGGAGTTACTGACTGCTGTCAGCTGTCAGCTATCAGCCAGTCATTGCCGAAACAGCTAACGGCTGAGGGCTGACAGCTGACGGCTTCTTCGCGAACAGCTCCAACACCTCCCGCAGCGTCGCGATCCCCTTGTCCCGCGCATACCAGCGCCGGATCTGCGGGTAGGGCGGCTTCACTCCGGTTTTCGCTCGCTCGCTGCGCACCCACTCCTGCAGGTCTGCGGGGCGTGGACCCCAATGGCCCAGCTCCTCGAGATGCCGGTTCAAGACGATCACGATCGGAATTGCGCGCGCCCCGTCGGTGAGATAGCGATCCATCGCTTCCGGGTGCTCATCGCGTCGCAGCACCCGGACTTCGATACAGCGGGTGATCGTCGCGAGCTTGGCAAGATAGGGGATCGTGCTCGTCCCATCCCCGCACCAGTCTTCGGCGATCACCAGGAAGTTGAACTTCTCTCCCGAGGTCCGGACCGCCGCGATCGCCCACTCGGGAATCTGCGCGATCCGCTCCATCGAGGCCCACAGCTCACGGTTTGCGGCCGCATCCCGGACGAATTCGTGGTAGGGTGTCGCCTGCTGCCAGAGCCTGCGGAAGTCGAGCGCCATGGCGGCAGTCTCGCACGCGGCGGCACAAGGTTCTTTCAAGACAAGGTGAAGAGGCGTTCATGGACCGGTGCCGAAAGCGCTTATCAGATCTCGCGGATATCGACTCCGCGCCGCTTCAGCTCGCTCACATAGGCCGCGAACGGCACCGCCTCATCGGGTGTCTGCACGCCGCGCGTCGTGATGCGTCCGTCCGCCTGCATCAGGCCGGTGATCGAGAGCGAATAGCCCGTGGTGCGCATCATGGCGCTGATGCCGCGCGCCTCGTCGTAGTAGTCGAGCAGCTCCCACGACGCGCGCGTGCCGTTGTGGCTCGAGACGTCGACGCGCAACGCGACCAGGTCGCGGCCCGCCGGCTTGTTGAGCTTGGGCGACACCGCGGCAATGAAGGCGTCGCGCGGCACGATCTCCTTCCCCTTCACTTTGAGGGGCGTGATGTCGAGCAGCCCGAGCTCCCGGATCGGCCGCATGATCGCCATGTGTCCCGGATAGCGCAGCGTCTTGTATTCCATCGTGCGCACACGGCCTTCGTAGGCCCAGGGCATGGTGGAGATGCCGCCGCCGGTGTGGAACGCCTCGAGCGTCCCGACCGGCGGCGGGAACCCTACCGTCTCGAGCTCCGACAGGGCGTCGACACGGGCCGGCTTGCCTTCCCGCAGAACCCACGACGGCGTCGTGTAATAGTCGAGCGCCCCCTCGAGCGAGTAGACGATCTGATAATTGAGCGGCGGCTCGGGGTGCTGCGGCAGCCCACCGACGAAGATCTTCACGCTGTCGGCGGCCCCCACGCGGCGGATGCCTTCAGCCGCCAGAATGTTGACCATGCCGGGAGCGAGGCCGCAGTCGGGGATGACGGAGACATTCTGCGCACGGGCGTCACCATCGAGCTTCTTCTGGTTGAAGACGATCTCGGTGTTGCCGCCCAGGTCGGCGTAGTGCAGCCCGGCAGCCACGGCTGCCCGCGTCACGTCGAGATTGAAGTAATACGGCAGCGCGTTGAGCACCGCGACATGGCCCGCGAGCAACGCCGCGAGCGCGGCGGGGTCCTGCACGTCGAGTTTCGCAAGGGTCAGTTTCTTCCCCGCGAACGGCTTCACGAATCCGGCTGCGCGCTCGGGTTGGATGTCGGCCAGCGTGACGTGGCTGACTCTCTCTTGCTGCACCAGATCGAAGGCACACGCGGACCCCTGCAGGCCCGCGCCGAGCACCAGCATACGCATGCGGCGGAAATCTCCGAACGGAGGTTTGCTGACCGGGACGAAGCGCGCGAAAGCTAATTAGATTCGCCCTCCTGTGAAGCAGGCCGATCTCACGCGGGAACGGCTGCTGCGTGCTGGACTCGAGCTGTTCACCGCACAGGGTTACCGCGCCACGACCACCAGCGACATCGCTCGCCATGCCGGCGTCGCCGAGGGCGCCCTGTACCGGCACTTCCCCGGGAAGCAGGCGCTCTTGAGCGAGGTGTATCGCGACGCCGCGGCATGGGCCGCCGAGCGGGTGCGCGAAGCGGACGCTGCGGCGGAATCGCTGCCCCACAAGCTCGCCCATCTCGCCGCGGCGCTGGTGCGGGGCGCCGGGCGCGAGCCCGCGGTCGTGCGCCTCTTCTTCTTTCAGGACCACACCGCCCTGCTGGACGAGCGCGCCCGGACCGCGGCGCGCGAGTTTCGCGGCGGGCTCGAGGGACTCGTGGCGCAGGGCAAGGCCGACGGGCTGGTCCGCAGCGGCGGCGTGGACGCCCTCGCCGCAGCCTGGCTCGGCGTGGTACGCGTCGCGATGGAGCGGATCGTGACGCGGGAGTGGGGGACGAACAGCGGCGGGGTGACGGTGTGCCGCGAGGCCGCCTGGGCGGCGATCGCCCAGTCTGGCTAGCCCCGGCGCAGCTCGAGCAGCGCAAGCTCCGGCGGCACGAATACGCGGATCGGTACCCCCACCACGCCGATGCCGCGGCTGACGTACAACTGGCTCGCGCCCGACACGAAGTGCCCCGCGACGTATTTGGTAATCAGCTGCCCGGCCGACCACCCCAACAACGGAATGGCGATCTGCCCGCCGTGGATGTGCCCCGACAGCGTGAGCGGGACACCGCGCTGCCGCGCCGTATCGAACGCGCCCGGGCGATGCGCCAGCAGAATGGTGAACGCCCCCGCGGGAGCGACGCGCAGCACACGATCGACGGCGAGCGTCTGCGGATCGTCGAACAGCCAGTTGTCGGGATCGTCGATCCCGGCGATCACGAGCGTCGACCCGTTGCGCTCGATGAGGTGCGTCCCGCCACGCACCACGATCTGGCCCGCGTCGCGCACGCCCTGGATCACCTTCTTCGCCCCGGTATAGAGGTCGTGATTCCCGAGGCAGGTGACGACGCCGAGCGGAGCCTGGAGGTCGCGGAAGGCGCGCACGTATGCCGGGATGTAGCTCGGCGAGTAGTCGATCATGTCGCCGGTCTGCAGGATGAGATCGGCGCGCTGCGCGTTGGCGCGCGCCACCACCTCCTGCATCTGGTCGCGCTCCATGAACTGGCCGGCGTGGACATCTGAGACGTGCAGGATCGTGAGCCCGTCAAACGCCGGCGGCAGGTCGGGGAACGTCAGCACGCGCCGCGTGACGCCGGGGACGCGCCGGGCGCTCGCGACTCCGTACCCGGTCAGGGTGAGACCGGTGGCAGCATACGCGTAGGTGGCACGAGCCAGGAAGCGGCGCCGTGAGAGGCGTGGCCCCGGAGTGGTGGGAACCGCGGTCCCGCGCAGTTTGCGCACCGTCCACACCACCGCCTTGACGCCGATGTACACACTCACCGCGGCGCCGAACATCCAGCCGAGCAGCTGCCACGCGAGCCAGGGCGCCAGCATCGGCACGCCGCCGCCCGCCCACACGCTGCCGAACAGGACGCGACGCGCGACGAAGACCCAGGGGAAGTCGAACGCCGCGAACACGAGCGACAGTCCCAGCCGCACGAGCCGCGTCTGCGTCGCAGACGTGGGATCAGGCAGCCGCACCCACAGGTAGCGGTACAGCAGCACCTGGGGCGAGATGAGGAAGACCAAATAGATTACGGCCATGCCGTCACCGTTGCGCCTCTCGCTTCTGAGTGTCGCCTGGAGTGTGCCGCTCCTGGCGCAGCAGATCGCGCCGGTGGAGCGCGCCCGCATCGCCGCCGCCGTCTGGGCGGAGGCGCGATACAACGATCCCGCCTGGGACCGGATCCACGCGGACTGGGACTCCGGTTTCGCCGACGTCCTGGGTGCCGCCAACGGGCGCGAGCCGCCGCTCGCCTACTTCCGTCGCCTGCAACGCCTGGTCGCCCTGCTCGACGACGGCCAGGCGATGATCGTGCCGCCAGCGGCGATCGCGGGGCGCTGGGGGCGTCCTCCCGTCGTGTTGCGGAGCGTCGAACGGCGCCCGTTCCTCGTCGACTTCGCCGACAACGACGAGCTGCGCGTGGCGCATCCACAGCGCAACACCGAGATCCTCGCAGTGCAGGGCATCCCGGCGGAGCGCTGGATCCGCGATTCGGTGCTGCCCCAGATCGCCGCCTCCACCGACGCGGCCCGGTGGGACCTCGCCGTCGCGCGCATGCTCGACGGAGAGAAAGGTACTGCCCTGCACCTGCTGCTCCGGCTCCCCGGCGGCGAGGAGCGGGGCGCCAGCGTGACGCGCAGCGTGTCGCTGCTCGATCGCTGGCCGCTCGCTCCCGTCCCGCTTCAGGTTGATACCCTCGCCGATTCCATCGTCTGGGTGCGCCTGTCCTCGTTCGCCGACCCCGGCGTGGCGCGCGCGTTCGATCGCGCGTTCCCCGACTTCGCCGCGGTGCGCGGCATGATCCTCGATCTCCGCGAGCACGACGGCGTGGGCGGCGGCCGGGAAACGGGGTACCGGATCCTCGGCCGCCTGGTCCGCGGGCCGCTCCTCACCTCGCGCTGGCGCACCCCGCAGTACCGTCCCGCCTACCGCGGCCAGGACATGCCCGACTCGGCCGGGGCGTGGTTTGCGGCGCCCCCCGACACGATCGCTGCCCGCTCCGACCTTCCCGTCTTCCCGGGACCGGTGGCCATGTTGTCGTCCTCCCGCACGGGGGGGAGCGCCGAGGACATGCTCATCGCCTATCGCAACGCGGGGCGGGGCCCGATCATCGGCGAGCCGTCGGCGGGCAGCGCGGGACAGGTCAGCGAGCTGCGCCTGCACCGAGACTGGCGCTTGCGGCTCACCGTCACGCGTGACGCTTTTCCCGACGGCACGGAGATTCAGGGCATCGGCATCGCACCCGAGCTGCCGGTCGATGTGAGTGTGTCGGAATTCCTCGCCGGGAAGGACGCGCCGCTCGACCGCGCGCGCGAGTACATCCTCAACCGCTCGAGCCACGCCCCCTGACGCGCGCGACCGTCTAGCGGACGTGCACCGGCCGCCGGCCCGTCACGGGAGGGTCGACGACGATATCGCCGCGCAGCGTGTAGTCCCCCGCCGCGAACGACCCATCCACGATCCACTCGATGTCCCGCAGATAGGGAACCGAACCCATGTCGACCGAGATTCCGGAATCAGGACAGGTTGCGGCAGCGGGCAGCGTGTGCTGCGTCGTCCCGCCGAGGATCGTGACGTTGACGGCGCAGTCAGGACGGAGGAGCGCGATCGTGCTGCTCCCTGACGTGTCCGCGACCGCGAGTCGCACGAGAGCGGTATCGCCTCGTTGCACCGTATCGACCGGGCCACTCGGCGACCCACAGCCGCCCGAGCAGTGATACGCCTGCACCGTCACAACGAGCGACGCGCCGGGAGGCCGGAACGGCGCGGAGTCGGAGCAGCCCAGCAGGGCGGCGGCGAGTGCCGCCCCGACCGTCAGCGGCCGAGCTGGGATCGGAAAAACCCCTCGATCGCGGCCCACGCCGTGTCCGCCACATCGGGCTTTTCACGCGTCTGGAGGAAAGCGTGGCCGACGCCCGGGTACACGCGGTACTGGTAGTCGAGCCGCAGGCGTTTGACCGCCGTGTCCAGGCCCGGCAGCCCGGCGCCGATGCGCGCGTCGTTCTCCGCGTACACACCGAGTCCCTTTGTCTTGATCCGCGCCAGCGCCATAGTATCGGGCGCCGAGCCGTAGCAGACGACGAACGCCTTGAGATTCGGATTGTTCGTGGCGTACCGGAAGCTCTGGCTCCCGCCCCAGCAGAACCCGATGACCCCGATGTGATCGCCCCGCACCGCCTTGATCGTCCGGAGATAGGCGTAGGTCGCATCGAGATCGCGCGTGACGGCGTCGGGATCGAGACCCGAGATCAGCCGTCGTGCGGAGTCGGACGTGGCCGGCGTGCCGCCCGCACGCGACAGGAGGTCCGGCCCGATCGCCACGAATCCCCGCTGCGCCAGGAGCTCGACCGCCGGCCGCAGCCGGTCGCCCATGCCGTAGATGTCGTGAATCACGATCACCGCCGGGGCCGGATCGCGCCGCTCGGGATAGGCCAGATAGGCGGTAAGGGTGTCCTTACCCGAGAGATACTTGACGTACTCCGAGTGGATGTCCGGGCGGGAGAAGGCGGACGAAGTCGGTAGAGGGCGGTAGAGGGAAAACCCCCACGTAGCCCCGACCAGAGCGATTCCCATCCCCATCACGACGTAGACCTCTCCCGCCTTCGTCCGCCCTCGTCCGCCCTTACTTCCCATACGTCACCCGCCAGATCTTCCCGCCCTGATCATCCGAAATCAGGAGCGACCCATCGGGCAGCGCGAGCACCGCTACGGGACGGCCCCAGCGCGAGCCGTCGGGCAGCTGCCAGCCGGTGACGAAGTCTTCGATCGAGACCGGCTTGCCACTCTCCACCTTCACGTGCACGACCTTCGCGCCGGTGGGGACCCTGCGGTTCCACGAGCCGTGATACGTGAGGAACGCATCACCCTTGTAGCCGGGGAACGCCGAACCGGTATAGAACGTGATGCCGAGCGGGGCCGAGTGCGCCTGGAAGGTGATCGCGGGAGGCTCGACCGTGGAGCAGTCGGCGCTCGCGTATTCAGGGTTCGGCTTGCCTGGCAGATAGCACTTCGGCCAGCCGTAGAACTTGCCGTCCTTGAGGATGTTGAGATGCTCGGGGGGCAGGTCGTCCGTCATCGCGGTATTCGAGCCGCCGATGTTGTCGCGGTCGTTGTTCGTCGCCCACAGCTCACTGGTCGACGGGTTGAAGGCGAGTCCCACCGAGTTGCGCAGTCCTGTCGCGAAGCGGTGCTCCCCCGACCCGTCTGGGTTGAAACGGGTGACCGCCGCGCGGCGCGGGTCGGACTCGTCGCAAATGTTGCACGAAGATCCGACCGCGACGTACATCAGGCCGTCCGGACCGAACACGACCGTCCGGGTGCTGTGGCCGCCCGAGGGCAGCCCGGAAACGATCGCCTGACCGGCGGTGCTCCCGGGAGCAAATCGCGTCACGCGAGTCTGCTCGCCGACGTACATCGTGTCGCCACGGAAGGCGATCCCGAATGGACCGTTCAGCCCGGTGGCGACGTCCTCGGTGGCGCCGGCCGTGCTGTCTCCCGAGGCGTGGGCGAGCCGGACCACTCGGCCGGGACCCTGCAACGCCGCGTAGACCGCGCCCCCAGGTCCCAGCACCAGGTTGCGCACCCCACCGAGGTCCGCGAAGACGTTGATCTTGAATCCGGTGCGCAGAAACAACGTGTGCCCGGCGATTTGTTGCGGCACCATCCCGGCAGGCGGCTCCTGGCTGGCGGCCGACTTACCGCCGCTGCAGGCGATCACCAAGAGCGCTGCGTACCCAAGTCGTTCTCGCATTGTGGCCTCCTAAGGCGTCACGGTAGTCTGCACGAGCAGCCGATGATCGGGATCGACGTGAATCACGCTCGGCGCAGCAGCGAGCTCGAGGTAGGCGATGGTCGTGCGGTCGTCGAGCGCATAGACGCGCCGCGTCGCCACTCCCGCCGCCGATACCGCTTCGACCTCGAGCCCGGGAATACGAAATATGCCCCACGCCTCGGGCTGCGACTGCGTGATCTCCAACCGGACGCGGTGGTCGGCCGCCTCGAAGCGCCAGCGGACATCGAGGCGCGGATATCCGGGTTGCCAGAGCCATTGCCGAAAAAACTCGTCGAGACTGCGGCCGGCGGCGCCTTCCATCACACGCTGAAAATCGCTCGAGCGGGCGGTCGAGTCACGGTACACCCGGTAGTACTCGCGGATCCCGCGAAAGAACGCCGAGTCGCCGACCGACTCCCGCAACATATGCAGCACCCACGCGCCCTTCTGGTAGCTGTTTTCGTTGAGGAGATTGTTCGGATCGTGTTCGGCGGTGTCGACGAGCGGCCGATCGACCACCTTGGACGCGAAGTAGGCGCGGGCATCGCGCGTCAGGCCAGCCGTGAGCACCGAATCGCCGTCGAGCGCGGCGCCGATCACGAGGTCGAAGTAGCTGGCGAACCCCTCCGACAGCCACAGGTGCGCCCAGTCGCGCTCGGTCACGGCGTCTCCGAACCACTGGTGCGACGTCTCGTGGCGCACCACGCCCTCGCGCATCGTGCGCTCGACGTACGGTTTCTCGGCGTAGAAAATCGCCGTCGAGTTCTCCATGCCGCCGTAGCGGGTCGACGACTCGACGTGCGCCAGCTTCTCGTAGGGAAACGGGCCGACGAGCCGCTCCATCGTCTCGACGATCTCCGTGACGCGGCGGAACGGACCCGAGTCGGCGAACGCAGAGTCCTCGGGGTAGGCCCAGACGGTGATGGGGATCGTGTCGCGGCCGTGAACAATTGGACGATGATTGGAGACGGCGAAATGTGCGGCGCCCAGCACCATGGTGTAGGTGGGAATTGGCGAGTCTTCTTGCCAGGTAGTGACCACTTGGCGGCCATGGTCGGTTTCGTTCAGGCTCCCGGCGACCCACCGTCCGTTCGCCACGACGCGTAATCCCGACCCAACTGGAACGCCGATTGAAAAGGCTACTTGTCCCTTGTCACTTGGATGATCGACCGTAGGAATCCAGAACCTTGCTCGCTCGGGCCAGTTGTCCCCAAATACGACGCGCCTTCCCCGCAGGTCGCGGCCGATGATGAGTCCATCTCGTGGGGTGCCGTGATACTCGACAACGATGCCGCGCGCTCGCGCCGGATCGGGTAACCGGACCCGAAGGAGGCTCCCGTCATAACCAAACTCGATCCGGCTTCCCAGCTCCCACCCGTTCAATCCCCTCTCGAAAACGCGGTCCACGGTCAGACCAACGAGATTGAGTTTGGCCGTATCCCCTTGCTGGAACGATCCCGGTTCGAAGTTGATCCACGCGGTCACGCGCAATATGGAGTCGTCGTTGTCCGGCAATGACAGGGAGAAGCCGTAGGATTGAACTCGCGGGGATTGCCCCGCGGATGGCGTGACGAGACTGCAAACCGCAACAAGGACTGACAGGCCTCTACCGCCCATTCGAATACACTCCTACGAGCGCGCTCTCCTCCGCCGGCATCCGTTCCCTGCTGGAGAGCGCCTCCTGCTCCGCCCGCTCGATCTCGGCCGTGACGCCGGTTTCCACCGCTTCCAGCTCCTGCCCCGACCACCCGGCTCCCTTCAGGTATTCCTCGTACTGCCCGATCGGGTCGCGGTTTCCCCACTCCGCGAACAGCGTGGCCGGGAACGTCTCGCGCGCCTCGCGCTCGTCGTGTGTGGCGTGCCCGCCCATACGGAACGTGTTCGCGACGAGCAGTGCGGGTCCCTGCCCGCTGCGGCAGCGCTCGGCGGCGAGCCGCGTCGCCGCCCAGGCATCGAGCACGTTGTTGCCGTCGCAGCTCGCGCCCCACACCCCGTACGATGCCGCCCAATCCTCGAAGGTGCCCGGCAGGTGGTGCTGCTCGAGTCGGGTCCCCAGCGCCACCAGGTTGTTCTGCACGATGAAGATCGCCGGCAGCCGCTGCACCGCCGCGAAGTTGGTCCCCTCGTGCGCGGCCGCGCTCTTGGTCGAGCCGTCCCCGACCCACGTGAGCGCCACCCGTCGCTCGCCTTTCATCTTGAACGTGAGGGCGATGCCGGCGATCACCGGCACCATGTCGCCGACGTGAGAGATGGGTTGCAGGACTCCCTGCCGCAGGTTGCCGACGTGCAGGTCACGGCCGCGCGAGGGGGAGTCGTCGGTGGCGAGGTAGGCGCGCAGGGCGTCGGCGATCGACATCCCCATCTCGATCACGGCGCCGGCGTTGCGGATCATCGGGGCGACAACGTCGCTGGCGCGATCGAGGGCGTGCACCGGACCGACCGTCGCCGCTTCCTCCCCCGTGCCGAGCCATGCCTTGGAGAGCACCCCGGTGCGCACCCAGCGCTTCAGGGTGATGTCGTGCAGCCGGGTGCGCAGCAATCCGGCGTACAGCGCGCGGTGGTCGTCCTGCTGCAGGGTGGCGACGAGCGCGCGGCGCTCCGGGTCCCGCTCGATCGTTTCACGGTAGGCGCGGGTCAGCGCCGGATCGGGCTGCCAGGTGACGTACTCGGGTGGATCGAAGGCAGGAAAGCGCTTCACCGCGACTACTTCAGCTTTTCCTTGAGCTTTCCGAAGAGCCCGCCGCTTCCCCCGCCACCGCCGCCGGAGCCGTCGCTCTCCGACAGCGCAGCGGCGAACTCGAGCGTCGTGCTGAAGCGGCCGTCGGGATTGGTCTCGAGCGACTTCGCGATCGCTTTCTCGAGACCCGCGGGGAGGTCCGGCCGGTAGGTCCGCAGCGGCACCGGGCTGCCCCGCAACCGGGCGATCATCATCTCCTGCGCGTTGCGTCCCTGAAACGGCAGCTTGCCGCTGAACATCTCGAAGGCCACGATGCCCAGGGCGTAGACGTCGGAGCGGGCGTCGAGCGGCTTGCCGCGGATCTGCTCGGGACTCATGAACTCAGGCGTGCCGAGGATGATGCCGGTGGCGGTGAGCTTGGCGATCGACGGATCGGCGCGCCGCTCCTTCGCGAGCCCGAAGTCCATGACCACCGCCCGATCCGACCCGTCCGGGTTGGGCACGAGCATGATGTTTTCGGGCTTCAGGTCGCGATGAATGATCTGCAGCTCGTGCGCGTGATGCAGCCCGGCGCAGACCTGCCGCAGGATCGACAACCCGACGGCGAGGTCCATCGGCCCGCCGCGCACCTCCCGGTCGGAGAGCAGCTCGCCGTGGAGGAACGGCATCACCAGATAGATGAGCCCGTCCTCCGATTCGCCGAGTCGCAGGATGCGGCACACGTTGGGGTGGTCGAGCCGCATCGCCAGGCCCGCCTCGCGGCGCAGTCGTTCGACCGAGCTCTTGTCGCTCGCCAGCTTCGGCGAGAGCACCTTGATCGCCACTTCCTGGCCGCTCGAGATCTCCTTGGCGAGGTAGACGTACGACATCCCGCCTTCGCCCAGCTTTTTCATCACCTGGTAGCGGGCGTCGAGCAGCTGGTTGGAGAGGGTGGACGCGCGATCGAGCGACGCCTGCGGCTTGACCGGGGTGCGCACCGAGGTGGCGCTGCCGCTGGCCGGCGTCGCAGCGGCCGGCGGCGCACTCTGCACGTCCACCAGCATCGAGCCGTCCTTGGGGCAGAAGCGGGCGGTGTCGGGATAGACGGTCTTGCACTTCGGGCAACGGCGCTGGCTCATTCCCGTACCAGGTTGCGGCCCTCGTTCTTGGCGCGGTAGAGGGCCTGGTCGGCGAGCGCCAGGAAACTGTCGGCGCTGGTGACGCGCTCGTCGGGAAAGCCGGCGAGCCCGATACTCACCGTCAGGTGGAGCGGCTCCTCCCCGCTGGGGGCGAAGTTCCGGGCCTGGACCTTCCCGCGCACACGCTCGGCAAACACCGCCGCGCCCCGCAGCGTCGTCTCCGGCATCACCACGACGAACTCTTCCCCGCCGTAGCGCGCGATGAGATCGACCGACCGGGCCTCATGGCGCAGCAGGTCACCAACTTGCCGTAACACGCCGTCGCCCGCCAGATGCCCGCGGATGTCGTTGACCTGCTTGAAGCGGTCGAGATCGGCGATCAGCACGCTGAGATACAGATTGTAGCGGCGTGCCCGGTCGAGCTCGGCGGCGAGCGCCTCGGCGAGCGCCCGCCGGTTCATCGTCCCGGTCAGGGCGTCGGTGGAGGCCAGCTGCTCGAAGTGGCGCTTGTCGACCATCGCCGATTCGAAGTCGTACGCCTTTTCGATCGCGGCCACGGCGGTCTGAATCACCGATTCGGCGAACCGTCCGTCCGCGGGTTGCAGCGGATCACCCTGGTCCGTGGTCCGAAGGAAGAAGACGCCGACCTGGCGATTCTTCATCGAAAACGGGACTGCCACGGCGGATCGCGTCGGCACCGAGATGCGCTCCGACTGCCAGCGGCGCCGCTCGTTCTCATACAGGGCGTCGGTGGAGACGTCCGACACGAGGACCGGGGCGCCCCCGGCCAGCGCCTTTTCGATTTCCGGGTAGCGCGCCAGGTCGATCTCGAGGTTGCGCAGCATCGGATTCTCGAACGACGACACCACCGTGCCGGTCTTGTCGCCGGGCTTTGCCAGCACGATGGAGCACTTGGAGATGTTGAGCACCCGCGCCACGCGCCGCACCAGGATGTTGTAGATCTCGTCGGGCTTGAGCGAGTCGGTGATCTCGTGCAGGATCTCGACCATCGCGGCGCGGTTGGATGCTTCCTTGCGCGACTCGGCGGCGGCCCGTCCCAGCTTGAGGTGCGCTTCGACGCGCGCCAGGAGCTCGCGCTGCCGGATCGGCTTGGGAAGAAAGTCGGAGGCGCCGAGGCCCAGGGAGCGCACCGTCGCGTCCTCGGGATCCATCGACGACATCATGAGGACGGGGAGGTCGCGGAAGCGCTCGTCCTCCTTGAGCCGCTCCAGCATCGTCAGCCCGTCCACCTTCGGCATCATGATGTCGAGCAGCATGAGCTGCGGCCGTTCGGCGGCGAGCAGCGCCAGCAGGTTTTCGCCGGTCGGACTCACCACGACCTGGTAGCCGGCGCGGGCCAGGATCGTCTGCAGCGCCTGGGCCAGCGGCTCGTGGTCGTCGACCACCAGAATCTTCGGCGGCCCCACGGCGGCCATTTTTCCGGAGGAGTTTCGTGGCGCGCCGGCGTCCGTCACGTGTGGGCAGTCTCCTCGAGCAACGCGGGATCGACGTTGCCGCCGCTGACGACGAGAACGAGCGGCGGCGTGCGGAACGGGTCGAGCGCGCCCGAGCGCAGCGCCGCCGTGGTCGCCGCTCCCGACGGCTCGACAGTGAGACCGGCGTCGCGGTGGAGAAAGCGCACCGCCTCGCGGATGCTGTCATCCTCTACCGTGACGACGCCCGCGAGCCGCGCGGCGTCCGCCTGGAGCACGGCAAACGGCAACTCGCCCACCGTCAGGGTGATCAGTCCATCGGCGACGCTGGCCGTCCGCTCGAGGGTGACGGGGTGCCCCGCGGCGAGCGAGCGGGTGAGTTTGGGCGCACCGGCGGGCTCGACGCCCACGACGCGGGCGCGGCTCCCCGCCGCCGCGAGGCCGCGCACCACGCCGGAAATCAGCCCGCCCCCGCCGACGGGCACCACCACCGTCGCGACGTCGGGAAGATCGGCGGCAATCTCGACGCCGACCGTCGCCTGCCCGGCAATGATGTCGGCATGATCGAACGGCGGGATCACCGCGAGCTGCTCGCGCTGGGCGAGCTCCAACGCAGCCACGCGGCGGTCTTCGGAGGTGCGGCCCGCCATGACGACCTCACCACCCCAGCGCTTCACGCCGTCGACTTTGACGCTCGGCGCGGTCTCCGGCATGACGACCACGGCACGCACGCCGAAGCGTTGCGCCGCATAGGCGACCGCCTGGCCGTGATTCCCCGAGGAAAAGGTGATGACCCCCCGCGCGCGCACCGCGGGGGCGAGCTTGCGGATGGCGTTGAAGGCGCCGCGGATCTTGAATGCCCCCATCGGCTGGCGGCTCTCGAGCTTGAGCCAGGCGCCGAGAGATTCGACCCAGACGAGTGGGGTGCGCACCGCGACGCCGTCGAGGGCGCGCGCGGCGTCGGCGACGTCGGCATCCGCGATTCCGGTCATTTCCTTTTCTTGCCTTTGCCCTTGGACGGCCCGGCCTTCGGCGGCGGAGCTTTCGGGGGACCTTGCGGGGCGGCTTTTGGGGTCGGGGACTCCTCGTCGTCGTCCCCCTCGCCATCCTCTTCCTTGACGATACGCGCCACATCGACCACGAGATCGCCGGGGGTGAGGTTCATGACCTTCACGCCCTGGGTGTTGCGGCCCGTAATGCGGATGCCTTCGACCGGGACGCGGATCACGATCCCCTTCTTGGTGATCATCATCAACTCGTCGTCGGGGAGCACTTCCTTCAGGGCGACCACGTCGCCGGTTTTGTCGTTGCGCTTCAGCGTGATGATGCCGCGGCCGCCGCGATGCTGCACGCGGTATTCGTCGAGCTCCGAGCGCTTGCCCATCCCCTTCTCGGTGACGGCGAGCAGCGTCGACGCGCGCCGGATGATCACGAGATCGATCACCTTGTCCCTCTTGTCGAGCGCGACGCCCCAGACGCCGGTGGCGGTCCGTCCCATGTCGCGCACATCCTGCTCGTGGAAGCGGATGCTCATCCCGTGCCGGGTGGCGAGCACAACGTCGTTCTTCCCATCGGTCACCTGCACGTCGATCAGCTCATCGCCCTTCTCGATGTTGATCGCCCGGATGCCCACCGAGCGCGGATTGCCGAACTCGGAGAGCCGCGTCTTCTTCACCACCCCCTCACGGGTGATGAAGAACAGGAACTGATCCTCGGAGAACTCCCGCACCGGCACCAGCGCCGCGACCCGCTCGTCGGGCTTGATCGCGATGCAGTTGAGCACCGGCTTGCCCCGGGCGGCGCGCGCGGCCTGGGCGATCTCGTGCACCTTGAGCCAGTAGCACTGCCCGTTCTGGGTGAAGAACATCACGTAGTCGTGGGTCGAGGCGATGAACAGGTGCTCGAGCCAGTCGTCTTCCTTCGCGTGGGCGGCGGTGACGCCCCGGCCGCCGCGCCGCTGCCGCCGGTAGGAGGTGACGGGGAGACGCTTGATGTAGCCGCCGTGGGACACCGTGATCACCATGTCCTCTTCGGCGATCAGGTCCTCGATCGAGAACTCGCCCTGGTCGGCCACGATCTCGGTGCGCCGCTCGTCGCTGAAGCCGTGCCCCAGCTCGGCCAGCTCTTCCTTCAGGATCTTCATGCGCCGCGGCTTGGAGGCGAGAATCTCCTTGCATTCCTTGATGAACTTGCGGACTTCCTTCAATTCGTCTTCGAGCTTGGTGATTTCGAGGGCCGTGAGCCGCGCCAGGCGCATGTTGAGGATTTCAGCGGACTGCCGCTCGGACAACTTGAAGCGCTTGCGCAATGCCGCGTCGGCAGCGGGGACGTCCTTGGCCTTGCGGATGATGCGGACCACTTCGTCGATGTGATCGACAGCGATCTTCAACCCTTCCAGGATGTGCTCGCGATCCTGGGCGCGCTGCAGCTCGAATTCGGTGCGGCGGACGATGACGGTGTGGCGATGCTCGATGAAGTTCTCGAGGATCTCCTTCAGGTTCAGCTCGCGCGGCACGCCGTCCACCAGCGCCAGCATGATCGCTCCGAACGTCACCTGCATCTGCGTGCGCTGGTACAGCTGGTTCAGCACGACCATCGGCACGATGTCGCGCTTCAGCTCGATCAGGACGCGGATGCCGTCCTTGTCGGATTCATTGCGGAGGTCGCTGATCCCCTCGAGCTTCTTGCCCAGCACCAGGTCGCGGATCTGCTCGATCACCCGTTCGGGGGAGACCTGGTAGGGGAACTCGGTGACGACGATCTGCTGCTTCCCCGTCGACTCCTTCTCCTCGATCGTCGCCCGGGCCCGGATGACGATACGGCCGCGGCCCTTCTCGTAGCATTCTTTGATCCCGTCCCGGCCGTAGATGATCGCGCCCGTGGGGAAGTCCGGCCCCTTGATGAACTTGCGCAGATCCTTGATGGTCGCCGTGGGATGATCGACCAGGTGGGTGATCGCTGCGACCGTCTCACCGAGGTTGTGGGGCGGAATGTTGGTCGCCATCCCGACCGCGATCCCGGCCGATCCGTTGACCAGCAGATTCGGCAGGCGGGCCGGCAGAACGGTCGGCTCCTGCAGATGCTCGTCGAAATTGGGGATGAAATCGACGGTGTTCTTGTCGATGTCCTCGAGCATCGTCATCGCGATGCGCGTCAGCCGGGCTTCAGTGTAGCGGTAGGCGGCTGCGGCATCGCCGTCGACCGAGCCGAAGTTTCCCTGCCCGTCGATCAGCGGATAGCGCAGCGAGAAGTCCTGCACCATGCGGACCAGCGAGTCGTAGACGGCGATATCGCCGTGCGGGTGGTACTTGCCGAGCACGTCGCCGACGACGGTCGCGCTCTTCTTGAAGGGACGCCCCGGGAGGAGTCCCAGCTCGTGCATCGCGTACAGGATGCGCCGGTGCACCGGCTTCAAGCCGTCACGCACATCGGGCAGCGCGCGCTGCACGATGACGCTCATCGAATAGTCGAGGAACGATTCCTTCAGCTCGTCTTCGATGAGCCGGGGCAGGATGCGTTCGCGGGTCGGTGAGGTCATTGAAGAGCCATCAGCTTTCAGCTACTCGCCGTCAGCTGGGTGTATGGTTAAATGGGGCGCGGCAAGCGGCGTAAGTGGATGAAAAGTAATTACTTAGGACCAAGAATGCAACGCGTTCCGCAGCCTCTCGGAGGGCGTATTACCGCGCCTCGCTGCTCGTCAATCTGATCGTGCATCGTCCGCGTTCGGTCCCTTCTCGGAGCTGGCGTGGCTGTGATGAGAATAATTGTGGTTGAAAGACCAATCGCAGAGCGCTGCCGGCAGCTGGCGCACAAGTGATTACCAGCCAAGTAGTTCGCAGCGGACCTTCTGCTCACGCTCCCGGGTAACCACAAACAGCGATGAGTTGAGAGTTGGTTGACAGTGCCGGCTCAGATTCTTCGCCGATGACCGGGCTCGGCACGGACGATCGTCCTGCAAGCGAAGCGAACAGTTGGTTGGCCCCCTTGGGCCGGTTGTTCGTGCCGATTTCGTCAACCCGCAGGCTCAGTTCCCGATTTCGACTGTCACTTTCCCAATCTGATCGCCGCGCGCCAGGCGCTCGAACCCCTCCCGTGCGCGCTCCAGGGGAACCGTGGCATCGATGATCGGACGCAGCTCCCCTTGTCCCAGCCGCCGCACCACCTCGCGATACTCGGCGGCATTCCCCATCGTCGAGCCGAGGATCGTGAATTGATGCCAGAACAGCGGCCGCACGTCGGTCACGAGCTGCGGCCCGCTCGTGCCGCCGCAGGTGACGATCCGCCCGCCCTTGGCGAGACAGCGCAGCGAATCGCCCCACGTCACCTCCCCCACGTTCTCCACCACGACATCCACGCCGCGCTTCCCGGGAACCTCGCGCACGACCTGTGTCACCGGCTGCGTGCGGTGATTCACCGTGACCTCGGCACCCAGCTCCCTGGCCCTGGCCAGCTTCGCATCACTCGACGACGTGGCGATCACCCGCGCGCCCACGAGTCTCGCGATGCGCAGCGCGGTGAGCGATACCCCGCCGCCGATCCCCCACACGAGCATCCACTCGCCCGCTTGCAGCTGCGCGCGGGTCACCACCATGCGCCAGGCCGTGAGGGTGACGAGGGAAAACGCTGCCGCTTCAGACCAGGTGAGGGGCGGGGTCGTCGCGGGGATCGGCAGGACATTGTGGTCAGGCACCGTCACGAGCTCCGCCATGGTCCCGGGGAAGTGCTCTCCCAGAATGCCGTAGCGCACACAGAGACTGTGCTCGCCCTTGCGGCAGAATTCGCAGCTGTAGTCGGAGATGCCGGGGTTGATGAGGACGCGCTCGCCCGGCCGGACCGCGGTTACCCCGGCCCCCACCGATTCCACGACACCCGCCCCGTCCGAGCCGAGAATGTGCGGCAGCGACTTCGGCAGACCCGGAATTCCGCGGATGACGAAGAGATCGAGGTGATTGAGCGCTGTCGCCTTGATGGCGATGCGCACTGTGCCGGGACCCGGCGTGGGAGCGGGCGGGACATCGACGAGCGCGGTGTGTTCGAGTCCCTCTCCTCCGGTCGCCCGGAGGACGAATGCCTTCACTACGGCAGGAACACGGGCGCCTGCATCTGCTCGGTCGGGCCCGCCGGGATCATCGTGGGAGCGCCGCCGCTCGTCGGCTGCAGGTAGATCCGGTACATCGGGTTCTTGCGGTTGGACGGATCGGACGGCACCACGAGGGCGATGAGGTCGCCCGCCGGCGCCACGGCGTACGTCGCGATCAGGTAATCGGTCCCCGTGAGCGGCGTCGTCGCACCCGTCGCGAGGTTCACCTTCATCACCTGGCGCACGGTCCGGTTCGTCTGGTCCTTGCGCTCCACCAGGTAGGCGAGCGAGCCGTCGCGCAGGAAATGCGGTTCGCTTTCCGTCTGCTGCGGCGACTTCGTGAAGTTGCGCGGATTGCTGCCGTCCCGGCTCATCAGCCAGATGTCGGCGTTCTTGTTGCGCGTCGAGGCGAACGCGATCGTGGCGCCGTCGGGAGCAACCGTCGGGGTCTGGTTCAGCGAATCGGTGGTGAGCGCTTTCAGTCCGCTGCCGTCGAGCGCGGCGCTGTAAATCTCGAGGAACGGCTTGCCGTTCACCATGCGCTGCGCCTGGAACACCAGCCCCAATCCGTCGGGAGTGAAGGCCGGCCGGCCGTCGGGCTGTGGATCGTTCGTGACGCGGGTGAGGTTCGTCCCGTCCGCGTCCATCACGTAGATCTCGAGATTGCCGTCGCGGGTCGAGACGAACGCCACACGCGACCCGTCGGGGGAGATCGCGGGATCGGTGGCCAGCGCCGTGTCGCTCGCTGCGCGGCGCAGCACGCTCAGGTTCGCGCGGTCGACCCAGTACAACTTGAGCGACCCGTTCCGCGTCCCGGCGAGCAACAGCTCGCTCTCGACGAACACATCCGCGGTCGCGGTCTTTCCCCCCGGCGCGGTCGCGGTGACGCGGGCGTGCCCCGGGCCGACGCCAGAAACGGTGCCGTCCTCCGACACCGTGGCGACGCTCGCAGGATCAACGCTCCAGGTGAGCCCGCTGGCGGGACCGAGCACCGCACCGGTGTCGTCGGCGAAGCTGGCCCTGAGCGCCAGGCGCGCGCCCTGGGTAATGCCGGTGCGCGCGGTGGCGAGTTTCACCGAGCCCGCGATGACGCTGATGTTCCAGCTGGTGCGCAGCGGCGTCTGGCCGGGTCCGCGCAGCAGCAGCTGGGTGCGGCCGATCTTGCGTCCGGTGAGGATCCCGGTCGCCGGATCGAAACCCGCCAGCCCCGTGTCGGCGACGGTCCAGACGAGCCGCGCCTCGGGTACCGGTGTGCTGTCGGCCGCGAGCGCCTTGGCTTCGAAGCGTACCGTCGACGTCACCGGCACTTCGACGTCGGCACGGGTCGACGGCCGTACGGCGAACAGATCCACCGCCCGGTGGACCAGGACCTCGACGCCCTTCTGCTGCAGGAATCCCGAAACGCCGAGCGTCGCCTTGCCGGACCCCATCGCCCGCACCACCCCGTTGAGGCTGACCTGGGCGACGCTCTGGTCGCTCGTGGTCCAGGTCAGGGCGATGGGACTGATCAGCCGGCTCTCCTGCGTCGGGACAACGACGTGCAGCGTGTCCGATTCGCCTGGCGCCAGGGTGAGCGAATTCCCCTCTTGAATCGCGAATTCCGACTGTTGCACCACGACCGGCGCGGTCGCCGTGAGCCCGTTCGACCCCGACATCTGAATCGTCCCCTGCCCCGGCGCCAGCGCCACCACCGTGCCGCCGGCGTCTACGCTCGCGATGTCCTCGCGCAGCGACTTCCACGTCACCTGCACCGGCGCGGCGGGGGATCCGTCGTCGCGCAAGGCGCGCGGCGAGACGCGGGTGTGCTCGGAGGGAAGCAGGTAGACCGAAGGCGGATCGATGCGCAGCACTGCGGCTGTCCCGGTGCCCGGGGGCTGGCCGGCATACGGATCACCACCGCCGGCCGCGGTGGTGGTCGTCGAGTTGGTCGTCGGCGCCGCCGCTGCCACCTGGACCGCCGCCTGCCCACGTTTCTGGCCCGCGCGGGCCTCGACGATCGCGACGCCGGCGGCCACACCGGTCACGGTGCCGCTGCCGTCGACGCGGGCGACGGCGGTGTTGTTCGAGACCCACTGGATCCGGGCCGCGGGGAGCACGTTGCCCACGCGGTCGTAGGCGGTCGCGATCAAGCCGTAGTGCTCACCCACCTTGATGCTGATCGACGGGGGTGCCACCTGCACTTCGGTCACTGCCTGAGCCGCCAGCGGGGATACGGCGGCGGCCAGGACGAGGAATCTGGTGATGATCATTGTCGCCTAATGTAATGCCGCAGCGCGAGGCCGTAACCCTGATTGGGGTCACACGATAGGCGTTCGGCCGGGTGTCGGGGGAGTGCCCCTCCGCGGGTCCGCTCAGGCGGCGGGAGGTGCTTCGCGCTCACTTGCGTCGGACTGTGAGTCGGATAAGCTATAGGCCCCCAGCCGACACAACCTGCGGAGGACACATAGATGGTCTCGACCACAGAGTTCACGGGAATGGGCGGCCCCGGAATGATGGAGCCGATGTTCCCGCCGGAGCCAGCGCCTGAACCGATGCCGGCACCGCTGTACACTCCGTCGATGGATGAGGGGACGTCGCCGCCCAGACCGAAGCGCGCGCCGGCGAAGAAAAAGAAGAAAGCGTCGAAGCCGAAGGCAAAGGCAAAGAAGAAGAAAGCCCCGAAGAAGAGCAAGAAGAAGGCGAAGCGCGCGAAGGCGAAGAAGAAGACGGGACGCAAGGCGAAGCGCCGGCGTCGCTAAACGATACGGACAATCGCTCGCGGGAGCGCTTCCGCGATGGCCGCGGCCATTCGCTGGAGGCGCTCCCGCGGCACATTTGTGATTCTGGAATCCGCCGGCGGCCGGCTCAGGGTCGTCAGTTGTACCGCCTCCGGTTGCGCCAGGACGGCGAGCGGCAGCCAGGCGGCGAAGCTGGCGTCGCTCGAGCCGTCCCATTCCGGTCCCCGAACCACCATGGCCTGCACCGTCACGGGCGCGAGCCCCTGATACGACCGCGCGATCCGCTCGGCGTCGATGACCGCGCCGTTCACCCGCGCCGCCGGACCGGGATCGAGCTTCATGATGCGCGCATCGAGCCGCCGCAGGGCGTCGCGGATGGACGGCACCCGGGCGGCGATGCCGTTGGAGAGGATGGCGACGCGCACCGCTGGGGCGAGCGCGTCCCGCGCCGCGAGCACACGATCGACGGCTACGGCGAACCGCGGGTGCAACGTCGGCTCGCCGCGCCCCGACAGCGTAATCCAGTGGGGGGCCGTCGCTGAGCGTTCGAGCGCCCGCCGCAGTGCCTGGCCGACTTCGTCGGGAGACGGCCAGCGGTCCCGCGGGACCCGTGGGGTGGTGAATCCGCAATCGCAATAGGGACAGTCGAGCTCGCACAGCTTCGAGCGCGGCGGCAGGAGATCGATCCCCAGACTCCGTCCCAGGCGACGGGAAAGGACCGGTCCGTAGACGATGGCTCCCGCGAACGGGGTTGCATCGGCCATCCGGCAAGGTACGTTGTGGCGGCCCGCCAACGAAGAGGTGGTCATGCGCAGCGTATGCGGTGTGGTGGTGCTCGCGGCTGCCTGCGCGGCACCCAAGGTCCCCACCGGAGATCCCCAGCAGGAAATCACCGCCGCGCTCACCCGCTCGGCGAGCGACTGGAACCGGGGCGACCTCGACGGCTTCATGAGCGACTACGCCAGGGATTCGACTACGAGCTACGTCACCGGCGGTCACGTGCAATACGGCTGGCAGCCGCTCTACGATCACTACAAGACGACGTATTTCGCGCCCGGCAAGTCGCGCGATTCGCTGTCCTTCAGCGAGGTGCGTGTCCAGCCGCTCACCCTCGACCTCGCGTTCGCCACCGCCCGCTTCGCGCTGCACCGCGGCGATTCCCTCACCGCCAGCGGGCCGTTCACGCTGATCCTGCAGAAGCGAGGGCCGCGCTGGCTGATTCTCCACGATCACACGTCGGCGGATCCCAAGCCGTGAGTCGCTGGTGGACCGCCGCGCAGCTCGGCGCCCTGGCGCTGGCCGCGGCGTGCACGTCCCCCGGGAAAGGGATGATCGCGCTGGAAGGCGCGACGCTGATCGACGGCTCGGGCGGTGCACCGAAGACGGACGCGCTGATCCTCATTAAGGATGGGGAGATCAAAGCGGTCGCCCGCGTGAACGAAATCAAAGTGCCGCGCGGCGCCGAGCGCATCAATCTGCTGGGCAAGACGATCATCCCCGGTCTGATCGACGCCAACGCGATGGTGGAGCGGTGGGCGTTGCCGCGCTACGTCGCGTGGGGCGTCACGTCGGTGCGCGACGTGCATTCTCCGGCGGATTCAGGGTTTACGCTCAAGAAAGACGTCGATCTCGGATCCATCATCGGGCCGCGCGTGTACACGGCGGGGGCGGCGATCGACGGGCTCGCCCCCACGCTCCCCGGCGCCGCCGCGGTGTCGGGAGACGAGGAAGCCCGACAGGCGGTGGATCAGCGCGCCGTCGCCGGAGCGGATTTCGTGATGGTCTACACGAAGATCACGCCGGAGCTGTTGCGGGCCATCATCGACGAAGCCGCGACGCTGCGGCTGCGCGTCGCGGCGCGGGTCGGCAAGCTCGACGCCGTGTCCGCCGCGCGCGCCGGCGTCGCGTCGCTGGAGGATCTCTCCGGCGTCGTCGCGTCGGCGATGGACCCTGCCCCCTTCGTCCGCGCCCACGACCTCTTCTTCCCCGGCCTCACGCTGGAAGAGGCGAGCTGGGGAGGGCTCGACTCGGCGACGGTGGAGCGGACGGCCCGCGCCCTCGCCGCCACGCACGTCGCCATCGTGCCGGCACTGGTCGCGCACGACACCTACGCGCGCTTCGACGACCCCGCCCTGGCGACGCGTTTCGGCATGGCGGACGTCCCCGCCGACGCCGCAACGGTGCGCGACGCCGCGGGGTGGCTGCAGCGCAGCGGCTGGCGCGCGCCGCAGTTCGCCGCGTTCCGCCGCGGCCGCGACCGGCAGGATCAGTTCGTGCGGGACTTCAAGGCCGCGGGGGGACTCGTCGCGACGGGCACCGGTGCCGCGAACCCGCTCCTCGTTCCGGGCGCCTCGCTGCACGAAGAGCTCGCGCTGCTCGTCGCGGCCGGCTTCACCCCGATCGAGGCGCTGACCGCCGCGACCCGGCACGCCGCCCAGGTGCTCGGCGCCGATTCGATCGGCGTGCTGGTGCAGGGGAAGGTGGCCGATCTGGTCGTACTGAACCGCAGTCCCGTGGACGACATTTCCGCCACCCGCGACATCGCCTGGGTGATGCTGCGCGGGCGGGCGATCAAACCGGATTCCTTGAGGGCCGAATGGAAAAAGTGACCTGTGCGGGGCTCGTGCTGCTCGCCGCCGCGGCGTGCCAGCGCCCCAAGCCGTCCAGTACCGCCGCGCCGCCGCCGCCGGCGAACGCCACGTATGACGTGCTGCTCAGCGGCGGCTGGATCGTCGACGGCAGCGGCAATCCGCGCTGGCGCGGGGATCTCGGCGTGCGCGGCGATCGCATCGCCGCGATCGGCCGCCTCACCGGGACGGCGAAGGAAACGCTCGACGTGAAAGGGCTGGTCGTCGCACCCGGCTTCGTCGACATGCTGGGGCAGTCGGAGACGAACGTCCTGATCGACAATCGGGCGCTTTCGAAGGTGACGCAGGGGATCACGACCGAAGTGACGGGAGAAGGCGGCTCGGTGGCGCCGCTCACCGACCGGCTGGTCGCGCTCGATTCCGCGGTGATGAAGAAGTACAAGTTCAGCGAGGACTGGCGCGATCTGGACGGCTACTTCGCCCACCTCGAGCACACCGGATCCACGATCAATATCGCGACGTTCGTCGGCGCCACGCAGGTGCGGATGGCGGTGATCGGCTTCGCCAACCGTCCGGCCACCGGCCCCGAGCAGGCCCACATGGAAGCGCTGGTCGACACCATGATGGAACAGGGCGCCCTCGGCGTGTCGACGGCCCTGCTGTACGCCCCGGCGATCTACGCACCGACCGAAGAGCTGATCGGGCTCGCGCGCGCGGCGCGCCGTCACGGCGGGATCTACGCCTCCCACATCCGCAACGAAGCGGGACACGAAGACGAGGCGCTCGACGAAGTGTTCCGCATTGCCCAGGCCGCCGATATCCCCGCCGAGATCTGGCATTTCAAGGCCGCAGGCGCGCCGCAGTGGGGCCGCATGCCGCACCTGATTCAGCGCATCGACTCCGCCCGGGCCGCGGGGCTCGACATCACCGCCGATCAGTATCCCTACATCGCCGCCGCCACGTCGCTCGACGCGGCGATCCCGCAGTGGGCCCACGCCGGCGGGACGGATTCACTGCTCGCACGGCTGCGCGACCGGCCCACCCGGGTCAAGCTGCGCCAGGAGATGCTCACCGGAGGCGGCGACGAGAACCCCTACATCAATTCGGGCGGCGCTGATGGGGTGATGATCGCCGGGGTGTTCCAGGACTCGCTCCACGCGCTCGACGGACGTCACCTCGGGGACATCGCCCGCGAGCGCAAGAAGGACCCCATTGAGACGCTGTTCGACATCGTGCTCGCCGACCACGCCCGCACCGGCGCGATCTACTTCGAGATGAGAGATGACGATGTGCAGGCGGCGCTGAAGACGTGGTGGGTGGCGGTGGACTGCGATGCCTCCGGCGTCGCCCCCGACGGACCGTTCGGCAAGGATTACACGCATCCGCGGGCGTACGGGACGTTCCCGCGCATCCTCGGACTGTACGTGCGCCAGCAACATCTGATGCCGCTCGAGTTCGCAGTGCGCAAAATGACGTCCCTCGCCGCGCAGCGCGTCGGCCTCGCTGACCGCGGCCTGCTGCGGCCCGGGATGGCCGCCGACATCACGGTGTTCGATCCCGAGACGGTGAACGACCGCGCGACCTTCGAGAAGCCACACCAGCCCTCCGTCGGCATCACCTACGTGCTGGTCAACGGCCAGATCGTGCTGCGACGCGGCGAGATCACCGCTGCCCGTCCGGGTCGCGGCCTGCGCGGGCCCGGCTACGTGCCGTCCGATCGCCGCGGCAAGGGCGGCGCCACGAGCGGATGACGCTCGGGCGGCTGTTGCTCGCCTGGGTCCCCGTGGCGATCTGGTTCGCCGCCGCCGGCTGGGCCGCGCATCGTGTGACGGGCGTCACCGTGAGTCCGGCCCCGACGGCAGGTACGCTCGCGGCCAGCGCGTTCGAAGCGCTCGTCGTCACGTTGTTTGCGTCGCTGTGGTTCGACAGCCTCGGCCACGGTGCGTGGTGGCTGCTGTTCGGCCTCGTCGGGCTGCTCGCGTCCGCCCTCTCGACCCGTCCCGCATTCGCGGCCATGGCATTTTCGGTGATGCGCTATTGTGGTGCAGGCGCCATCCTGGCGTGGCGGCTCGGGTGAGCGATTCTTCCGGGAACCTTTTCTGCGCTCAAGGACTATCAGCCAGACTGTAGAGATCACACGGCTTCCCTGAGCCCGTCGCCGTGGATTTCGCATTCGCGCCAAACCGCTGCACCGATCCACCTCCAGACCCACGGAGGCCTCATGTCGACCTCGCTGGAGCAGGCGATCACACGCCTGGAGAATTTCTTTTCGGTCCTCGATTCGCGCCAAGGTGTCTTGGGCCGCCGACTGTTGGGGATCCCCCGCCCGGAGGACGAGCAGCTCACACAGGTGCTCGTCAGCGAGCGGCGCGCCAAGACGAAGATGGACGGCTCGATCGGCGGGTCATTGGTCACCACGGCCTGGGCCGCATGGGAGATGATGGACCTGGGACTCGACGCGTTGCAGGGCAGCCTGGCGCGGCTCGTGGCCTGGGTGCTGACGTTCCTCGAGATGCCGCCCGCGCTGTCGGCGCCGTCGCCGCTCGCCCTGCCCAACGGGACCGTGCTCACGAGCGCGGAAGGGGCGACGTTCGCCGCGGAGTGCCTCGGGTTGCGCGTGCTGCTCCGAGCGCGCCAGGATGCCCGGCCGCGAGTGTTGCGCCGCCTCGAGCGGGTCTTAAGTCTCTGGCCCAGCGTGCACAACGAGCTCGCCGCCAGCGCCCTCGGCGTCGTGGCGGTGGCGCCGGTCCCGTACCATGACCGGCTCCCGGCGTGCGTCGAGCGTCTCGGCGAGAGCCAGCGTCCCGACGGAACGTGGGGCGACGCGAACCTGTTCCACATGCTCGAGTCCCTGCTGCTCGCCGGGATCCGGCCGGCGCGGGAGCTGATCTCCAACGCCGTGCCCGCGCTGTTGGCGATGCAGCGGGAGGATGGCAGCTTCGACGAGCCGGCGAACGAAGAGCGTGCGCTGATCGGGCTCAGATCGCTACTGGTCGCGCAAGAAGCCTGACGGTAGGGGACGGCAAGAGGCGGTAAGAGACGGTAGGGGTAGCATCCCTTACCGTCTCTTACCGTCTCCTACCGTCTCCTCCATATTTCCCGATCCATGACCGCCACCTCCGTTCGCCTCACCGCCTTCTCCCACGGGGCGGGATGCGCCTGCAAGCTCGGGTTCTCCGAGCTGAGCGAGGTGCTGCGCCATATCCCCGTCCCGCACGACGCGCGCATCCTCGTCGACGCCTCGAGCCGCGACGATGCGGCGGTGTTCCAGCTGTCACCGGAGCGGGCGCTCGTTGCGACGGTCGACTTCTTCACGCCGATCGTCGACGACGCCTACGACTTCGGGCGTATCGCCGCCACCAATGCCTTCTCCGACGTCTACGCGATGGGCGGCGCGCCGCTGTTTGCGCTCAACCTCGTCGGGTGGCCGCGGGACCGGCTCCCCTTCGAGCTGCTGGGCGAGGTGCTCCGGGGCGGCAGCGACGTTGCGCAGGCCGCGGGCGCGTTCGTGCTGGGCGGGCACTCGGTGGATGATCCCGAGCCGAAGTTCGGGATGGTGGTGATCGGCGAGGTGCACCCCGAGCGCATCGTCACCAACGCCGGGGCGCAGCCCGGCGACGCCCTGCTGCTCACCAAGCCGATCGGCACGGGGATCATTACCACCGCGCTGAAGCGCGACCTTGCCGACGCCGCGACGCTCGCCGGCGCGGTGACGGCGATGACGACGCTCAACGCCGCCGCGTCGCGGGCGATGCTGGCGGTCGGCGTGCATGCCGCGACCGACGTCACCGGCTTCGGGTTGCTCGGCCACCTCCATTCGCTGCTGCGGGCCAGCGGCGTCGCCGCCACGCTCGCAGCCGCCACGGTCCCCGTGCTCGCCGGGGCCCGCGCGCTGCTGGCGCGCGGCGCGGTGCCGGGCGGGACCAAACGCAATCTCGAGAGCGTGCGCGAGGCGGTGCGGTTCGCCGCGACGATCCCCGAGGAGGAGCGCCTGCTGCTGGCGGACGCGCAGACGTCGGGCGGCCTGTTGATCACGCTGCCGCCGGAGCGCGTCGAGCGGTTGCAGCAGGCAATGGCGCGTGAAGGCCTGGCGGCTGCTGCGGTAATCGGAGCCGTCACGGCCGGGCCAGCGGGAACGATCGACGCCCGTTAAATCTCACCTGGACAATGCCCGCCATCCCGGAGTACCGGTCGCTCTCCCCCGACGCGCTCGATGCGCTCGAGCGGGCGGTGCGGGAGCGGCGCCGCGTGGCGCTGTCGCGCCGCGGCACCGAGTACGTCGTCGTGGCGGAGCACCTGCACATCGACGGACGCAACGAGGCGCTCGATGCCCGGTTGCCGATGACCGGCGAAGTACTGCGCTTCCCGCTGCGCGAGCTCGATCGCTTCTCCGTCCTGCCGTGAGCGCGCGCTGATGTTCACCCGCCTCCTCGTCGGCCTGGACGGAAGCCCGCACGCCGACGCCGCGCTCGAGCAGGCGGTGGTCCTGGCGCGGCGTTTTCATTCCTTGATCATCGTGGCGGCGGTGGAGGAGTCCACCAAGGGTGGTGCCGAGGCGGCGGCCGCCCTGGTCGACCGGGGGCGGTTCCGCGTCGCCGCAGCGGGGCTCGAGGTGGAGGGGCAGCAGCAGCAGGGAGACCCGGACGTCGCCCTCGCCGAACTGGCGAAGGGAGTGGATGCGGTGCTGGTGGGACGGCGCGGGGTCGAGACGGAGCACGCCGGCCCGACGGCGCTGGGACACACCGCCGCGTCGCTGATCCGGCTCTCCGAGCGCATCGTGATCGTATGCGGCGGCGGCCCGTCTCCGATGCAGGTGTGCGCCGTGGCGTTCGACGGCCGCAACCGCCGGGCCTTGGACCTCGCGGCGCGCTTCGCCAGCGTCACCGGCAGCACGGTGCATGTGATTCACGCCTGCAGCGACCGCGCCGAGGGCATGCAGGTCCTGGGGCAGGCCGAGGCGGAGCTCTCGCTGCTCGGTGTGCCGTTCCAGACGCATCTGGAAGAAGGCTCCGCCGGGGACGTGGTGGGACGTGTGGTGCGGGCGATCCACGCCGACGCGCTGTTCGCCGGAGCGCACGTGCCGCGCGGGCCGTTGGAGCGCCGCGCCAGCGTCGCGTCCCACACCGAAGACATCCTGTTGCACACCGATCTGCCCGTCGCCATTCAACCCTGATGCCCGCCCGCGCCGTCACCACCGTGCTCGTGCACGCCGATGAAAGCTGTCTCGGCAATCGCCGCGACGAGCCCAGTCCCGGCGGGAACGGCGCCTTGATCGAGGCCCCCGCAGGCGACAGTATCGCGCGCTGGGATTTCTACGAGTTCGCCCCCGCCACCACCAACAACCGCATGGCGCTGGCCGGCGCGATCGCGACGCTCGAGTGGGTACACCGGCAGTGGCAGCACGCCCGCATTCGCTACGTCTCCGATTCGGAGTATCTCGTCAAAGGGATCACGGAATGGCTCCCCGGGTGGAAGGCGCGGGGCTGGAAGCGCAAAGGGGGAGAGATCGAGAATCTGCTGCTGTGGCAGAAGCTCGATCAGGCGCGAGACGGCTTGACGGTGGACTGGGAGTGGGTGCGCGGCCACAACGAGGTCGCCAAGAACGAGTACGCGGACTTCCTCGCGACGCGGGCCGCCGAACGGCAGGAGCGCTCCAACGGTCTCGTGCCGTCGGGGTTCGACACGTGGCTCGCGCAGCAGCGCGCCCGCGGCAAGTATCAGGCATACGACCCCGATGGGGAGGTGCATGAGCGTACCTAAGGACGGCGTCGCGGCCAACACGCACCGCCTCAACCTCACGGCCGACGGCGCGGCCGCGCCTCCAGTGGAGCGCATTCCGCTCTACGAGGTGTACATGCGGATGGCGGAGGAGCTGGCCAAACGGTCCACCTGCGTACGGCTGCAGGTCGGGACCGTGGTGACCGACCAGCAGCTCGAGAACGTCCTGGCGATCGGCTACAACGGCAACGCCAGGGGACTCGCCAACCGCTGCGACAGCGCCGTGCCGGGGAGCTGCGGCTGCATTCACTCCGAGATGAATGCCCTGGTGAAGGCGCCCGGCAATGTGCGCGACAAGGTGCTGTTCGTCAGCGCGAGCCCCTGCGTGATGTGTGCCAAGCTCATCATCAACTCGGGCGTGACTCATGTCTTCTATCGCAAGGCCTACCGCGATCCGTCCGGCATCGAAGTACTCGGTTCGGGGGGCGTCACCACCGTGCAGTACGACCGCTGGGTGAACGAGTGGCGATGACGGCATTGCCGATTGCGGATTGGGGAATGCGGATTCGTTGACCACCACCGGAGGGCATTGCATGCGCCTCATCGTCGTCAGTACCGTATTGGGTCTTGCCGCTCCACTTTCGGCCCAATCGCTGCTGTATCGGTCCCCCAACCTCGCGGGGACCTGGGTGGCGGAGCCCAACGTCGTGCAGTTCAATTTTCTACATCGCTTCTACGTCTCTCCCGCGACGTCCTCGAGCGGCCACTTCGTCGTGAATTCGCCGACGTTTACGCTCTCGACCGGCATCACACACCGGGTCGCGATCGGGACCTGGTTCGCGACAAAGTCCCTGGTCGGTCTGGGACGTGGCGCCACCTCGACCAACGAGACGGAGCTGTTCGCGCGCTGGCGGGCATACGGCGGCCCTGAAGGGAGCACGGGTCTGCACGTCGCGGTAACCCCGGCCTACAGCCTGCTCGCCAAGAGCGCCGATGGAGAGCTCGGCGTCGACTATACCGTGGGCGCGCTCACCCTCGAGGGCGCGGCCCGGTACGCGTCGAAGGCACTCGGGGTTGCCAAGGGGCGCGCCGCGTTTGCCGGCGGCGCCGTCGCCCGGTTGTCGCAGTACTTCGCAGTCTCAGCCGACGTGGGCTCGTTCGTCAGCCCCACGGTCCGGGCGGCGTGGAGTGCCGGAATCCAGGTGCAGATCCCCAATTCGCCTCACACCTTCGCGTTCGAGGTCTCCAACGTGACGGCGAGCACGATTCAGGGGAATTCCATCGGCAGCTCGCAACGTCTCTACGGGTTCGAGTTCACCATCCCCATTCATCTGCGTCGCTTCGCTCCCTGGTTCCACGGTGGCGGATCGGCGAGGGTGGTAGGAGATGTCAACGCACCGCTCGGCGCGACCGTCACCATCGGAGCCATGAAGTTCCCGACCGATACCGTGGTCATTTCCGTGGGGCAGGCAGTCCGCTGGAACAACATCGATCCCCTCGGACACACCGTCACGTTCGACAGTGGAGAACAGGGCTCGCAATTGATCAATCCGAACACGTCCTTCGTGCACCGCTTCGATCACGCAGGTACCTTCACCTACCACTGTACGCCACACCCGTTCATGAAGGGCGTGGTGGTAGTGAAGTGAGGGTGGACAGGGGGAGAGGTACAATGAAGGGTGTGGTTGTCGTCCCATGAGCGACGAGCTGGACCGGCTCTTCGAGTGCCTCGTCGAAGCCCTGTCGCGCGACGCGCGGCTCGCTCTCCCCTTCCCCGCCGCCGACCTGTACGAGCGGCTCGTCCCCTATCGCTCCAACCGGTCGCGGCTGAAAGTGGCCACGCACCAGGACTACGAGATGACGGTACTGCGGCTGCTCGCGGGGGAGCGCGGTCTGGTGCAGCTCGATCCCCCCGACGTCCGTGAGGGGATGCAGCAGGAAGTCACGGCGACGAACCCGGACACCTCGTTCTTCCGCAACTTCCCCGACGCCCGCGTGATGATCAATCGCTTCGCCGCCGAGCGGGTGTTGCGCGGCGACATGGCGGGCTATGCCCCGCCGCAGCCGGTGCGGGACCGGGAGGAGCCGGAGCTGGTCGCGGAAGAGGAGGAAGACGAGCCGGTCAGCTGGACGTCGGAAAACCCGATCCCCCCGGTGATGTTCACTGACCTCGAGCGAGCCGATGTCGCCGATGCGCCGGAGTTCGAGCCGAATGCCCCGGCGTTCGAGCTGGCTGACGCGGAAGAGGCGGTGCCGCCGCGGCAGTGTCCCTATTGTGGCGGCTCGGTGCCCGCGAACCGCAAGGTCAATTTCTGCCCGCATTGCGGCCAGCCGCCTTCGGGGGAGCTGAAGTGCCCCGCGTGCGGCAGCGAGGTGGACGTCGGGTGGGCGTACTGCATCGGATGCGGGAGAGCGACGGGGTTCGAGTGACGCAGCGTCGTCGGTTTTCGGTAATCGGTCATCGGTTACTGCACCGGGACATCGACCGATGACCGACGACCGATGACGCCTGTTGCCCACCGCGTCGCCGTCATCGCCGGCGACGGGATCGGTCCCGAAGTGATCGACGCGGCGATCCCAGTGATCGAGCAGGCAGCCGCCGCACACGACGCCTCGATCCGGTGGGAGCGCCTCCCCTACTCCGCTGACCATTACCTCAAGACGGGCGAGACCCTCCCCGATCCTGCCTTCAATCATTTGCGCGATGACGTCGACGCCATCTTCCTCGGCGCGATCGGCGACCCGCGCGTCCCCGGCAACGAGCACGCTCGAGACATTCTGCTCGGCCTGCGATTCCGGCTCGATCTCTACATCAACTTCCGGCCGGTGCAGCTGCTGCACCCGGATCTGACACCGCTCCGGGCGGCGCAGGAGATCGATTTCGTGATCTTCCGGGAGAACACCGAGGGAGTCTACCTCGGGAGAGGGCGGATCTCGGGCGAGGAGTACATCGCCGAGGAGATCAACACGGCACAGGGCGTCGACCGCATCATCCGCGCGGCCTTCGAATGGGCACGCACCCACGGGAAAACGCGGGTCACGATGAGCGACAAGTCGAACGCCGTCCCCGCCCACCGCATCTGGCAGGAACGCTTCAAGGTCATCGCGGCGGAGTACTCCGGCATCACCGCGGAGCATCGCTTCGTCGACGCCCTCGCACTCGAGATGGTGCGTGACCCCGGCCGCTTCCAGGTGATCGTCACCAACAACCTCTACGGCGACATTCTCTCGGACCTGGGCGCGGGACTGGTGGGCGGACTCGGCCTCGCGGCCAGCGCCAACCTCCATCCCGGCCGGCCGGGACTGTTCGAGCCGGTGCACGGCTCGGCCCCGCCGCTCGCCGGCAAAGGAGTCGCGAATCCCGTGGCCGCCATTCTCACCGGCGCCCTCATGCTCGAGCGCCTCGGCCACGAGGACGCCGCGCGCGCGATCGAGCGCGCCGTCCAGCAAGCCCTCGCCGCCGGAGTCCGCACACAGGACTTGGGCGGGACCACCTCGACCAGGGCCGCTGCCGCGGCCGTCCTGGAGCGCCTGTGACGCGCCACGTCCTCGTCTTGAGTGCCGCGCTCGCGGCGCACCCGATCTTCGCCCAGTCACCACGACCCACGACCATGGCCCATCGTTCGACCGTGTACGCCCCTCACGGGATGATCGCGACCAGCCAGCCGCTCGCCACCGCCGCGGGACTGGCGGTGCTGGAGCGCGGCGGCAACGCCGTCGACGCCGCGGTGACGGCCGCCGCGGTGCTCAATGTCGTCGAGCCCATGATGACCGGGATCGGCGGCGACATGTTCGCGCTGGTGTGGAACGCGAAGGACCATACCCTCATCGGTCTCAATGCCAGTGGGCGCGCCGGCAGCCTCATGACCCGCGACGCGTTGCTCGCCCGGGGCCACAGCACGATGCCCCAGGAAACCGTGGAGGATGTGACGGTCCCCGGCGCACTCTCGGGGTGGGAGGCGCTGCTGCACCGCTACGGCACGATCACCCTGGCGCAGGCACTGCAGCCGGCGATCGGCTATGCCGAAGAGGGGTTTCCGGTCACACCGATCATCGCTCAGGACTGGACCAGCGAAACGGCGAAGCTCGCGCGTGACGCCGGCGCGCGCGCCACGTTTCTCGTGGACGGGACCCGCGCGCCGAAAGCCGGGGAATGGTTCCGGAATCCCGATCTCGCCCGCACCCTGCGTGTGATCGCGACACGCGGACCGGACGTGTTCTACGGCGGGGAGCTGGGCCGCAGCATCGTCGATCGGGTCCACGAGCTGGGTGGCTATCTCACGCTCGACGACCTGCGCCACCATCGCGTCGAATGGGTGACGCCGATCTCGGCGACCTTCCGCGGCTACCGCGTCTGGGAGCTGCCGCCCAACGGACAGGGCGTGGCGACGCTGGAGATGCTGCGCATCCTCGAGCCCTACGACCTGCGCGCGCTGGGAAACAACTCGGCGGCTTACCTCCATCTCCTGATCGAGACGAAGAAGCTGGCATACGCCGACATCGCGCAGTACGTCGGTGAGCCGACGGCCATGACGATCGCCCCCAACGCGCTGCTCGCCGATCCCTTCGTCGCGGCTCGGCGAGCCCAGATCGACAGCAGTCGGGCGCAGGACCGTCCCGCACCAGGGAAGGCGATGACGGCGAGCGAGACGATCTACCTCACCGTCGCCGACTCGGCCGGCAATATGGTCTCGTTCATCAACTCGCTCTACGATCTCTTCGGCTCCGGGGTCGTGGTGCCGGGGACCGGATTCGCGCTGCAGGACCGCGGCGCCGGGTTCACGCTCGAGCAGGGACTGGCCAACACCGTGGCCCCGGGGAAGCGGCCGTTCCACACCATCATCCCCGCGTTCGTGACGCGCGCGGGCGCCAACGGCGCCGACGAGCCGTGGCTGTCGTTCGGCGTGATGGGTGGCTCGATGCAGCCGCAGGGCCAGGTCCAGGTGCTGCTGAATCTGCTGGTGTTCGGCATGGACCTGCAGGACGCCGTCGATGCGCCGCGCTTCCGCCATCTCGACGGGCTGCGAGTTGCGCTCGAGCCCGCCATCGGCGACGCGGTGCGGCGCCGGCTCGCCCTGCTGGGGCACGCGATCGTCGCCGACAGCGGGGTGGCGTTCGGCGGCGCCCAGGCGATCCTGCGGCTGCCGCGCGGCTACGCCGGCGGCTCGGATCCGCGCAAGGACGGCATGGCGGCGGGGCATTGAGCGGCGGCCTCACCCGCTCGCTGCGGCGGGGTGACCTCGTCCTCGTCGTTATCGGAACGGTCATCGGGTCGGGGATCTGGCTCGTCCCCGGTACCGTGTTGCGCAACACCGCCGCCGATCCCGGCGTGGCGCTCGTCGTCTGGCTGGTGGGCGGCATCTGCTCGCTGCTCGGTGCGCTGACGTTCGCCGAGCTGGGGTCGTCGTATCCCGACGCGGGTGGCTCGTATACCTACGTGCGCGAAGCGTTCGGGACCTTCCCAGCATTTCTGCTCGGTTGGACGCTGTTTCTCGCCATCAACACCGGATCGACCGCGACGCTGGCCGTCGCGTTCGCCGGTTACGCCGGCGAGCTCGTGCCGCTCGGGGATGTCGGCAAGAGGCTCCTGCCGGCCCTCATGATCGTCGTCGTGAGCGCGGTGAACATTCGCGGCGTGCGGCAAGCGGCCACGGTGCAGAATTGGAGCACCGCGGTGAAGGTCGGGGCGATTGTGCTGCTGTCGATCGCCGGACTCACCCTCGGACACAACGGCGCGGTGAGCGCGCGCCATGCCTTTACCGCGTCGCCGTCGGGCGCGCTGTTGTCGGGGGCCGGGGTGGCGCTGCTGGGCGTGCTGTGGGCATACGAGGGATGGATCAACGTGACGAACTCCGCCGGCGAGGCGCTCGATCCGCAGCGCGACTTCTCGCGCGGCATCGTCATCGGCACGGCGGCGCTCGTGGCGCTCTACCTGCTCGCCAACATCGGGTATCTGGCGACGCTCGGCCCCGAGGGCGTTGCCGGATCGCAGCGCGTCGCCGCTGATGCCGTGCGTGTATTGTTCGGCCCCGTCGCGGCGAAGCTCGTCAGTGCCGCCGTCCTGGTGTCGGTGTTCAGCGCCGCCAATGGCCTCGCCCTCACCGGTCCGCGGATGTACTACGCCATGGGACGGGACGGTGTGTTCTTCCGCTCGCTGGGGACCGTGCATCCGAAGTTCGGAACGCCGGCGATGGCGATCGCGGTGGGCGGCGTCTGGGCGATTGTGCTCACCTTGTGGGGCAGCTTCGAGCAGCTGCTGACGTACGTCGTCTTCGCCAGCTGGTTGTTCGCGGCACTGGCGGCTGCGAGCGTGTTCGTGCTGCGACGGCGCCACCCGGAAGCGGCCCGGCCATTCCGCGTGCCCGGATATCCCCTGACGCCCGCCCTTTTCATTCTGGCCGCCCTGGCGATCGTGGCAAACACGGTGTTCGCTCGACCGCAGCAGGCGTTGGCCGGTCTGGGCATCGTCCTGGTCGGCACGCCTGCCTACCTCTTCTGGAAGGCCCGGGGCACCACAGCGTAGGCGGTTATATTCCGCCTTCTCGTGAGTGGAGCAGGCTTCATGAAGACCCAGGGCAGTGGGACCGACGTCGTCTTCCTTTCCGGAGTCCGCACCGGCTTCGGCTCGTTCGGCGGATCGCTGAAGGACCTGTCGGCCATCGAGCTCGGCGCCATCGCGTCGCGCCAGGCGCTGGAGCGCTCCGGCGTGCCCGCGGGGGACGTCGGGCACACGGTGTTCGGCAACGCGCTGCAGACGTCGGTCGACGCCATCTACATGGCCCGCCATGTGGCCCTCAAGGCCGGGCTGCCGATCGAGACGCCGGCGGTGACGGTCAACCGCCTGTGCGGCTCGGGGTTCGAGGCGATCACCCAAGGGGCGCAGCTCATCATGCTGGGCGAGACGCAGGTCGTGCTCGCCGGCGGCGGCGAGTCGATGAGCCAGGCGCCGCACGTCGTGCGCGGTGCGCGCTGGGGGCTGCGCCTGGGGCCGGCTCCGCTCGAGGACCTGCTGTGGGAGGCGTTGAAGGACCCGCAGTGCGGCCTCTCGATGGCCGAAACCGCCGAGAACCTCGCCGAGAAGTACAAGCTGTCGCGCACCGAGGTGGACGAGGTGGCAGTGGGGTCGCAGCACCGTGCCAAACAAGCCTGGGATGCGTGCGTATTTCAGGACGAAGTGATCGCCGTCCCCATCAAGAAGAAGGGCCAGACGGTCGAGTTCCGGGCCGACGAGCATATGCGCCCCGAGACGACTCTCGAAGCGCTTGCGGCGTTGAAGCCGTACTTCAAGAAGGATGGACTGGTCACGGCGGGCAACGCTTCAGGGATTTCGGACGGGGCCGCCGCGACGGTGATTGCGAGCGACGCGTACGCGAAGGCCCACGGCCTGAAGCCGCTTGGCCGCCTCGTCGCGTGGGGCGTGGTGGGAGTCGAGCCCAAATTCATGGGGATCGGTCCCGCCCCCGCCGCGCGCAAGGCGTTGGAAAAGGCAGGACTCACGCTGGCCCAGATGGACCTCGTGGAGGTGAACGAGGCGTTCGCACCGCAGTACCTGGCCGTGGAGAAGGAGCTGGGCCTCGACCGCTCCAAGACGAACGTGCACGGCGGGGCGATCGCGATCGGCCATCCGCTGGCGGCGAGCGGCGCGCGCATCACGATCCACCTGCTCCACGCGCT